>NZ_JBJGZX010000010.1:0-150719 GCF_054050735.1 Blastococcus sp. SYSU D00813
CGACACCTCCCCGGGCGACCGGCCCGCCGCCGGGCACGCCCCCTCGTCCTGCCTGCACGGACCTCGTTGCCGGTCACCGGCAACCACGGACGGGCCGAAGTCGCCGGTCGTTGCCGTTCCCCCACCCCTCCGGTCGCCCCCATGCTGGAGACGCGCCCTCCGGTCCCGGAGGGCGCGCCAGTCGTTCCGGCGGGAGGAGGGGACATGACGAGCACGGCTCCGCCGTCCCCCGCCCGCCACCGTCCGCCGGGCAGCTGAGCGCCGGGCCCACGCCCCGCTCCCCCGCAGCACCCCCGAGGCGCCGCCGGGTCCCGCGCGTCCGTGCCTCCCCCGAGGCGTCTGGCGTCGCACCCGTCCCGGTCCACCGGGGCCCGTCACACCAGGAGGAACCCATGACCGCGGTCACCACCCCCACCTCGACCGGCTCGGACCGGTGGGCCCCGTTCCGGGCGGTCCTGGAGACCCAGCGCGCCGACTGCGTCCGGCAGCGGGAGGCGGCGCTGGCCGAGACCGTCGCCTCGCTGCCCGACCCGGTGGCCGTCACGCGCAGTGCGACCCTCCTGCGGACCATCGAGGAGATCGACGCGGCCCTGGAGCGGATCGCCGCCGGCACCTACGGCGTCTGCGTGCAGTGCGGCACGGCGGTCCCCGAGGCGCGGCTGGAGTTCCGGCCGTTCGCCGCCACCTGCGTCTCCTGCCAGACGCCCGCCCGCTGACGGCGACGCCCACACCCCCACCCGCCCCGGGAGGAAGAGTGCCCGCCACGTCCGCAGCCCGCCCGCCGCGGCAGGTCGCCGTGGTCGGCGCCGGCATGGTCGGCCTGGCCACGGCCTGGTTCCTGCAGGAGGGCGGGGCCCAGGTCACCGTCTACGAGCGCGACCACGTGGCCGCCGGCGCCTCGTGGGGCAACGCCGGGTGGCTCACCCCCGGCCTGACGGCGCCGCTGCCCGAGCCCGCGGTGCTGCGGTACGGCCTGCGGGCGGTGCTCAGCCCGCGGTCGCCGGTCTACGTCCCGCTGCGCGCCGACCCGGCCCTGCTGCGCTTCCTCGGCTCCTTCGTGCGGCACAGCACCGGCCGCAGCTGGCGGCGGGGCCTGGCTGCCCTCACTCCGCTCAGCGGGCGGGCCCTGGACGCCTTCGACGCCCTCGCCGCCGGCGGGGTGGCCACCCCGACCCGGGAGGCTGCGCCGTTGCTGGCGTGCTTCCGGCACGAGCGGGAGGCCGGCGGCCTGCTCGCCGAGCTCGAACACGTCCGCGACGCCGGCCTGGACACCGCGTTCGGGCCGGTGACGGGGTGGCGGGCGCGCGCGGTCGAGCGCTCGCTGACCGCCGAGGTCGGTGCGGCCGTCGAGGTCCGCGGCCAGCGCTACCTGGACCCACCCGCCTACCTGCGGGCGCTGGCCGACGCGGTTCGGGCCCGTGGCGGCGAGCTGGTCGAGGGGGTCGCGGTCGACGACGTGGTCGAGCGGCCCGGGAGCGCCGTCGTCGTCACCGCCGCCGGGGAGCGGCAGCGGCACGACGCCGTCGTCCTCGCCACGGGCGCCTGGCTGGGCGCGCTGGCGGGCCGGTTCGGCGTCCGGCAGCCGGTGCAGGCCGGCCGGGGGTACAGCTTCAGCGTCCCGGTCGAGCGGATGCCCCGCGGCCCGCTGTACTTCCCGCGGCAGCGGGTCGCCTGCACGCCGCTGGGCGACCGGCTGCGGGTGGCCGGGATGATGGAGTTCCGCCGTCCCGACGAGCCACCGGACCCGCGCCGGGTGCGCGCGATCGCCGACGCCGTCCGCCCCTTCCTGCAGGGCGTCGACCTCGACGACCGGCGCGACGAGTGGGTCGGCTCCCGGCCGTGCACCCCCGACGGGCTGCCGCTGCTGGGCCCGACCTCCGCCGAGCGGGTGGTCGTGGCCGGCGGCCACGGGATGTGGGGCATCGCCCTCGGCCCGGTCACCGGCATGCTGGTGGCCCAGACGGTGCTCAAGGGGGAGGCCCCGCCGGAGCTGGCCCCCTTCGACCCGCTCCGCTGACCGGCCCTCGCCCCGGGCCGGCCGGCGCCGGAGCGGCACGGGAGGGGACATGACCGACAGCGGGACGCCGGACCCGCCGGAGGACTGGCTGACCGCCGTGGGCACGTCGGCGGCCGCCTCCTGCCGGGTGCCGGCCGAGCTGCTGGGCGGGTACCTGCCGATGCTGGCCGAGGCCGCCATCACCGGCCGCCGCCCGCTGCCCCAGGACCTGGAGGCGGTCCGGGAGCTGGGCCGGCAGGCCGCCGCGCGGGGCGTCGCCGCCGGCGCCGCGGTCGACCTCTACCTGTCCGCCGCCTGGCGGCTGTGGCGGCAGCTGCCCGCGGTCGCCCGTTCCGCCGACCCGGAGAAGGTGCGGACGGCGGCGGAGGCGGTGCTCCGGGTGCTCGACGACGCCGTCGGGGTGCTCGTCGACGGCCACCAGGCCGAGCGGCGGGCGCTCATCCGCCACGAGGAGTCGCTGCGGCGCGAGTTCGTCGACGACCTGCTGCGCGGAGACGCCGACGTCTCGCGCATGGTGCAGCGGGCGGAGCCGTTCGGCATCGACCTCGGCGCGCCGCACCACGTGGCCCTCGCCCAGCCCGGGGACGGCGACGTCGCCGTCGACCGCGCGGCGATCGCCCTCGAGCGGCGGGTCGTCGACCGCTTCGGCGACCGCGACGTGCTCGTCGCCACCAAGGACGGGCGGGTGGTCGTCGTCGTCCCGGGCGCGCCCGGCGGACCGTCGTCCGGCTCCGGCCTCGCCCTCGGGGTCGCGCTGCACGAGGAGCTGGGCCGCACCCGTCGTTTCTGGCGGGTGGCGGCCGGCCGGGCGTTCCCCGGGGCGTACGGCGTCGCCCGGTCCTACGAGGAGGCGCGCGAGGCGCTGGCGCTGGCCGACCGGCTGGACCTCGACACCGAGGTGGTGGACCCGCGCGACCTGCTGGTGCACCGGGTCCTCGGCCGCGACCAGGCGGCGATGGTCGACCTGGTCCGCGACGTCCTCGGCCCGCTGGAGCGCGCCCGCGGGGGCGCCGCGCCGCTCCTGGAGACCCTGCTGGCCTACTTCGCCGCCGGGGACGTCGCCACCGAAGCCGCCCGGCGGCTGCACGTCTCCGTCCGCACGGTGACCTACCGGCTCGCGCGGGTCGCCGAGCTGACCGGGCACGGCGTCGCCGACCCCGACCAGCGGTTCGCCCTCCACACGGCGGCGATGGGAGCGCGGCTGCTCGACTGGCCGGCGCGGCCGCTGCCCGCCGAGCCCTGAGGGTGCGCGGCGGAGGCCGGTGGGTGCGAGGCCGGTGGGTGCGAGGCCGGTGGGTGCGAGGCCGGTGGGTGCGACGCCGGTGGGTGCGACGCCCACGGGTCCCGCCGCGGTCAGCCCGGGACGCGGTCCCCGACGACCTGGGCGTACACCTGCGCGTGGACGTCGCGCACCGCCGCCCGCTGCTGCTCCCGCCACGCCCGGTCGGCCGGACGCGGCGCCGGACGGGTGAGCGCCGCGGCGACGGCGCCGTTCAGCGACACCGGGTCGAAGCCGCGCTCCTCGTCGTTGCCGTAGGTCACGACGTCCGACCACTGGTCGGCGAACCAGCCGCAGCTGGGCGCGACCACGCGGGTGCCCACGTCGCGGCAGACCTCCAGCTCCGAGGAGTGCGTGCCGCAGCACTCCGGCAGCACCGCGACGTGCAGCTCCTGGAGCTGGGCCGGCCAGCGGTCCTCGTCGAGCACGACCAGTTCCAGGGCCGCGCTGTCGGCCAGGTTCCCCAGGTCGGGCAGCCGGTACCCGGGCTCGACGAACACCCGCAGCCGCCCGCCGCCGTTGAGGGCCCCGTGCAGGGCGGCGCGGACGACGCCGGCGGGGTCGGGCACGGAGGCGCCCGAGCGCAGGGCCAGCCCCACCAGGCCGCGCTCGCCGCCGACCCCGGGGTCGGGCGCGGCGAGGGACGGGTGCGCCACGACGATCGCCGTCCGCCCGTAGCGCTCGGCGATCTCGTCGGCGGCACCGGGGGTCAGCGTGAAGACGACCTCCGCGGTGTCCAGGAGGGCGCGCAGGTGCGCCTCGTGCCGCGCCGGCCGCGTCTGGGCGGGGTCGCGCAGCTGGTGCACGGTGACCACCAGCGGGACGCCGGTGCGGCGGACCGCCTCGGTGAAGCAGACGACCTCGTCCTCGGGCAGGTGCCCGAACCCGGTGTGCACGTGCACCACGTCGACCTCGCCGGCGTGCGCCGTCAGGTACGCGGGGTCCAGCCAGGGGCTCGGCCGGTGGTCGGGGCCGACGCGGACGACGCCGTCGGGCAGCACGGCGTCCACGTACGGGTCGCGGTGCGGGACCGAGGCCACCCGGATCGCGGGCAGCCCGGTCGTGCCTGCTGCCCGCGGTGGTCGTTCGGGGTCCACTCGGACGGCACTCCTCCTGACGCCGAGCACGCGACGGCAGGGGCGGTGCTCTCGATGGGACTTCGGTCCCTGTCCGGCTACCCAGCATCCACCCCGGCAACCGCCCGTGGTCACCCGGGTGGCCTGCGTCACCCCAAGGGGGGAGCGGCGGCCGCGCGCAGCCCGGCCAGGTGAGCGTGGATCTGCGTCACGACCAGAGCGCCCTCCCCCACTGCCGACGCGCACCGCTTGACCGACCCGGACCGCACGTCCCCGGCGGCGAACACCCCCGGGACGCTCGTCTCGAGCAGGGCCGGCGGCCGGTCGAGGGGCCAGGAGTCCCGGTCCAGCGCGGGCCCGGTGAGCACGAAGCCCCAGCGGTCGCGGGCGACGGTCCCCTCCAGCCAGCCGGTGTGCGGCTCGCTGCCGATGAGCAGGAACAGGGCGCCGGAGTCCACGGTCTCCTCGCCGGTGTCGAGGTCACGCAGGACGATCGTCTCCAGGAAGGCGGAGCCGGTCCCACCGACGACCTGGGCGCGGCCGCGGACGATGACGTTGGGCAGCGCCTCGAGCTCCTTGAGCAGGTAGTCCGACATCGTCTCGGCGAGGCCCGGGCGCCGCACGACCACGGTGACCCGCTCGGCGTAGCGGGACAGGTGCACCGCCGCCTGGCCGGCCGAGTTGCCGCCGCCGACGACGAAGACCGACCGCCCGCGCATCGCCGGCGCCTCGCTCACCGCCGCGCCGTAGAAGACGCCGCGCCCGACGAGCGCCTCGAGCTCCGGCACGCCGAGCCGCCGCCAGCTGGCCCCGGTGGCCAGGACGACCGTCCGCGCCGCCACGGAGGTGCCGTCGGAGAGGTCGAGGTGGTGCAGCCCCTCGTCGCCGCGGAGGCCGACGGCCCCGCGCATGAAGTGGAACGTGCTGCCGAACGACCAGGCCTGCTGGTAGGCGTTGAAGGCCAGCCGGCTGCCGCTGACGCCCATCGGGAAGCCGGCGTAGTTGCGGATCAGCGAGCTGGTGCCGGCCTGGCCGCCGATGGCCTCCGGCTCCACGACGAGCGTCGCCAGTCCCTCGGAGGCGGCGTACACGCTGGCGCCCAGCCCGGCCGGCCCGGCGCCCACGACGACGACGTCCCAGACGGTGTCCGGGTCCAGCGGGGTGAACAGCCCGAAGGCCTCGGCGATCTCGAGGTCCGACGGGTCCTCCAGGACCGTGCGCTCGGGCTTGAACCGCAGGACGACGACCGGCAGCCGCGGACGGGTCAGCCCCAGGCCGGCCAGCAGCGCCCGCCCCTCCTCCGACGACGAGTCGTAGAAGCCCAGCGGGATGCGGTTGCGGGTCAGCGTGTCGCGCAGGCCCTGCGTGCGCTCCGACCACCGCTCCCCGATCACCCGCACCGCCTCGAAGCCGCCACCGCGCCGCGTCGACCACTCCTCGAGGAACTCGCTGACCAGCCGGTGGAACTCGGGGTCCCCGGCCTCCTCCGGCGCGGCGACCCACCGGTCGATCTGCCCCAGGGTGATCGCCTCGAAGATCGGCCGGGCGGTGTCCCAGGCGCCCCAGCGCACGAGGGCGACGGCCACGCTCGCCGGCCGGCCCGCGTGCAGTCTGCGGAGCACCGCCAGCCCGTCGGGGTCCGCGTCGCCCAGGCCGGCGAAGACGACGGCGACGTCCGGCTCGCCGCGGGCGGCCAGCTCGGCCGGGACCGCCGCGGCATCGGGACAGGACACGACCACGAACTCCCGCCCGTAGCGGCGGTCGAGCTCCGCGCAGATCCGCCCGCGGACGTCGTCGTCCCGGGTGACCACGAGCAGCGCCGCCCGGGGCGGCACCCCGGTCACCGGCCGTCCCCGTGCGCCGCGGCGAGCCGCCAGCCCGTGGCGCCGGTGGCGACGACCGCCACCGTCGCCGCCGCGAACACCCAGGCCGCCGGGTCGCCCCACGCCACCGTGTCGGCGAAGCGGGCCACCGCGACCGCGACCAGCACCCCGAACACCGTGTAGGCGACCGCCGCCGTGCGCAGCCGCTGCAGGTCCCCCGCCACCGCCGCCAGCGCGGTGGCCAGCCCGAAGGCGACGAGCCAGGCCGCCACGACCCGCGCGGTCAGCGGCGTGAGCGGCCAGGGCCACAGCGCCGTCGCCGTCCCCGGCGCCGCGAACAGCGCCGCGCCGACGGCCGTGAGGACGACGGACTCGGCCGCCAGCGCCACGCGCAGCACCCGCGGCAGCGGCGCGCGGGCCGGGGGATCGGCCCCCGGGGCCCGCTCCTGCGGCCACAGCGTGGCGACCATCCCCACCGGCACGGTCACGTAGACGGCCAGCCAGAACCACCCGGCGGCCACGGCCACGGCTCCCGAGGTGTCCGGGTCGAGGTGGAACCGGTCCAGGTGGAGCAGCGTGGCCGCCAGGGTGAGGACGACGAAGACGAGCACGGTCCCCACCGGCACCCGGACGTCGGCCCACGCGGAGCGCCGCAGCGAGAGGACCACCAGCACGCAGCCGGCGGCGTACCCGGCGCCGAGGAACGCCGCGGTGAGGGGTGGCTGGATCGTCCAGGCGAACGTCTCGTCGGTCTGCTCGGCGAGGACGAACAGGGCGACGACCGCGAGGGCGGTCAGGGCGCTGAACACCCCGAGCAGGACACGCATCGCCGGCAGCACCCGGCGGGTGGCGCCGGCCGTCCCAGGGGCGCGGGCTCCGGCGCGGGCGGGGGCAGAGACCGTGCGCATGCAGGCTCCCAGCAGGTGCGGCCCCCGTGCTGCGGTCGGACGGGAGGATCGAACCACCGGCCCCTGCCGCTGTCACCCGCCTTTCCGCCCTCCCGGACGACGGTCAGGAGCCGGGCGACCGCGCCTCCTCCGCTGCGGCGCGTTCCTGCTGCGCCCGGGCGTAGGCCGGCGCGCGGAACCGCGCCATCGGCCCGTCGGCGGTCAGCTGCGGCGGCGGGTGCCGGACGGCGTCGAAGCGCAGGTCCGGGTCGGGCTCCTCCACCGGGTGGCCGAGGGTCAGCGTGGCGAAGGGCTGCCAGGTGCCGAGCCCGCGGGCGACGGCGAGGGCGTACCGCAGCGGCCGGTCGCGCAGCGCGGCGAGCAGCGGCTCCGGGTCGGAGGGCACCGGCCCGACGCCGTCGGCCGCCTCCGCCGCGAACCGCAGGGTCCCGGCCGGCGAGCGGTAGCCCATGATCGAGCAGAAGGAGCGGCCGGCGTCGGAACGGAACGCCGGCACCAGCCGGGTCAGCGCCCCGCGTCCGGTCGACGAGAGCAGCAGGTCCACCGGCCCGCCGGCGTCGGGCACGCGGACGGCGAGCCCGAGGAGGTCCGGCCACGGCGCGGGGAACCCGATGCCCCGGCTGAGCCGCACCACGACCTCGTCGCGGGCCGGCCGGTCGAGCCACGCGACGCCGGTGCCCGGGCCGCCGGTCCGCTCGAGGACGCCGGTCACCACCACCCCGCGCGGGTGCATCGGCTTGCCGCGCCGCCGGCGGGCGAGGGCGCCCAGCGGCGCGGCGACGGCCCTGCCGGCCAGGTCGGGGACGGTGCTCACCAGCGGCCTCCTGTCGTGGGACGCCGCTCCCCTACCCAGCCGGCCGGTCCGGCTCCCGTCGCACACCGGTCGCCAGCCCGCCACCGGTCCGCCACCTGGTCGACTGGCAGGACCTGCACAACACGGGCGGGATGTCCGTGCGGATCTGCCACCCCGGAGCCGGTGACACGGACCGGTCACCCCCTTACGTTCGGTACATGTTCACGACGCTCCTGGTCATCGGTGGGATCCTCGTCGGGCTGCTGGTGCTGCTCGCGCTCATCGTCGCCCTGAGCGCCCGGCCGGCCACCCGCAAGGGCGCGGCGCCCGCCGCCGCGTGGGCCGCCCAGACCGGCCGGCCCCACCCCGACGCCTGGTCCCCGCTGACCGAGACCGGCACCTCGGAGATCACCGCCATCCGCTGATCTCCCCCAGACCCGGCGTCCCGGCGGCTGCGGCACAGCGCCGCCGGGACGCTCCGGACGATCCCGTCCGGCTCCGGCTTGTCGCCGGCCCGCGCCGTGGAGATGATCGCTGCTCGAGGGGGATGCCCGGGCGGACCGGGCACGGGCCCACGGGACGGGCAGGGTCCAGACATGGCCAGGCGCCGCCATCCGCGCCTCCGCGCGGCGGCTCTGCTGTTCGTCGCGATCCCGCTGGCCGGAGCGCTCGTGGCCGCCTCGCTGGCGCCCTGGGTCGTCGGCTCCGGGCTGGCCGCCCAGTCCTCGGCCGACCTGCTGGCCCCGCTGCCGGTGGAGCTCACCGACCAGACCTTCCCCGGGCCCAGCGTCGTCCTGGCGGCCGACGGCTCGGTGATCACGTACTTCTACGAGCGGAACCGGCAGCCCGTGCCGGGGGACCGGATCGCCGGCGTCATGCGCCAGGCGCTCGTGGCGATCGAGGACCGCCGCTTCTACGAGCACCAGGGCCTCGACGTCGAGGGCACGCTGCGCGCCCTGGCCCGCAACGTCCTGGCCGGGTCGGTGCAGGAGGGGGGTTCCACGATCACCCAGCAGCTGGTCAAGCAGACCCTGCTGCAGACGGCGACCGAGGCCGAGGAGCGGCAGGCCGCCACGGAGGAGAGCGTCGGCCGCAAGCTGCGGGAGGCGCGGCTGGCCCTGAGCCTCGAGGAGACCTACTCCAAGGACGAGATCCTCACCCGCTACCTCAACACGGTGTACTTCGGCGAGGGCGCGTACGGGGTGCAGGCCGCGGCCCGCCGGTACTTCTCCGTCGACGCCGCCGACCTCACGCTGGCCCAGGCCGCGATGCTCGCCGGCCTGGTGCGCACGCCGACGGCCGACAACCCGCTCGCCGACCCCGCGCGGGCCGTCGTGCGCCGCGACCAGGTGCTCGAGCGGATGCTGGAGGTCGGCGACATCACCCGGGTCCAGTTCGACGAGCTCGCCGGGCGGCCGGTCGAGGTGCTGCCCGAACCGCCGCCGCGCAACGGCTGCATCGACGCGGTCGTCGGCGGCTTCTTCTGCGACTACGTCCAGCAGTACCTGACCCAGACGCTGGGCATCCCGCAGGAGACCATCGACGCCGGCGGGCTGGTGGTGCAGACGACGCTGCGGCCGGACCTGCAGCGGTCCGGCGACGCCGCCGTGCTGGCCGAGCTGCCCATGGGCCACCCGCTGGCCATCATGTTCACCGCCGTCGAGCCGGGCACCGGGCACGTCCTGGCGATGAGCGTCAACCGGGTCTTCGGCTACGACGTGGCCGACCCCGCGCAGGAGTCGGTCAACCTCAACGTGGCGGCCAGCCAGGGCGCGGGCTCGACCTACAAGACGTTCGTGGCGGCCGCGGCCCTGGAGGCCGGCTTCCCGCCGTACCACGTGATCACCACACCCAGCCCCTACGTGTCGTCGGTCTACCGCAACGGGACCGCCCCCTACACCGTGGCCAACGTCGGCAACTACCCGCCGACGCTGACCATGGCCGAGGCACTGGTCCGCAGCTCCAACACCTACTTCGTGGCGCTGGAGGACCAGCTGGGCAGCGTCGAGCGGCCGGTCCGGGCGGCCCAGCGGATGGGCCTGTTCTCCCTCGACCCCATCGCCGACCAGGTCGTCGCCGAGAACCGCGGGTCCTTCACCCTCGGCGCGGAGGCCACCAGCCCCCTGGCGCTGGCCAGCGCCTACTCGACGCTGGCGGCCAACGGCACCCGCTGCGCGCCGGTGCCGGTCGTGGCCCTGTCCGACGCCGCCGGCGGGCCCTTCTCCCTGGAGCCGGGGGGTCCGCCGGTCGTCCCGACCACGGACTGCACGCCGGAGGCCATCCCGCCGGCGGTGGCGACCACCCTCAACCAGGTGCTGGTCGGCGACACCGAGGCGCCGTACGGGACCGGGCTCGAGGCGCGGATCCCAGGCCACCGGGTGGCGGGCAAGACCGGCACCAGCCAGAACCGCTTCTCGGTCGCCTTCGTGGGCTACACGCCCCGGTACGCGGCGAGCGTGATGGCGCTCAACCCGAAGCGGAACCAGGACGTCGGCAGCTTCGGCGGCGGCCGCGGCGCCCGGGTCTGGCACGACGCGATGCTGCCGGTGCTGTCGGCCGAGCCGGCCGTGCCCTTCCCGCCGGCCGGGTTGCCGCTGGCGCCCCCGGCGCCCACGTCCCCGGGCCCGGGACCGCAGGGCCCCGGCCCGCAGGGCGGACCACCCGGCCCGTGACGCTCAGGCGGTCGCGGGAACCAGCTCGGCCGCCCGCTCGCCGACCATGACCGCGGTCGCCGCCGTCCCCCGCGAGGGCACGGTCGGCAGCACCGAGGTGTCGGCCACGCGCAGCCCGTCCACCCCGCGCACCCGCAGCCGCCCGTCCACGACCGCGCCGGGGTCGCCGTCGGGCCCCATCCGCGCGCTGCCGCACAGGTGCACCGCCGTCCCCAGGTGCCGGCCGACCCACCCGTCGAGCGCGGCGTCGTCGGCGAGGACGTCGTCCGACAGCGCGTCGCCGGGCGGGCCGTCGGGTACGCCGAGGGCGGCCAGCGGCGCGGTGCGCAGCAGCTCCACGGCGAACCGGACGCCGGCCCGCATCCCGGCCCGGTCGTCCGCGGAGGACAGGTAGCCGTACGCCAGGCGGGGCGCCCGCCCCGGGTCGGCCGAGCGCAGGGTCAGCCGGCCGCGGCTCGCCGGCCGCAGCAGCGAGACGCCGAGGGACAGGACGCCGTCGTCGGCCGGCGCCGCCCGCCACGGCGGCAGCAGCGCGGCGAAGGAGCGGAACCACGGCAGCACCTCGATCCCGCCGGGCGCGCCGTCCGGGGCCGCGTGCAGCACCTGCTGCAGGGCGAGCCCGGGCGGCGCGGGGAACCCCGCAGCCGGGCGCCACGGCACCTGGACCATGGGGTGGTCGCTCAGCCCCTCGCCCACCCCCGGGACGTCGGCCGTGACGGGCAGGCCGAGCGCCCGCAGCGCGTCCGCCGGGCCGATGCCCGAGCGCAGCAGGAGCTCCGGGGAGCCGACCGCCCCCGCGGCCAGCACCACCTCGGCGGCGCGCACCGGACCGGCGTCGGTGACCACGCCGGCCGCCCGCCCGCCCTCGACCAGCACGCGGGTCACCCGCACCCCGCCGCGCACCGTCAGCCCCGGCTGCCCGCGCAGGTACGCCGTCGCGGCGCTGACCCGCAGCCCGTCGACGGCGTTCGACGGCAGCGGCCCGCACCCGGGGGCGCCGCCCCCGTTCTTGTCCGGCTCGGCCGGCACGCCCAGCGCCGCCGCCGCGGCGGCGAAGGCGGCGGCGGGCCCGTACCCGGGCGCGGGCCGGGTCACCGGCACCGGGCCGTCGGCACCGTGCAGCGGCGAGCCGCCGTACTCCCGGTCGGCCTCCAGCCGCCGGAAGGCCGGGAGCACCGCCTCCCAGGACCACTCCGGCACACCCCAGCCGTCGCAGTCGGCCGGCGTGGCGCGGACGAAGTAGCACCCGTTGACGGCGCTCGACCCGCCGGCGCCGCGGCCGCGCACGACCGACCGGGTCACCGCGGGCGTCAGCTCGGTGGGCACCTCCACCGCGGCCGGCGAGCCGGGGACGGCCGCGCGCATCGTCGTGGCGTCCCGTGTCTCCGGCGGCGGCTCTGCCGGGCCCGCCTCGAGCAGCAGCACCGCGCGGCCGGCCTCCGCCAGCCGGGCGGCCAGCGCGCAGCCGGAGGTCCCCGCGCCGACCACGACGACGTCGGCCTCCCGGGGCAGGTCAGCCACCCGCGAGACCCAGCACGCCCGGGAGGTCGAGCCGGCGCACCTTGCCGGTGGAGGTGCGGGGCAGCTCCGCGACCGGGTGCAGGCTCTTGGGCCGCTTCGCCGGCGAGAGCCGCTCCCGCGCCCAGGCCGCGAGCTCGGCCGGGTCGGCGTCCCCCACGAAGGCGGCCACGACGCGCTGCCCCCACTCGGCGTCGGGGACGCCGACCACGGCGCTCTCCACCACCCCGGGGTGCGCGTCGAGCACCGCCTCGACCTCGGCCGGGTAGACGTTGACGCCGCCGGAGATGACCAGGTCCTCGCGCCGGCCGTCGAGCCAGACGACGCCGTCGTCGTCCACCCGGCCGAGGTCCCCGACGGTGACCCGGTCCCCCCGCCAGGCCGCGGCGGTCTTGTCCGGCGCCCGCCAGTACTCGAAGCGCGCCCAGCGCGGCACCGCGCACCACAGCTGGCCGCGCTCGTCGGTCTCCAGCGCCCGGCCCGGCCGTGCCCGCCCCACGCTCCCGGGGTGCGCCAGCCAGTCGTCGGGGGAGCAGACGGTGAACTGCGCCTCCGTCGAGCCGTAGAACTCCCACACGCTGCCCGCCGGGGCCGCGGCGAGCACCGCGCGCTTGACCGGCTCGGGGCAGGGCGCGCCCGCGTGCACCAGGCGCCGGAACGAGGACCAGTCCACGGGGTCGGCGGGGGACGACAGCGCCAGCAGCCGCTGCAGGTGGGTGGGCACGCAGAAGGTGGTCGTGGGGCGCTCGCGGGCGATGACGGCGGCCGCCCGCGCGGCGTCGAAGGGGCCGGGCAGCAGCACCTCGCCGCCGGCGAGCAGCGTGTGGACCGAGAACCGCAGCGGCGCGGAGTGGTGCAGCGGGGAGAGGACGAGGTGCCGGTCGCCGGGCCCGAAGCCCCAGAGCCCGATCTCCTCGGCCGCCAGCGCGCGGGCGTCGTCCTCGGCGAGCACGCCGGACCACACGCCCTTGCGCCGGCCGGTGGTGCCGGACGTGTAGTGCATCGGCCGGGCGAGCGGGACGTCGGCCAGCTCGGCCTCCGCGGTGTCCTCGAGCAGCCGCCCGGGCTCGGCGCCCACGTCCAGCGCCGGGTCGGCGTCGGCGGCCAGCTCCGCCCGCTCGCCGGCCGGCAGCGCCGGGTCCAGCACCACGGGGACGACGCCGGTGCGCAGCGCGCCCAGGACGACGGCGAGCAGCGCCGGCGACGCGGCCGCCGAGACGAGCAGCCGGTCCCCCCGCCGCACGCCGGCCGCCGCGAGGGCCGCCGCCGCGCGCCGCTGGTCGCGCTCGCTCTCGGCGGCCCGCACGACCGGCACCGGGGTCATGCCGGACGGACCTCGTCGCCGGTCACCACGAGCCGGCCCTCGGCCGCCAGCTTGTCGAGCATGGAGCGGGTGGAGGAACGGGCGGCCGGCCACACCTCCCGCGGGTAGGCCGCGTAGATGGTGGCGACCAGGTCCTCGACGCTGCCGGCGCCGGCCTCGACGGCGGCGAGCACCTGCGCCTCCCGGAACGCGCGGTGGGCCAGGTAGAAGTCGAGCACCGCGAGCGGGTCCTCGGTGAGCTCGGGCCCGTGGCCGCAGTAGAGGGCGCTGGGGCCCAGGTCGTACACCCGGCGCAGCGACTCCAGGTAGGCGGCGACGTCCCCCTCGGGGTGGGTGACGACGGACGTGCCGCGGCCGAGCACGTGGTCGCCGACGAGCACCGCGCCGGAGTCGACGCGGAAGGCCAGGTGGTCGGCGCAGTGGCCGGGGGTGGCGACGACGTCCAGCGTGGTCCCGGCCAGCCGCAGCCGCTCGCCGGCCTCGAGCACCCGGCCGCCGGGACCGGCCACGCGCGGGTCCGCGGCGGCGACCCGGGCCCCGAACCGGGCGCCCCACGGCTGCGCGGCGTCGGCGTGGTCGCCGTGGTGGTGGGTGACGAGGACGGCGACGCAGCGGGCGTCGCGGGCGGCCAGCGCCTCCTCCACCGCGGCCAGGTGCGCGGCGTCGTCGGGGCCGGGGTCCACGAGCACCGCCTGGCCGCTGCCCGGCTCACCGACCACGTAGGTGTTGGTGCCGTCGAGCGTCATCCCCGACGGGTTGGGCGCCAGCACGCGGGTGACCAGCGGCTCCAGCTGCGCCGTGCGCGGCATGGCGCCGGGGGCGGGTAGGTCCCAGGTGACCCGTGGGTCCAGGGGTGCGTCCACGTCCCGGACGCTAGCGGGGCGGCCTGCGACCCGTCTGCCGGGCGGTTAACGTCCCTGCTCATGCGCGCACTCCGACGCCTGGCCCGCCCCGCGGTCGCCACGGCCGCCGCCGTCCTGCTGCTCTCCGGCTGCGGGGGCGACGACGACAGCGACAGCTCGTCGTCGTCCTCCTCGTCGTCGTCCTCGTCGTCCTCGTCGTCCTCGTCCTCCTCGTCCGGCGGCTCCTCTGAGTCGGCCGGGGCCTCCGGCGACGGCGACGTCGCCGCGTTCTGCGCCCAGGCCGAGGAGTTCGTCACGGCCCTCAGCGCCGTCGACCCCTCCGCTCCCGACAGCATCCCGCCGGCGCTGAACGAGGCCTCGGCCGCCTTCGACGCCGCCGAGCCGCCGGCCGAGATCGCCGAGGACTGGGGCGTCCTCGGTGACGCGCTCCGCTCGTTCGCCGACACCGCCAACTCGGTCGACCTGGCGACGCCCGAGGGGGCCCAGCAGCTGGCGGACGCGGCCACCGAGTTCCAGAACGTCTTCACCGGGCCCTCCGGGACCGCCGTGGACGAGTACGGCACCGCGAACTGCACCTGACGTCCTCCCGCCCGGCGCACAGCGGCCCGCCACCCCTGAGGGGTGGCGGGCCGCTCCGTCGTCGGGGGTGCGGGTCAGCAGCCGCTGATGGCGACCCCGCGGGCACGCAGCCACGGCGCCGGGTTGACCGCGCCCGAGTACATGGCGCCGCTCGGGTGCACCTCGAAGTGCAGGTGCGGGCCGGTGGACTGGCCGCGGTTGCCGACCTCGGCGATCTGCTCGCCGGCGGTCACCCGCTCGCCCGCGGAGACGAAGTACCGGTTGACGTGCCCGTAGACGGTCACCGCGCCGTCGTCGCCCTTGATGTAGACGGCGAGGCCGAAGCCGGTGGCCGTGCCGGCCCGGGCGACCACGCCGCTGTGGGCGGCGTAGATCGGGGTGCCGATCGGGGCGGCGATGTCCATGCCGTTGTGGCTGGTGCCCCAGCGGGCGCCGAAGCAGCTGGTCGTGCGGCCCGAGGTCGGCTTGACGTAGGGGCCGGTCCCGCCTGAGCCGCCCGCGGAGGAGCCGCCGCCGGACTGCGCCCGGTCCTGCGCGGCGGCGGCCGCGGCCGCGGCCTCGCGGGCCCCCCGCTCGGCGGCCGCGGCGGCCGCGGCCTCCTCGGCGGCCTTCTGCTGCTGCCACTGCTGGTAGGCGTCGCGGGCACCCTGCAGCTGCAGGAGCCGGATCTCCGCGGCCTGCAGCTGCTGCTGGTAGGCGTCGCGCTGGGCGGAGACCTCGCTGTAGGCGGCCTGCGCCGCGGCGGCCTGCTCGTCGGCGGCCTGCTTGGCGGCGGCGGCCTGCGCCTCGGCGGCGGCCATCTGGTCGCGGGCGGCGCGGGCGGCGGACTCGGCGTTGGCCTGCTCCACCCGGGCGACCTCGAGGGAGTCGAGGACGTCGACCTGGGTGTCGCCGACGTACTCCAGCAGGGCGGCGCGCTGCACGAGCTCGGCCGGGCCCTCGGCGTCGAGCAGGGCGCGGGTCGTGGTCAGCTGGCTGCCGTTCATGTAGCTGTCGCGGGCGAAGGTCCCGATGCGGGCGCGGGCGGCGGCGACGGCGTCCGCGGCGGCCTGCAGCTGCGCGGCGGCCTCGTCGGCCGCGGCCTGGGCGAGCTGCAGGGCCTCCTCGGCGGCCATGTAGGCGGTGCCGGCGGCCTCGGCCTGCACGGTCATCCGCTCGAGCTCGGCCTCGGCGCCGGCCACCAGGGCGGCGATGCGGCCGACCTCGGCCGCGGCGGCGTCCTGCGCGGCCCGGGCGTCGGCGATCTGCTCGTCGGTGGGGTTGACGGGCACGGCCAGCGCGGGGCCGGCGGTGACGAGGAGCGCGACCGCGGCCAGCGCGCCGGCGAGGGCGACGCGCAGGCCGCGCGGACGGCGGCCGGCGCTGGTCCGGGTCGCCGGCGTCCGGCGACGGGCGTGGCCGTGCAGCATGCTGTCGCTCCCTGGGGAAGAGGGTCGGCTGGAGCCGAGTGCGGCATCGATCCGGTGACGTCCCGTCACAGGAGCCGCACCCGAGCACTCCTGTCCCTTCTCCTTTCGTCACCCGACCGGGGGACCTTGAGGGCTTCCGGCCGGATTTCTCCCGGAACGTGCGCCGCGGCACACCGGCCCCGCCGCCGGGGCCCGGCGCGGGCTCGCGGGAGACGGGGGCGACGGGGTCCCTTCTCTAGGCTGGGCCCGTGGACGTCTTCGGCTCCGGTCACGAACAGGTGGTCTTCTGCTCCGACCCGGCGTCGGGACTGCGCGCGGTCATCGCGGTCTACTCCACGGCGCTGGGCCCGGCGCTCGGCGGCACGCGGTTCCACCCGTATCCCAGCGAGGAGGCCGCGGTCGCCGACGCGCTCGCGCTGTCGAAGGCGATGGCCTACAAGAACAGCCTCGCCGGCCTCGACCTCGGCGGCGGCAAGGCCGTCATCATCGGGGACCCGCGCACCGACAAGACCGAGGCCCTGCTGCGCGCCTACGGCCGGTTCGTGGAGGCCCTGGGCGGCCGCTACCTGACCGCCTGCGATGTCGGCACCTACAACGCCGACCTCGACGTCGTCGCCCGGGAGACCCGGTTCGCCCACGGCCGGTCGCTGGCCGTCGGCGGCTGCGGGGACTCCTCGGTGCTCACGGCCTACGGCGTCTTCCAGGGGATGCGGGCGGCGGCGCAGCACCGCTGGGGCAAGCCGACGCTGGCCGGCCGCCGCGTCGCGGTCGCCGGCGTGGGCAAGGTCGGCAGCTGGCTGGTCGACCGGCTGGTCGAGGACGGCGCCGACGTCGTCGTGACCGACGTGGACGCCCGCGCGGTCCAGCGGACGCAGGCCCGTCACCCCGGCGTCGCGGCCGTCGCCGACACCGCCGCCCTCGTGCGCACCCCCGCCGACGTCTACGCGCCCTGCGCGCTCGGCGGCGCCCTGGACGACGAGACCGTCGCGGTGCTCGAGGCCGAGATCGTGTGCGGCGGGGCGAACAACCAGCTGGCCCACGAGGGGACGGCGGACCTCCTCCTGCGGCGCGGCGTCCTCTACGCCCCCGACTACCTGGTCAACGCCGGCGGCGTCATCCAGGTCGAGGACGAGCGGCACGGCTTCGACTTCGCGCGGGCCGAGGCCCGGGCGGCGGGCATCTTCGACACCACGCTCCGGGTGCTCCAGGCGGCCGACGCCGAGGGCGTCTCCCCCGCCGTCGCGGCCGACCGGCTCGCCGAGGAGCGCATGCGCTCGGTCGGCCGGCTGGCCACCATCCGGCTCCCGCGCTGACCCTCCCGGGCTGAGGCGCTCGTCACACCCTCCCCCCGGACGGGCGACCAGGAGGGGACGACGTGTGCTCGCCGTCGTCCGGTGTCGTAAGCTCGGTCGAGACACAGTCACTCAGTCGGGGTCGCCACGCGGGCCGCTCAGCCCGGAGCTGGGCTCCCGTACTCCGTAACGAGGGGGTCGAGCCGATGGGGCGCGGCCGAGCGAAGGCCAAGCAGACACGCGTGGCCCGTGAGCTCAAGTACAGCTCACCGAACACCGACCTCTCCGCGCTGCAGCGCGAGCTGGCCGGTTCTCCGTCGACCTACACGCCGCCCGCGGCGAAGGACGACGACGAGGACGACGACGAGTACGCCGACCGCTGGGCGGACGACGACTCGGACGACGACTGGGCCGCCACCCGCTGACCGGCGGGCCGGCCTGACGCAGCACCGCCGTCCCTCCGCGGGGCGGCGGTGCCGTCGTGCCCGGCGGGGGGCTCCCCACGGCACGGCGGCGTCCTCCGACCGCACCGCGTCCTCCCTCGCCGTCCACGGTGCGGGAGGAGGCGTCACGACCGGCTGGGCCGGTCGTGGTCGGCGGGCCTCAGCGGTAGGTGCCCACCAGCCGGGCCGCCGCGGCGCTCCCGGGGGTCTCCTCCACGGTGCCGGCCACCCACGCCGGCACGCCGCGCTGCTCCAGCAGGGCGACGGCGCGGCCGGCGACCTCGGCGGCGACGACGGCGACCATGCCGACGCCGCAGTTGAACGCCCGCTCGGACTCCTCGCGCGGCACGCCGTGCTCCTCGAGCAGGCGCACGGCGGCCGGCAGCGCCCAGGTGCCGCGGTCGAGCACGGCCTCGGCGCCGTCGGGGACGACCCGCACCGTGTTGCCGGCCAGCCCGCCGCCGGTGATGTGCGCGAGCGCGTGCACGCCGTCGGTGCCGAGCTCCCCGACCAGGGCGAGGCAGTCGAGGGCGTAGATCCGGGTCGGCTCCAGCAGCACCTCGCCCAGCGGCCGGTCGAGGCCCGCGGGGGTGCCGGCGAGGTCGAGCCCGGCCTCGGCGACGACGCGGCGGACGAGCGAGTAGCCGTTGGAGTGGAAGCCGGAGGAGGCCATGGCGACGACGACGTCGCCGCCGCGCACCCGCTCCGGGCCGAGTACGGCGTCGGCCTCGACCACGCCCACGGCGGTGGCCGCGAGGTCGTAGTCGTCGGGCGCCATGAGGTCGCCGTGCTCGGCGGTCTCCCCGCCGACCAGCGCCGCGCCGGAGCGGGTGCAGCCCTCGGCGATGCCGGTGACGATCGCGGCGATGCGCTCGGGCACCACGCGGCCGCAGGCGACGTAGTCCTGCAGGAACAGGGGCTCGGCGCCGCAGGCCACCAGGTCGTCGACGACCATCGCGACCAGGTCGATGCCGACGGTGTCGTGCCGGTCCAGCTGCCGGGCGAGGGCGATCTTGGTGCCCACGCCGTCGGTGGACGACGCCAGCAGCGGCCGCCGGTACCTCGCGACGTCGAGCGCGAACAGGCCGGCGAACCCGCCGAGCCCGCCGACGACCTCGGGCCGGTTGGTGCGCTCGACCGCGGAGCGCATCAGCGTGACCGCGCGCTCCCCGGCGTCGATGTCGACGCCGCTGGCGGCGTAGGTGAAGCGCCCGGGGCTGCCGGCCGGCTCCGTCACGGGCGGCGGAGGGCGTCGTCCGCGCCGCCGGGCACGGTGGCGCTGCCGGCCTGCTGACCGGTCCAGCCGGTCACCGCGCGCTGGCCGTCCGGGCGGGGCATCGGCGTCCGGCCGATCCCCTCGAGGACGTGCTTGCCGAGCACCTCGGACTCGCCCAGCGCGATCGGGTACTGGCCGGTGAAGCAGGCGGTGCACAGCCGGGTGGCCGGCTGCTCGGTCGCCGCGATCAGCCCCTGCTCGGAGACGTAGCCCAGCGAGTCGGCGTTGATCGAGGCCCGCACGCCGTCGACGTCCAGGCCGTTGGCGATCAGCTCGGCGCGGCTGGCGAAGTCGATGCCGTAGAAGCACGGCCACTTCACCGGCGGCGAGGAGATCCGCACGTGCACCTCGACCGCCCCGGCCTCGCGCAGCATGCGGATCAGCGCCCGCTGCGTGTTGCCCCGCACGATCGAGTCGTCGACGACGACCAGCCGCTTGCCGCGGATGACGTCGCGCAGCGGGTTGAGCTTCAGCCGGATGCCCAGCTGGCGGATGGTCTGGGAGGGCTGGATGAAGGTCCGGCCCACGTAGGAGTTCTTGACCAGGCCCAGGCCGTAGGGGATGCCGCTGGCCTCGGCGTACCCGACGGCGGCCGGGGTGCCCGACTCCGGCACGGGGATGACCAGGTCGGCGTCGGCCGGGTGCTCCTTGGCCAGCCGGCGGCCGATCTCCACGCGGGCGGCGTGCACGCCGCGACCGCCGATCGTGGTGTCGGGGCGGGCGAGGTAGACGTACTCGAAGACGCAGCCCTTGGGCTCGGCCGGGGCGAAGTGCTGGCTGCGCAGGCCGTTCTCGTCGATGGCGATCAGCTCGCCGGGCTCGACCTCGCGGACCACGGAGGCGCCGACGATGTCCAGCGCCGCCGTCTCGCTGGCGACGACCCAGCCGCGCTCCAGCCGGCCGAGGACCAGCGGCCGCACGCCCTGCGGGTCGCGTGCGGCGTAGAGGGTGTCCTCGTCCATGAACGTGAGGCTGAAGGCCCCGCGCAGCTGCGGCAGCACCTCCATGGCCGCCCCCTCCACCGACAGGTCGGGGCGGGCGGCGATGAGCGCGGTGACCAGGTCGGAGTCGGTGCTCGCGCTGAACGCGCCCGGCACACCGGCGTCGGCGGCCCGGCTGGCCAGCTCGGCGGTGTTGACCAGGTTCCCGTTGTGGCACAGCGCCAGGCCGGTGCCGGCGTCGGTGGTGCGGAACGTGGGCTGGGCGTTCTCCCACGTCGAGGAGCCGGTGGTCGAGTACCTGGTGTGGCCGACGGCCAGGTGCCCGCGCAGGCTGCCCAGCGTGGCCTCGTCGAAGACCTGGCTGACCAGCCCGAGGTCCTTGTAGACGACGACCGAGGCGCCGTCGGAGACCGCGATGCCGGCCGCCTCCTGCCCGCGGTGCTGGAGGGCGTACAGGCCGAAGTAGGCGAGCTTCGCGACCTCCTCACCCGGCGCCCAGACGCCGAAGACGCCGCACGCGTCCTGGGGTCCGGGAGCGTGGGGGTCGAGGTCGTGCGTCAGCCGTCCGTCACCGCGAGGCACTCGTGCGAGAGTACCGGGGCCGCGCCCGTACCGGGTGCCCGGCGGGGGGATCCACACCACATCGACACCTCCCGCACGGCGCGTCGCAGACCCGCGCGTCCCCGGTTAGCCGCAGGTCACGGTGCCGCCCGCGGGGGCGGCGCCGTCGTCCAGCCGCTTGGCGTAGGCGTCGGGCGGGCCGGCCGGGCAGGAGGCCAGCGCCGCCTCCGCCGTCGGGAACGGGCCCAGGTAGACGGTGTGGATCAGCGTGCCGTCGTCGGACCGGCCGCGCAGCGACCCGCACGTCCCCTCGGTGGTGAACCAGCGGGCGCCGGGGGTCGCCTCCAGCAGCCGGACGACCGCCTCCTGGTAGCCGACCGGCGTGGTCACGCTGCCGACGACGAGCACGAAGGAGCCGTCGCACGGGGGGACGACGGGGGCCGGCAGGTCCTGCCCGGGCGGCGTGCTCTCCCGCGCCGACGGCGACGGGGCCGTGGCCGCGCCGCCGCTCCCGTCGCCGGGAGCGGCGGCGTCCCCGCCGAGCGAGACGTAGCCGGCGACCAGCCCGCCGCCGACGACCACGAAGCCCGCGAGCATCCACGCCAGCCAGCGGCCGGGTCGCACGGGACCGGCGGGCTCCACGCCGGCCGGGAGGGGCCGCCCGGCAGCTCCGGCCCGGACCGCCGGACCCACCGGCTCCGGCGGTTCGGGCGCACGGTGCCGTCCGGACCGCGGACGGCCACCGCCGTCCGCCGCACCGTCTCCCCCGTGGACCACCACCCGCGTTCCCCGTGCGCCTAGTGGACCGTGCGCAGCTCCGCGGCGATGGTCGTGTCGTCGCCGTGGCCGGTGCGGACGACGGTGTCGCCGTGCAGGGTCAGCAGCTTCGAGCGGATCGAGTTCACGATCGTCGGGTGGTCGCTGAACGACCGGCCGGTGGCGCCGGGGCCGCCGCAGAACAGCGTGTCGCCGGTGAAGACGGTGTTCAGGTCCGCCGAGTGCAGGCACGTGCTGCCCGGCGAGTGGCCGGGGGTGTGCAGCGCGACCAGCGTCGAGCCGGCGACGGTGAACGTCGTCCCCTCGGTGAGGTCGCGGTCGGGGTCGGCGGCCGGCTGGCTCTGGCCGTAGACCATGTCCCACAGCATGCGGTCGGCGGCGGGGAACCAGATCGGCGCGTCGACGGCCTCGCGCAGCGCGACCGCGGCGGTGATGTGGTCGTTGTGCCCGTGGGTGAGCACGATCCCGGCCACCTTCCGCCCGCCGACGGCCGCCACGATCGGCTCCGGGCGGTGCGGGGCGTCGATGACCAGCACCTGGTCGTCGTCGCCGACCAGCCAGACGTTGTTGTCGACGTCGAAGTCCTGCCCGTCGAGGGAGAAGACGCCGCTGACGACGGTCTTGTCGATGCGGGCCGCCATCAGAAGGTGACCACCGAGCGCAGCACGTCGCCGGAGTGCATCTTCTCGAAGGCCTGCTCGACGGCGTCCAGGCCGATGGTCTCGGAGACGAAGTCGTCGAGCGGGAAGCGGCCCTGCAGGTACAGGTCGACCAGCATCGGGAAGTCCCGGCTGGGCAGGCAATCGCCGTACCAGCTGGACTTGAGCGCCCCGCCGCGGCCGAACAGCTCGATCATCGGCAGCTCGATCTTCATGTCCGGGGTCGGGACGCCGACCAGCACGACCCGGCCGGCCAGGTCGCGGGCGTAGAAGGCCTGCTCGAACACCGCGGGGTGGCCGACCGCGTCGATCGCGACGTCGACCCCGAACCCGCCGGTGGCGGCCTTGATCGCCTCGACCGCGTCGGTCTCCTTCGAGTTCACCGTGTGGGTGGCGCCGAACTGCCGCGCCCACTCCAGCTTCCGGTCGTCGATGTCGACCGCGACGATCGTGGACGCCCCGGCCAGCTTGGCCCCGGCGATGGCGGCGTCCCCGACGCCGCCGCAGCCGAACACCGCGACCGACTCGCCGCGGCGCACGCCGCCGGTGTTGATCGCCGCGCCCACGCCGGCCATCACCCCGCAGCCCAGCAGGCCGGCGGCGGTGGCCGGCGCCTGCGGGTCGACCTTGGTGCACTGACCGGAGTGGACCAGCGTCTTCTCCACGAACGCGCCGATGCCCAGCGCCGGGGACAGCTCGGTGCCGTCGGTCAGCGTCATCTTCTGCGCGGCGTTGTGCGTGTTGAAGCAGTACTGCAGCTCGCCCTTGAGGCAGGCGCGGCACTGCCCGCACACCGCCCGCCAGTTCAGGACGACGAAGTCGCCGACCTCGACGTTGGTGACGCCCTCGCCGACCGCGGCGACCGTGCCGGCGGCCTCGTGGCCGAGCAGGAACGGGAAGTCGTCGTTGATCCCGCCCTCGCGGTAGTGCAGGTCGGTGTGGCAGACCCCGCAGGCCTGCACGTCGACGACCGCCTCGCCGGGGCCCGGGTCGGGCACCACGATCGTCTCGATGCTGACGGGGGCACCCTTGCTGCGGGCGACGACGCCCTTCACCTCGTAGGCCATGCCGCGAGCCTAGGGGGCGCCCGCCGGCGCCGCCCCGGCCCCGTCACCCGCCGGCGGAGGGCTGCGCGTACCGGCTGAGGAGGCGCGGGTCGGCGAGGGCGGCGGCCACGCAGGAGCCGATCCGGCCGTCCCTGTCGTACATCCACGCCGTGCCGACCCCGACGCCGCCGGCACCGGCGTGACCGGTGCCCTCCACCCCGATCCACTCCCCCACCGGGTCCCGGGCCAGGTACATCGTCAGATCGGCGTTGATGAACTCCAGCCCGCCCCGGCCGGAGTTGGCCACCGGGTTGGCGAAGTCGGCCATGAGCGCCGCCCGCAGGGCCGGGGTGAGCGGCTCGCCGGCGACGAAGGGCACCCGCTCGCGCAGCCACACCCGGCCCTGCTCGCCGTTCCACCCGCTGACCGGGCGGATCTCGAACGACATCGTCCCGCCGGTGGACCCCTCGACCGCCTCGGGCGGCGGCACGTCCCACGGTCGCGGTGCCCACGGCTCGCCCGGCGGGTGCTCGGACCGGCGCAGCAGGAGGGCCGAGCCGCGCGCCACCTCGACGTCCCCGTCCAGGACGGCGACGTCCACCGCCCGCAGCCGCCGCCCGTCACGGACGCGGCGGGCGGACACCCGCAGCGGGCGCATCGGCACCGGCCGCACCATGTCCACCGTCAGGCGGGACAGCTGCAGGTCCCCGTCGGGGGAGTCCCGCTGCACCCCCCACGCCACCAGGCCGCCCACGTGGTGGCCGTTGACCATGTCGTCCGACCAGGGGCTGCGGGCCCAGGCGGTCGGGACGAGCCGGTCGCCGTCGGGGGTGAACGACGCCTCCATCGCACCTCCACTCGCCGCGGCGGCCTGCCCGTCGCGGTCCCGCGAGCATGCCGGGGGCCGCCGGCCCTCCGGCGCGCGGGCCGCGCCGAGCGGACGTAGCGTCGTCCGGGGCCGTGACGTGACTCACGGCGGGCGAACACCAGCACCGACCGAGAGGGAGACCCGCCGTGGCCTTGCCGAGCTTCCTGGCCCGCGAGCGCATCGTGGCGCGCCCGGGCTTCAACCGGTGGCTGATCCCGCCGGCGGCCCTCGCCGTCCACCTGTGCATCGGGCAGGCCTACGCGACCAGCGTCTACAAGACCGCCCTGGTCGAGGACTTCCAGGTCAGCCAGACCGCGATCGGCATCGTCTTCTCGATCGCCATCGTCATGCTCGGCCTGTCCGCCGCGGTGTTCGGCACGTGGGTCGACAAGAACGGGCCGCGGGCGGCCATGTTCGTCTCCGCCATCTGCTGGTCGACCGGCTTCCTCGTCGGCTCGCTCGGCATCGCCACCGACCAGCTGTGGCTGCTCTACCTGGGCTACGGCGTCATCGGCGGCATCGGCCTGGGGATCGGCTACATCTCGCCGGTCTCGACGCTCATCAAGTGGTTCCCCGACCGGCCGGGCCTGGCCACCGGCATGGCGATCATGGGCTTCGGCGGTGGCGCGCTCATCGCCTCGCCGCTGTCCCGGCAGCTGATGGACCTCTACGACCCCGACTACGACGGGACGGCGGGCACCGTGCCGGACGGGAACGCGGTGGCGCTGCTGTTCCTGACCCTCGGGCTGGTCTACCTGGTCTTCATGCTCTTCGGCGCGACGATCATCCGGGTGCCGGCCGAGGGCTGGCGGCCCGACGGCTGGGACCCGGCGTCGGTGAAGCAGAAGGCGCTGGTCACCACGGAGAGCGTCTCGGCGGCCAACGCGATCAAGACACCGCAGTTCTGGCTGCTGTGGATCGTGCTGTTCTGCAACGTGACCGCGGGGATCGGCATCCTCGAGCAGGCCAGCCCGATGATCCAGGACTTCTTCCGGGACGACGAGGGCGACTCCAGCATCGCCCTGGCAGCCGCGACCGGCTTCGTCGGCGTCCTGTCGCTGTTCAACATGGCCGGCCGGTTCGTGTGGTCCTCGACGTCGGACTTCCTCGGCCGCAAGCCCAACTACATGATCTACCTCGGGGTGGGGCTGCTGCTCTACGTCGGCCTGGCCACCGTCGGCGACCGCGCGACCTGGCTGTTCGTGCTGCTCGCCGCGGTGATCATCTCGTTCTACGGCGGCGGCTTCGCCACGGTCCCGGCGTACCTGCGCGACCTGTTCGGCACCTTCCAGGTCGGCGCCATCCACGGCCGGCTGCTCACCGCCTGGTCGGCCGCGGGGGTCGCGGGTCCGCTCATCGTCAACGGCGTCCTGGACACCCAGGGCGAGCCGGGCACGCTGCAGGCGGCCAACTACCGGCCGGCGCTGTTCATCATGGTCGGCCTGCTCGCGATCGGGTTCGTGGCGAACCTGCTGGTGCGGCCGGTCGCGTCGAAGTGGCACGAGCCCACGTCGTCCACCGGCGCCGCGAGCGCCCCGACCCCCGAGCGGAGCGCCGCCCGATGAGCTCGTCGACCCAGTCGCAGGACGGTCAGCGGCCCACCCACACGCCGACCGGGCTCATCGCCTTCGCGTGGACCCTGGTCGGCATCCCGCTGGCCTACGGGCTCTACCAGACGGTGAAGACGGCGATCGAGCTCTTCACGAACTGACCGCCCCCCTCGCCTCAGCGGAGCGGGCGCAGCGGCAGGTGCTCGGAGAGGTCCGCGCGGTTGCCGCTCGCGCTGACCCGCCCCTCGGCGACGGCGTCGGCCCAGGTGGTCGCGCCCGTGGCCAGCCGCAGCCAGGTCGCGGCGTCGGTCTCGACGACGTTGGGCGGGGTGCCGCGGGTGTGCCGCGGCCCCGGCACGAGCTGGACGGCGACGTGCGGCGGCACCCGCAGCTCCACCGACCGGCCGGGCACCTGCTGGGCCAGCCAGCGGGTGCTCGTCTTCACCGCCGCGCCCAGCACCGACCGCGGCGGCTGCTCGGCCTCGCCGGCCAGCCAGGGCCGGACGGCGTCCACCGCGGCGCGCAGCTCCTCGGCGGGGATCGGCTGCGCGGCCATCAGCTCGTGGGGACCGTCCCCGCGGGGACGGTGCCGACGGCGTCCTCGGGCGAGCCGAACAGCGCAGGCAGGGTCGCGCTCCACGCCGCGCGCAGCTCGGCCAGCGGCAGCTCCGGCAGGCCCTCGACGGCGAGCGCGTCCCCGCCGGTGGTCCCCAGCTCGGTGACCTGCACGCCGGCCCACTGTGCGGTGGCGCGCACCGCCTCGGGGTCGGTCGTGGTGACCACGGCCCGCGCCGCCGACTCGCTGAACAGCGCGACGAACGGGTCGCCGTCCAGGCCCAGCCGGGCGCCGACGCCGTACCGCAGCGCCGACTCGGCGAGGGCCTGCGCCAGACCGCCGTCGGCCAGGTCGTGGGCGGAGGTCACCTGCCCCTCGCGGGACAGCGCGGCCAGCAGCTCGCCGAGGGACCGCTCGGCCTCCAGGTCGACCGCGGGCGGGCGTCCGCCGAGGTGGCCGTGGACGACGCTCGCCCATGCCGAGCCGCCGAGCTCCTCGCGGGTGGTGCCGAGCAGCAGCACGGTCTCGCCGGCGGCGCGCCAGCCGGTGGGCACGCGGCGGCGGACGTCGTCGTGCACGCCCAGCACGCCGATCACCGGCGTCGGGTTGATCGCGACGTCACCGGTCTGGTTGTAGAGGCTGACGTTGCCGCCGGTGACCGGCAGGCCCAGCTCGCGGCAGGCGTCGGCCAGGCCGCGGACGGCCTCGGCGAACTGCCACATCACCTCGGGGTTCTCCGGGGAGCCGAAGTTGAGGCAGTTGGTGACGGCCAGCGGGGTCGCGCCGCTCACCGCGACGTTGCGGTAGGCCTCGGCGAGGTTGAGCTGCGCACCGGTGTAGGGGTCGAGCCGGGCGAAGCGGGCGTTGCCGTCGAGCGCCAGGGCGATGCCGCGGTGCGACTCCTCGTCGATGCGGACGACGCCGGCGTCCTCGGGCTGCGCGAGCACGGTGTTGCCGCGCACGTAGCGGTCGTACTGCTCGGTGACCCAAGACTTGTCGGCGCCGTCGGGGCTGGCGACGACCGCCAGCCAGTGCGCCTGCAGCTCCTCGGGCGTGCCCGGGCGGGCGAGCCGGGCGGCGTCGTCGGCCTGCAGCGCGTCGAGGTCGGCCGGGCGGGCCATCGGCCGCTCGTAGACCGGGCCCTCGTGGGCGACCGTCCGCGGCGGGACGTCGACGATCCGCTCGCCGTGCCAGTCCACGGTCAGCCGGTCGCCGTCGGTGACCTCACCGATGACGGCGGCCAGCACGTCCCACTTGCGGCAGACGGCGAGGAAGGCGTCGACCTTGTCCGGCTCGACGATCGCGCACATGCGCTCCTGCGACTCGCTCATCAGGATCTCGGCCGGGGTCAGCGTCGAGTCGCGCAGCGGCACCCGGTCGAGGTCGACGTGCATGCCGCCGGTGCCGGCGCTGGCCAGCTCGCTGGTCGCGCAGGAGAGGCCGGCGCCGCCGAGGTCCTGGATGCCGGTGACCAGGTCGGCGGCGAAGATCTCCAGGCACGCCTCGATGAGCAGCTTCTCGGTGAACGGGTCGCCGACCTGGACGCTGGGGCGCTTGGCCGGGCCCTCGGCGTCGAAGGTCTCGCTGGCGAGCACGCTCACGCCGCCGATGCCGTCGCCGCCGGTGCGGGCGCCGAAGAGGATCACTTTGTTGCCGACGCCCTCGGCCTTGGCCAGGTGCACGTCCTCGTGCCGCATGACCCCGACGCACAGCGCGTTGACCAGCGGATTGCCGGCGTAGCACTCGTCGAACAGCAGCTCGCCGCCGATGTTGGGCAGGCCCAGGCAGTTGCCGTAGCCGCCCACGCCGGCCACGACGCCGGGCAGCACCCGGGCGGTGTCGGCGGCGTCGGCGCGGCCGAAGCGCAGCGAGTCCATGACGGCGACCGGGCGGGCGCCCATCGTGAGGATGTCGCGGACGATGCCGCCGACCCCGGTCGCCGCGCCCTGGTAGGGCTCGACGTAGCTCGGGTGGTTGTGCGACTCGACCTTGAAGGTCACCGCGTAGCCGTCGCCGACGTCGACCACGCCGGCGTTCTCGCCGATGCCGACCAGCAGCGCCTCGCTGCGGGGGAGGTCGCCGAAGCGGCGCAGGTGCACCTTCGAGCTCTTGTAGGAGCAGTGCTCGCTCCACATCACCGAGTACATGGCCAGCTCGGCGGTGGTGGGCCGGCGGCCGAGGATCTCGCGGATGCGGGCGTACTCGTCGGCCTCGAGCCCCAGCTCGGAGTAGGGCTGCTCGGCGTCCGGGGTGCTCGCCGCGAGCTCGACGGTGTCGAGCCGGTTCGCGAGCCGGCCGGGGCCGGTGTCGAGGTCGGAGAGCCCGGCGGTGGCCGACTCGCTCATGCGCTGACGACCGCCTTCAGGACGCTGGTGAAGAACCCGAGGCCGTCGGTGCTCGGGCCGGTGAGCTCCTCGACGGCGTGCTCCGGGTGCGGCATGAGACCGACGACGCGGCCGTCCTCGCTGGTCACCCCGGCGATGTCGTTGAGGCTGCCGTTGGGGTTGCCGCCGACGTAGCGGACGGCGACCCGGCCCTCACCCTCGAGCCGCTCGAGGTCGGCCGGGGCGGCCACGTACCGGCCCTCGCCGTTCTTGACCGGGACGACGATCGTCTGGCCGGTCGCGTAGTCCGACGTCCACGCGGTGTCGGCGCGCTCGATCCGCAGCTGCTGGTCGCGGTTGCGGAAGTGCAGGTGGGCGTTGCGGTGCAGGGCGCCGGGCAGCAGGCCGGCCTCGCAGAGCACCTGGAAGCCGTTGCAGATGCCGAGGACGGGCAGGCCGGTGCGCGCGGCCGCGACGACGTCCTGCATCAGCGGCGAACGGGCGGCGATGGCGCCGGCGCGTAGGTAGTCGCCGTAGGAGAAGCCCCCGGGGAGGACGACGGCGTCGACGTCCTTCAGGTCGTGGTCGCCGTGCCACAGCGCGACGGGCTCGCCGCCGGCCAGGCGGACCGCGCGGGCGGCGTCGACGTCGTCCAGGGAGCCCGGGAAGGTGATGACACCGATGCGCAAGGGGTCTTCCTCAGTCGGTCGGGAGGTGCAGCTCGACGTCCTCGATGACGGGGTTGGCGAGCAGGTTCTCGGCGATCTCGCGGAGCTCCGCCTCGTCGGGCGTGCCCTCGACCTCGAGGACGAAGTGCTTGCCCTGGCGGACGCCGGTCACCCCGCTGTGCCCCAGCCGGCCGAGGGCGCCGAGCACCGCCTGCCCCTGGGGGTCGGAGATCTCCGGCTTGAGGACGACGTCGACGACCACCCGCGGCACGGTTCCCGAGCCTACCCGGCACCGTCGCACACCCCGGAGGCCGGTGACGTGCACCGCGGGTACCCGCGAGATCTGCACACTCGGGGCTCTCAGGGAGCTGAAGGCCCCGAGTGTGCAGATCTCGTCAGCGGAGAGCGGCCCGGATCGCGGCGACGACGGCCTCCGGACGGCCGAGGACGTCGGCGGAGCTGAACCGCAGGATCGTCCAGCCCGCCAGCACCAGCCCGTTCTGCCGCCTCAGGTCCCGCACGAAGACGTCGCGCTCCCGGTGGACCTCGCCGTCGAACTCCACGAGCACCCGTCGGTCCGGCCATGCCATGTCGACCTGCCCGACGAACCCCCGGTCGTCGTGCACGACGTGCTGCAGGACCGGAGCAGGTAGCCGCGCGGCGTGCAGCAGCCACCGCAGCACCGACTCCATGGGCGAACCGGCCCGCTGATCGGCCAGCGGGAGCACCGCACGCGCCCGGGCCGCGCCGCGGCCGGAGGGGCGGAGCTCGAGCTGCCGGCGCAGGTCGTCGGCCGTGCCGTGCCGCTGGAGCATCTGGTCGGCGACCGCGAGCAGCGGCGCCTCGGCGAGGACCGCGGCGAGGTCCCGCCAGGTCCGCGCGGGAGTCGTGACGCGGAAGCGCCGCCGGCTCGTCACCTCGCCGGCGGTCAGGGGGCTGCGGTGGATCGCGCGGTCGGCTCGGCCGCGGACCGCCGACCCGGTGGAGACGGTGATGTGGATGCGGACGTCGGTCGGCTGCAGGGGGATCTCGACGTCCCACAGCACCGCGGCCGTCCCGTGGCTGACGACAGCCCCGGGAGGGGCTGTCATGACGACGGCCTCGATGCGGGCGCCGAGATCGGCTGCCGTCGCCTTCGGGAGGTAGGTGTCCCGGGACATCCGGACGACGTCCCGTCGGCGGAGCTCGTCGTCGCCGATCCCGGCTTCACGCGCCCTCGCACGGGTCGCCGGGCCGGTCAGTCGGGTGGGCACGCGTCTCCTCGGCACCGGGGCAGGGTGGTCCGAAGGGCGCCTCACCCGCTCGCGCCGTCCACAGCCCTGCGCGAGATCTGCACACTCGGGGCTTTCACATAGCGGAAAGCCCCGAGTGTGCAGATCTCGCGGAAGGGGTCAGGCGAAGGAGCGGCCGGTCAGCTTCTCGTAGGCGGTCACGTAGCGCTCGCGGGTCGCGGCGACGACGTCGTCCGGGAGCTCCGGTGGCGGGGAGACGCGGTCCCAGCCCGACGAGGTCAGCCAGTCGCGCACGAACTGCTTGTCGAACGACGGCTGCGCGGCGCCCGGCGACCAGGTGATCGCCGGCCAGAAGCGCGAGGAGTCGGGTGTCAGCACCTCGTCGCCGAGGGTCAGCCGGCCGTCCGACGACGTCCCGAACTCGAACTTCGTGTCGGCCAGCACGATCCCGGCCTCGAGGGCGATCTCCGCACCGCGCCGGTAGAGCGCCAGCGTCAGCTCGCGCAGCTCCGCCGCCCGCGCGGACCCCACCAGCGACTCCACGGTCGCGAAGTCGATCGCCTCGTCGTGCTCGCCGAGCTCGGCCTTGGTCGACGGCGTGAACACCGGCTCGGGCAGCTGCGAGCCCTCGACCAGCCCGGCCGGCAGCGGGACGTCGCGGATCGAGCCGGTCCGCTGGTACTCGGCCGTGCCGGAGCCGGAGAGGTACCCGCGGGCCACGCACTCGACCGGGAGCATCGACAGCCGCCGCACGAGCATGGCCCGCCCCGCCACCGACTCCGGCACGTCGGTCGCCGACACCAGGTGGTGGGTCGCGCCGAACGAGTCCAGCACCGGCGCCAGCTGCTCGAACCACCACACCGACAGCGCCGTCAGCACCCGGCCCTTGTCCGGGATCGGCGTGGGCAGCACGTGGTCGTAGGCGGAGATGCGGTCCGACGCCACGAGCAACAGGCGGTCGGCGCCGGCGTCGTAGACCTCGCGCACCTTGCCCCGGGCGACGAGCGGCAGGTCGAGCATCAGGTCAGCGCCGCGACGCGCTCGAACAGCGGGTCGAGCTGGGTGACGTACCGCTCGGGCCGGCAGATCTCGTCCAGCCGCGCCTCGTCGAGGGTGACCCCGGCGGCCTCCGCGCGGGCGCGCAGGGTGGCGCGGAACGGCGTCCCGGTGTTCCACGTCTCCATCGCCGCGCCCTGCACCAGCGCGTAGGCGTCCTCCCGGGACAGCCCGCTCTCCACCACCTCGAGCAGCACCGAGGAGGTGTAGATCAGCCCGCCGGTGAGGTCGAGGTTGTCGCGCATCCGCTGCACGTCGACGACGAGGTTCTCCACCAGCCCGGTGGTCAGGTGCAGCAGGTAGTCGGTGGTGATCGCCGCGTCGGGCAGGAAGACCCGCTCGGTCGAGGAGTGCGAGATGTCCCGCTCGTGCCAGAGCGGGATGCCCTCCATGACGGGGACGACGGCGGCGCGCACCACCCGTGCGAGCCCGGCGATGCGCTCCGAGCGGATCGGGTTCTTCTTGTGCGGCATCGCGCTGGAGCCCTTCTGGCCCGAGCCGAACGCCTCCGACAGCTCCCGCACCTCCGTGCGCTGACCGTGCCGCACCTCCAGCGCCACCGTCTCGCAGACGGTCGCGACGATCGCCAGCGCGGCGACCCACTCGCTGATCGAGTCGCGCAGCACCACCTGGGTGGAGGCGTCGGCCGGCCGCAGCCCGAGGGCCTCGGCCACGGCCACCTCGACGGAGGGGTCGATGAGCGAGTACGTGCCCACCGCCCCGGAGATCGCGACGACGCCGACCCGGTCGCGGGCCGCGCGCAGCCGGTCGCGGGAGCGCGCGGCGGCGAAGGCGATGTCGGCGACCCGGTGGCCCCACACGTCGGGCTCGGCGTGCACGCCGTGGGTGCGGCCCACCTTGATCGTGTGCCGGTGGGCCAGGGCGTGGTCGCGGAGGACGGCGACGAACCGGTCGAGCCGGGCCAGCAGCAGGTCGCTGGCCTCGGTGAGCTGGACGGCGAGCGCGGTGTCCAGCAGGTCCGACGACGTCATGCCGTGGTGCACGTAGGCGGCGGCCGAGCGCGGCTCGGTGTTGTCGGCCCAGGCGGAGAGGAAGGCGATGACGTCGTGCTGCGTCGTCTCCTCGATCTCCGCGACCCGCTCGGGCGTGGGCGGCGGCGCGGTGCGCACCGGCTCCACCACGTCGGCCGGCACCCGCCCGGCGGCCGCGTGCGCCTCCAGGACCAGGGTCTCCACCCGGCACCAGAGCTCGTACTTGTGCTCGTCGCTCCAGACCCGGCCCATCTCGGGGAGCGTGTAGCGGTCGATCATGCGGGTACCGCCCGCGTCCGGTCAGCTCGTCGCAGCACGGGGACAGTCTCCCGCAGCGCTAGCGTGATCATGGACCCCCCTGCCGGCCGGCCGATCGGAGGACGCGATGCTGCGACGGGCCAGCGAGCTGGTCGGGCGGGCACGCGAGCGGATCCGTGCCGCCGCCGAGGCCGATCCGCACGGCTGGCACAGCCGCGACGAGGACCGCTCGATCCTGGTGCAGGACGACGAGGCGCCGGGCCCCGACGGCCCGCTCGACGCCGCTCCCGACGGGGAGCCCACCGGTCCGACGCGGCCGCCGCTGGGCAGCCCCGAGCCCGGCGCCCCGGACCTCGACGGCGCGATCGGCCCGGGCGGCGTCAGCGGACCGCCCAGCCCCGCGGCGCCGCGCCGTCGCCGTCCCGACCCCCGCACGGTGGGCGACGCGAGCGTCCCCAGCGGCCTGCGCACCGCCGCGGCGTGGTCGTGGCGGCTGATCGTCGTCCTGGTCGGGGCGTACGTGCTGCTCTCGGCGGCGGCCTACGTCGCGGTCGTGGTCGTGCCGGTGATCGTGGCCCTGCTGCTGGCGGCGCTGCTGCAGCCGGGCGCGGCCGCGCTGGTGCGGCACGGCTGGCCCCGGGCCCTGGCGGCGTTCGCGATGCTGCTGGTGGGGCTCGGCGTCGTCGCCGGCATCATCACGCTGGTCGTCGAGCGCTTCATCGACGGCTTCGAGGACCTCTCCGAGCAGGTCACCGCCGGCCTCGAGCAGGTGCGCGACTACGTCGTCGAGACCTTCCCGGTCACCGAGCGCCAGCTCGACCAGGCGCTGGAGCAGGCCCGGGAGTTCTTCGCCGGCAACCAGGACGAGATCGCCTCCGGGGCGATCGACACGGCGGCCACGGTCGGCGAGGTGTTCACCGGCATCGTGCTGGCGCTGTTCACGCTGTTCTTCTTCCTCAAGGACGGCCGCTCGATCTGGCTGTGGCTGGTCGGCCTCATGCCGGTCGACGCCCGCGCGTACGTCGACGAGGCCGCCCGCCGCGCGTGGCGCACGCTCATCTCCTACGTGCGCGCCACCGTCGCCGTCGCCCTGGTCGACGCCGTCGGCATCGGCGTCGGGCTGGCGATCCTGCAGGTGCCGCTGGTCATCCCGCTGGCCGCGCTGGTCTTCCTCGGGGCATTCGTCCCGATCATCGGCTCGTTCCTGGCCGGGTCGGTCGCGGTGCTGGTGGCCCTGGTCGCGGTCGGGCCGATCAAGGCGCTGATCGCGCTGGCGATCGTCGTCCTGGTCATGCAGCTGGAGGGGCACGTGCTGCAGCCGCTGCTGCTCGGCCGCGCGGTGCACGTGCACCCGCTGGCCGTCGTGCTCGCGATCGCCTCGGGCCTGCTGGTCGCGGGCATCTTCGGCGCGCTGATCGCGGTGCCGATCGTCGCCTGCGCCAACGTGGCCGGCACCTACCTGGCCCGCCGGCACGACGGGCCGCGGCCGCCCGAGCCGCGGCCCGAGCGCGCGCGGCCGGCGGTCGGCGTGCGCTAGGCGTCCCTCACGCCTGGGCCGGCGGGACGGCGATGCGGCCCTCGACGGCAGCCAGGGCGATGTCGCTGCGCCAGTGCGCGCCGGCCAGCCGCACGGCCGCGACCCGCTCGTAGGCGGCCTGGCGGGCGGCGGCGAGGTCGGGCCCGGTCGCGGTGACGGCGAGGACCCGGCCGCCGGCCGAGCGCACGGTCCCGTCGGCGTCGGCCGTGGTGCCGGCGTGCAGGACGCCCGCGCCGTCGGCCCCGCTGATCGGGTCCCCGGTCCGCGGCCGCTCCGGATAGCCCTCGGCGGCGACGACGACGGTCACCGCGGCGCCCTCCCGCCAGCGCAGCGACGGGTGCTCGGCGAGGGTGCCGGTGGCCGCCGCGTGCAGCAGCCCACCCAGGGGCGACTCCAGCAGCGGCAGCACGACCTGCGTCTCCGGGTCGCCGAAGCGCGCGTTGAACTCGACCACCCGCACCCCGCGGGAGGTCAGCGCCAGCCCGGCGTAGAGCAGCCCGGAGAAGGGCTCCCCGCGGCGGGCCATCTCGTCGACGGTCGGCTGCAGCACGGTGGCCAGCACCTCGTCGACCAGGCCGGGCGGCGCCCAGGGCAGCGGGGCGTAGGCGCCCATGCCGCCGGTGTTGGGGCCGGCGTCGCCGTCGTCGCGCCGCTTGTGGTCCTGCGCCGGCAGCAGCGGGAGCACCGTCGTCCCGTCGGTGACGGCGAACAGCGACACCTCCGGGCCGTCGAGGTACTCCTCGACGAGCACCGCGCCGCCGGCCTCCAGCACCGCGCGCCCGTGGGCGAGGGCGGCGTCGCGGTCGGTGGTGACGACGACGCCCTTGCCGGCGGCCAGGCCGTCGTCCTTGACCACGTACGGGGCGCCGGGCGACAGCGCGCCGGCCTCGTCGAGCGCGGTCCGGAGCTCCGCCGGCCCGCCGACCGGCCACGACCGGGCGGTGGGCACGCCGGCGGCGGCCATGACGTGCTTGGCGAAGGACTTGCTGCCCTCCAGCTGCGCGGCCTGCGCCGACGGGCCGAAGCACGCGATCCCGGCTTCGCGGACGGCGTCGGCGGCGCCGGCCACCAGCGGCACCTCGGGCCCGACGACGACCAGGTCGGCGCCCCACCCGGTGGCGAGCGCGGCCACGGCGACCGGGTCGGCGACGTCCAGCGGCGCCGCCTCGGCGATCGCCCGCGTGCCGGCGTTCCCCGGCGCGCAGGCCAGCGCGGTCACCGCGGGGTCGGACTGCAGAGCCACGCACAGGGCGTGCTCCCGGGCACCGGAGCCGATCACGAGCACGCGCACGGAGCGCGACCCTACCGTTGGAGGACCCCGTCCTCCCCACCCCTCGCGAGCTCGGGGCGGTGCCCTGGACGGGGCCTAGCGCAGCCGGTTCGGCTGGGCGCGGTAGGCCCGGAACGCGGCACGGACCCGGGCGTTCTCCTCGGCGCGGGCGCGGGCGTCGGACCGCAGCGCCTGGCGGTGCGCCTCGGCCTGCAGCTTGCGCCACCCGGCGAGGCGGGCGAGGTCCAGCGCGCCGCTCTCGACCGCCGCGAGGACGGCGCAGCCCGGTTCGGTCCGGTGCCGGCAGTCGCGGAAGCGGCAGGACACGGCCAGGTCGGCGACGTCGGCGTAGGTGGTGTCGATGCCCTCGACGTCGGCCATGCCTCCGACGAGGGCGAGCTCGCGCATGCCGGGGGTGTCGACGAGCAGACCCCCGCCGGGCAGCCGGTGCAGCTCCCGCGCGGTGGTGGTGTGCCGGCCCCGGCGGTCGGCCGAGCGCACCTCGCCGGTGGCCACGAGCTCCTCCCCGACCAGGGCGTTCACCAGGCTGGACTTCCCGACGCCGGAGGGGCCCACCATGGCCGCCGTCCGGCCCGGGCCCAGCAGGGCGCGCAGCGCGTCGAGCCCCTCGCCGGTCACCGCGCTGACGGCGAGGACGTCGACCCCGGGCAGCGCCGCGGCGATGTCGGCGACGTCGCCGGCCGGGTCGTCGGACAGGTCGGCCTTGGTCAGGACGACGACGGGCGTGGCCCCGCTGCCCCAGGCGACGGCCAGGTAGCGCTCGATCCGGCGCATGCGGGCCGGTCCGCCCAGCGCGTCGACGACGAGGACGGTGTCGAGGTCGGCCGCGACCACCTGCGGCGTGGAGGTGCGGCCGGCGGAGGTGCGCACGAACGCCGTCCGCCGCGGCAGCACGGCCACGGCCAGCTCGCCGCGGAGGGCGACCCAGTCGCCGACGGCCGGGCCCGTCCCCTCCCACACGGCCGGGGACGGGTGCACGCGGCGTTCCCCCGCGGCGGTCCAGACGGTGAGCAGGCCGCGGTCGACGCGCGCCACCCGCGCCGGGTCCGTGCCGGCGGGCAGCTCGGCCGCGCGGTCGTCGTCCCACCCGAGGGATGCGAGGTCGTCCACGCCGGAGATGGTGGGCCGGGCGGCCGGTGGTGTCGCGTGGATTTCCTGGTCCCCGCGGGGTCAAGGTCCGGCCCGGGCGCGCCGACACAGGGGTATGACCCGGTCGTCGACACGCGACTTTCGTCACACGCGCCCCGCTGGTGGGTCCGTGACCTGCGCGTCTGCCGAATCGTGCGGGAAACGCCGCACGGCGTTCGCCATGCGTCCACCTGGGTGGGGTGTTCTAGGGACATGCACGCGACCGTGTCGCAGGCAATCAGTCCTGTGACCCGCTTCCCCCGTCCCGTGATCGTCGGCCACCGAGGCGCCCCGGCCTACCGCCCGGAGCACACCGCCGCCAGCTACGAGCTCGCGATCGACCTCGGCGCCGACCTGATCGAGCCCGACGTCGTGGTGAGCAAGGACGGCGCCCTCGTCGTCCGCCACGAGAACGAGCTCTCCCGGACCACCGACATCTCGGTGCGACCGGAGTTCGCCGACCGCCGCACGACCCGCGTGGTGGGCGACAAGGAGCGCACCGGCTGGTTCGCCGAGGACCTCACCCTCGCCGAGCTGCGGACGCTGCGGGCCATGGAGCGCATGCCGGACATGCGGCCGCTGAACACCGCCTACGACCGGCAGTTCGGCATCCTCACCCTGGCCGAGGTCGTGGAGATCGCCCGCCGCCGGTCGACCCCGCTGCGCCCGATCCGCGTGCTGGCCGAGCTGAAGAAGCCGACCTGGTCGGCCGAGCAGGGGCTGCCGATGAACGAGCTCGTCGCCGCGGAGCTGCGCCGCCTCGACGCCGTCTCCCCCGACGGCACGGTCGTCGTGCAGACCTTCGACGCCGCGGGCCTGCGGGAGCTGCGCGGCATGCTCGGCGACGACGGCCCGACGATGTACCAGCTCGTCGACGACGCCCCCGAGGGCGACCAGCTGCTGACCAACGCCGGACTGCGCGGCATCTCGACGTACGCACAGGGCATCGCGCCCAGCCGGCACCGGATCCTGCCCCGCGACGCCGAGGGCTACCTGACCGGCGTGACCGACCTCGTCGCCCGGGCGCACCAGGCCGGTCTCGCGGTGGTCCCCTGGACGCTGCGCGCGGAGAACCTCTTCCTCCCCCGGCACCTGCAGCTGGGCGACGACCCGGCCGCCACCGGCGACGCGGCCGGCGAGGCCCGGCTGCTGCTCGGCCTGGGCGTCGACGGCCTGATCACCGACTCCCCCGAGGTCGCCGTCGCCGTCCGCGAGGAGCTCGCGCCCGTCGCCACCGCCGCCTGAGGGAGGACCCCGTACTCCGCCCGCCTCGCGCGCCCCTGGACGGGGCCGCGAGGCGGGGGGTCCTCAGTCGACGAGGTCGTGCAGGACGACGTTCTCGTCGCGGCCGGGGCCGACGCCGATGACGCTCACCCGGGCCCCGGACAGCTCCTCCACCCGGCGCACGTAGGCCTGCGCGTTCGCGGGCAGCTCGTCGAAGCTGCGGCAGTGCCGGATGTCCTCGAACCAGCCCGGCATCTCCTCGTACACCGGCTTCGCGTGGTGGAAGTCGGTCTGCGTCATCGGCATCTCGTCGTGCCGGACGCCGTCGACCTCGTAGGCGACGCAGATCGGCACCGTCTCCAGCCCGGAGAGGACGTCGAGCTTGGTGAGGAAGTAGTCGGTGATCCCGTTGACCCGGCTGGCGTACCGGGCGATGACGGCGTCGAACCAGCCGCAGCGGCGGTCCCGCCCGGTGGTCACGCCGACCTCCCCGCCGTGCTTGCGCAGGTACTCGCCGTTGGCGTCGAACAGCTCCGTGGGGAACGGGCCCGAGCCCACGCGGGTCGTGTAGGCCTTGAGGATGCCCACCACCCGCGAGATGCGGGTGGGGCCGATGCCGCTGCCGACGGCGGCGCCGCCGGCGGTCGGGTTGGACGACGTCACGAACGGGTACGTGCCGTGGTCGACGTCGAGCAGCGTGCCCTGCGAGCCCTCCAGCAGCACCCACTCGCCGGCGTCCAGGGCCCTGCCGAGCATCAGCCGGGTGTCGGTGATCCGGTCGCGCAGCTGCTCGGCGTACCCCGCGTACTCCTCCACGACCTCGTCGACGTCGATCGCCTTGCGGTTGTAGACCTTGACCAGGACCTGGTTCTTCTCCTGGAGCGTGCCCTCGAGCTTCTGCCGCAGGATCGACAGGTCGAGCAGGTCGGCCACGCGGATGCCGGTGCGGGCCACCTTGTCGCCGTAGGCGGGGCCGATGCCGCGGCCGGTGGTGCCGATCTTGCGCTTGCCCAGGAACCGCTCGGTCACCTTGTCGAGGGCACGGTGGTGGGGCATGATCAAGTGCGCGTCGGCGGAGATGACCAGCCGCGAGGTGTCCACCCCGCGCTCCTCCAGCCCCGTCAGCTCCCGGATCAGGACCTCGGGGTCCACCACGACGCCGTTGCCGATGACCGGCGTGCAGCCGGGGGTGAGGATCCCCGACGGGATCAGGTGCAGCGCGTAGCGCTCCCCGTCGGGCGTGATCACCGTGTGGCCGGCGTTGTTGCCGCCCTGGTAGCGGACCACGTACGGCACGCGGCCACCGAGCAGGTCGGTCGCCTTGCCCTTGCCCTCGTCGCCCCACTGGGCACCGATCAGCACGACAGCCGGCATCGCTCGTCAGATCCCCTCACAGTGCGGAACCGGTGATGACCGGCCTGGCAGTGGCAGGGTAATCGCATGCCTCTGCTCGAGTTGGACCTGCGCGGTCTCGCCCCGGACGAGGCCCCCGCCAAGGACGCCGTGGCCGGGGCCGTGGCGGGGCCGGCGGTGCTCGTCCGCGGCCCGGTGCCCGCCCTGGCGGGGGTGCTGGCCGCGCTGAACGCCGCCTCCCGCACCGCCGACGTCGTCGTCTCCTGGGAGCCGGCCGACGACAAGCTCTCCCGGGGCCTGGCGCGCGACCTGGGCATCGGGACCGGCGGCCCCGAGCGGGAGATGACGCTGGTCCGCGACGACCACGGCGGCGTCCTGCTGCACACCGGGCGGGTCGACCCCGACGAGGAGGCCGGCGACCCCCGCCCCGGACGGCTGTTCCGCCGCCACCGGTTCGGCGCGCAGGCCCACCACGACGACGCCAAGGTGGCCGACGGCGTGATCACCCGGATCACCGCCCGTCCCGACTGGCGGGCCGTGGACACCATGCGGGTCGTGGTCACGGTGCTGCCGATGCGCCCGGCGAACCTCAGCCGTGGCCGCGCGCTGCAGATCGCCTGCGACCCGGCCCGTGTGACGCGCGACGGCGTCGTCCACCCGCGCCCGGTCACCCGGTGGACCTGGTTCTCCGACGACCGCGTCCGCTGGCGGCTCCAGCCCTAGGCGGGGGCGGGCGGGCCGGGCAGCTCGGTCCGCGCCCCGCCGGTCGTGGACACTGGGTGCCAACTCCCAGCAGTCGAGGAGGCCCCCACTGCCGTCGTCCCAGCCCCGGCGCCCGTGACCGCCGGCCCGCTCCCCGGCTTCGGTCCCGCCGTGGGCAGCACGGCACCGCGCCGGCGCCTGCTCGACCGGACGCTGGCCCGGCCCAGCACGGCTGCCTGGATCGGCCTGGTCGCCGCCACCGCCTTCTTCGCGCTACAGGCGCCGAGCCTGGTGAGCGCGGCGGGCCTGGCCGGCGTGCTGGACGGCGCGGCCCCGCTGGGCATCGGCGCCCTCGCCGTCGGGCTGCTCCTGGTGGCCGGCCACTTCGACCTCTCGATCGCCATGGTCGCGGGCGCCAGCGCCCTGGGCACCGGCCTGCTGGTGAGCGAGGCGGGGTGGGGCATCTGGCCGGCGCTGGCCGCCTCTCTCGCCGGCGCGCTGCTCGTGGGCGCGGTCAACGGCTGGCTGGTGGTCCGTACGGGGCTGCCCAGCTTCCTGGTCACCCTCGCCGCCCACCTGGTGCTGCAGGGCACCGCGCTGGCCCTGACCCGCGCCATCGCCGGGACGACGGTGCTGCAGGGCCTGGACCAGGCGCCGGGCTGGTCCTCGGCACGCACGGTCTTCGACGCCACGTGGGAGTGGGACCGGGCCGCCTTCTCCGTGTCCGTCGTGTGGTGGCTGACCCTCACCGCGCTGGCGGCCTGGGTGCTGTGGCGGACCCGCTTCGGCAACGCCGTCTTCGCCGTCGGCGGGGCCCGGCGCACCGCCCGTGAGCTGGGCGTCCCGGTGCGGCGGACGACGGTGACCCTCTTCTGCTGCACCGCCGCGGCCGGCTGGCTGGTCGGCACGCTCGGCCTGGTGCGGATCGGCAGCGCCGAGGCCGGCGCCTCGCTGATGCCGGCGATCGAGTTCGTCGTGGTCGCCGTGATCGGCGGCTGCCTGCTCACCGGCGGCTACGGCTCCGTCGTCGGCACCGCGGTGGGCGCGCTGCTCTACGCCGTCGTCCGGTTCGGCGTCACGCTCGCCGGCTGGGACCCGCTGTGGTTCCAGGCCTTCCTCGGTGTGCTGCTGCTGGTGGCGCTGCTCGCCAGCGGGGCGGTGCGCAGCCGGCTGCGGGCGGTGCCCCGGTCGTGAGCGCCCCGGATCCCGCCGGCCCGGAGGGCCCCGCACCGGCGCTGGAGCTGCGCCGGGTCACGGTGCGGCACGGCAGCGTGGCCGCGTTGTCCCGGGTGAGCGCGACGTTCGCCCCCGGCACGATCACCTGCGTCCTCGGGGAGAACGGCTCGGGCAAGTCGACGCTGGTCTCGGTGCTCTCCGGGCTCACCCGGCCCGAGGAGGGCGAGCTGCTGCTCGACGGCCGGCCGGCGCGGTTCCGCTCCCCCCGCGACGCCCGCGCGGCCGGCGTCGCGACGGTCTGGAACGACCTCGCCGTCGCCCCGCTGCTGTCGGTGTGGCGCAACCTCACCCTGGGCGCCGAGCCCACGGTCGGCGTCTGGCCGCTGCGCCGGCTCGACGTCGCCGCGGCGCGGGACACCGCCGTCCGCGCGCTGGAGCGGGTCGGCCTGGGCGGCGTGGACCCCGACCGGCCGGCCAGCACCCTGCGGCCCGGGGAGCGGCAGGGGCTGGCGATCGCGCGCGCCCTGCACTTCGGCACGCGCGCCCTCGTCGTCGACGAGCCCACCGCGCCGCGCAGCGTCGCCGGGGCCACCCAGGCGGGGCAGGCGCTACTCGCCGCCCGGGCCCGCGGGCTGGCCGTCGTCGTCGTGACCGCCAACCCGCGCTACGCCCACCTGATCGGCGACAGCTTCCTGCTGCTGGCCAGCGGCCAGGTGGCCGGTCACCTGACCCGGGAGGACGTCGACGCCGACAGCCTGACCCGGCTCATGGCCGGCGACGACGAGCTGACGTCGCTGACGGCGACGATCCGGCGGACCCACCCCGAGCTCGGCGACCGCTGAGTTCGGCAGCGAGGTGTGCCAGGTGTGCGTGGGTCCGCGCGCGCCGGGCCGGTCGGAGCCCCTGTACGGGTGGGACTCGCCGCCAGCGACGAGTTCCGGCACCGCTGGCCGTCCTCCCACTGGGCGGCGGGACTCGGCGTCCGCTGGCCGGCAGGACGACGAGAGGAACCCGATGACCGAGATCGGGCAGGACGTCGACGCGCGCGTCCACACCGAGCGCACCCGACTGCTCCACGTGCTCGACGGGCTGGACGAGGAGCAGTGGGACACCCCCAGCCTGTGTGCCGGCTGGTCGGTGCGAGACCTGGTCGTGCACGTGCTCATGCCGTACGAGGTCTCGACGCCCCGGTTCCTGCGGATGATGCTGCGCGCGAGGTTCGACTTCGACCGCGCCGCCGACCGTTGGGCGACCACGGACACCCGGACACCGGCCGAGGTGGTCGCGGGCCTTCGGGAGACCGCGCACCGCACCTTCACCGTGCCCGGCGCACCGGTCGAGGCGCCGTTGAGTCATCTGGTCATCCACGCCCAGGACGTCTACCGGCCGCTCGGGGTGCCCTCCCCGACCGACCCGGAGAACGCCCGGGTCGCCCTCGAGCAACTGACCAGCCCGCGCGCCCGTCGCTCGCTTCCGCCGGGCATCCTCGACGGGCTGGCCTTCTCGGCCACCGACACCGACACCGACTGGCGCTACGGCAAGGGGGCCCCGGTCTCCGGACCGGCCACCGCGCTGCTCACCACGCTCTCGGGCCGGACCGCCGCCCTGCCTGAGCTCGCCGGTGCGGGCGTGACAGATGTGCGAGCGCGCCTGTAGCCGCCGAGCGCGAGAACGCCGACGCGCAGCACACCGCTCACATCGGGCAGCCGGACTTCCGCACAGGAGATCAGACCCTGCTGCGAAACCAGCGACCGCTGACACGCCGCCGGGCCGGGGGGACCTCCGGCCCGGCGGCACGCTCAGACGTCGAAGACGCTCACCCCACCGGGGCCGACGAGCAGCCCGACGACGATGAGCACGATCCCCCACAGGAGCTGGCGGCGGACGATCGCCACGATGCCGGCGATGACGAGGACGACGGCGAGGATCCAGAGCAGTGTTGCCATGACCCACCCACTTCGCGTCGAGGCGCCGGGACGGCACCTGGGACACAGAGTGTGAGGGCGGACCAGGCGTTCCGCCTGCCGGGATGACGGAGGGTGAGGTCTAGGGGGCGAGGCTGGGGTCGCAGTCGCGCAGCAGCTGGGTGCAGCGGTCGTGCTCGCCGGTCTCCCCGATCGCCTCCGCCGCCCGCGCCAGCACCGTGACGCAGCGCAGGAAGCCCCGGTTGGGTTCGTGCGCCCACGGCACGGGGCCGAAGCCCTTCCAGCCGTTGCGGCGCAGCGCGTCCAGCCCGCGGTGGTAGCCGGTGCGCGCGTAGGCGTAGGCCTCGATCACCCGGCCGGCCTCGATGGCCTCCTCCGCCAGCGCCGCCCACGCCGCGCTGTACGTCGGGTGGTGCGCCGCGACCTCCGCGGCCGGGAGGCCCTCGGCCAGCTCGCGCTCGGCCCCGGGGTCGCCCGGCAGCAGCGTCGCCGGCGGCTCGCCCAGCAGGTTGTGGTGGGAGTGCGTCATGCGCTCTGGGACTGGCCGGCCGACAGCAGGTCCTCGCAGGCCTGCACGACGCGGGCGGCCATGTTCGTCTCGGCCGCCTTGAGGTAGCTGCGCGGGTCGTAGGTCTTCTTGTTGCCGACCTCGCCGTCGACCTTCAGCACGCCGTCGTAGTTGGTGAACATGTGCCCGGCGATCGGCCGGGTGAAGGCGTACTGGGTGTCGGTATCGACGTTCATCTTCACGACGCCGTAGGACAGCGCCTCGCGGATCTCCTCCTGCAGCGAGCCGGAGCCGCCGTGGAAGACGAAGTTGAACGGCTTGCTGCCCTCGGGCAGGCCCAGCTCGGCGGTGACGACCTCCTGGCCCTGCTTGAGGATCTCCGGCCGCAGCTTGACGTTCCCCGGCTTGTAGACGCCGTGCACGTTGCCGAAGGTGGCGGCCAGCAGGTAGACGCCCTTCTCGCCGAGGCCGAGCGCCTTCGCGGTGGCGACGTAGTCGCCGGGGGCGGTGTAGAGCTTGTCGTTGATGTCGTGGCTGACGCCGTCCTCCTCGCCGCCGACGACGCCGATCTCGATCTCCAGCACGATCTTGGCCGAGGCGCACTTGGCGATGAGCTCCTCGGCGATCGACAGGTTCTCGTCGAGGTCGACCGCGGAGCCGTCCCACATGTGCGACTGGAACAGCGGCGCCTGGCCGGCGTCGACGCGGTCCTGCGACAGCGCGATCAGCGGGCGGACGTAGGAGTCCAGCTTGTCCTTGGGGCAGTGGTCGGTGTGCAGCGCGACGTTGACCGGGTACTTCTCGGCGACCACGTGCGCGAACTCGGCCAGCGCGACGGCACCGGTGACCATGTCCTTGACCTTGGTGCCCGAGCCGAACTCGGCGCCGCCGGTGGAGAACTGGATGATCCCGTCGCTGCCGGCGTCGGCGAACCCGCGCAGCGCCGCGTTGATCGTCTCCGAGCTGGTGCAGTTGATCGCCGGGTAGGCGAAGCCGCCCTCCTTCGCCCGGCTGATCATGTCGGCGTAGACCTCAGGGGTCGCGATGGGCATCCGGGGCACTCCTGTCGTCGGCGACTGCGCACTCGTCGCGGCCAGTATCCCGGACCCCCCGGCCCCGCTGTAGGGGCCCGCGGCGTCGGCCCCGTCCCGAGGAGGACGGGGTCCTCCATCAGCCCTGCTCGATGCGGCTGGCCACCCGCGCCGCCACCAGCACCGGGTCGTAGGTCGGCGAGAACGGCGGCGCGTAGGACAGGTCGGAGCCGGCCAGCTCCTCGGCGGTGAGGCCGGCCCAGATCGCCGTCGCGAGGACGTCGATCCGCTTGCCGCTGCCCGGCCCCCCGACGATCTGCGCGCCGAGCAGCAGCCCGGAGCCGCGCTCGCTGACCAGCTTGACCGTGATGTCCTCGGCGCCGGGGTAGTAGCCGGCGCGCGTGGTGCCGTGGACGGTCTCGGTGCGGTGGTCGTACCCGGCCTGCTCGGCCTGCGTCGTGCACAGCCCCGTGCGGGCCACCTCGGTGTCGCCGACCTTGGTCAGCGCCGTCCCGAGCACGCCGGGGAAGCGGGCGGGCCTGCCCGCGATCACCGAGCCGGCCACCCGCCCCTGCTTGTTGGCGTGCGTGCCGAGCGGGATGTGCAGCGCCTCGCCGGTGATCCGCGAGAACGTCTGCGAGCAGTCGCCGGCGGCCGACACCTCCGGGTGGGAGACGCTGCGCTGCGTGCGGTCGACCTCGATGGCGCCGGTGCTGCCCAGCTGCAGGCCGGCGTCCCGGGCGAGGGAGACCTCCGGGCCCATGCCTAGGCCGAGGACGACGAGGTCGGCCTCGTAGGCGCCGGCGTCGGTGCGGACCGCGCGGGCGACGCCGTCGGCGTCGGTCTCCACCTCGCGCACCGGCTCGTTCGGCCGGACGTCGATGCCCATCGCCCCCATCGCGGCGCAGACCCGCTCCCCCATGTCGTCGTCGAGCTGCGCCATGGGCAGCGGGTCGGCGAGGACGACGGTCACGGCCAGCCCGCGCGCGTGGAGCACCTCGGCCATCTCCAGCCCGATGTAGCCGCCGCCGAGCACGACGGCACGCGTGGCCCCGGCGGCGACGGCGGCGCGGACGTCGGCTCCGTCGGCCAGCCGGTGGACGCCGTGCACGCCCTCGGCGTCCAGCCCGGGGACCGGCGGCCGGGCCGGCCGGCCGCCGGTGGCGACCAGCAGCCGGTCGTAGCCGAGGACGTCGCCCGCGGAGGTGCGCACGGTGCCGGCGGCGAGGTCGACGGCCTCGGCGCGGGTGCCGATCCGCACGTCGACGTCCTGGGCGGCGAACTCGTGCGGCGTGCGCGCGATCAGCCGGTCCCGGTCGCTGACCACGTCCCCGACCCAGTACGGGATCCCGCAGGCCGAGTAGGAGACGTCGGGGCCCTGCTCGAGGACGGTGATGCGCAGGTCCGGGCGCAGGCGACGGGCCTGCGCCGCGGCGGACATGCCGGCGGCGTCCCCACCGATGACGAGCAGCCGTTCCGGGCTCATGCTCCTCAGCGTGTCAGGCGGCGCAGCACCTTGCCCGGGTTCAGCAGCCCGGACGGGTCCAGCGCGTCCTTGATCGAGCGGTGCACCTCCAGGGACACCGGGCCGATCTCGCGCTCCAGCCAGTCGACCTTGAGCGAGCCGATGCCGTGCTCGCCGGTGACCGTGCCGCCCAGCGAGAGCCCCAGCTCCAGGATGTCGTCGAACGCCGCGAAGGCCCGCTCGCGCTGGCCGGGGTCGGTCGGGTCGAAGCAGATCGTCGGGTGCATGTTGCCGTCGCCGGCGTGCCCGACGACGCCGATGGTCAGCTCCCGCCGGGCGGCGATGGCGTCGCACCCGTCGAGGAAGGTGGCGATGGCCGAGCGGGGGACGGCGACGTCGTCGATGAGCGTGCTGCCCAGCTGCTCCAGCGCGGGCAGCGCCATCCGCCGGGCGGCCAGCAGCAGGTCGCCCTCGGCCGGGTCGTCGGTGGTGTGCACCAGGTCCGCGCCGGCCTCGCGGCACAGGGCCGCCAGCGCCTCGATCTCGGCCAGTGCCGCCGTCCCGCCGGTGTCGGACTGGGCGACCAGCAGCGCGTGGGCGCCGCGGTCGAGGTCGGCGCGCAGCAGGTCGTCGACGGCGCAGATGCACGTGTTGTCCATGACCTCGAGCAGGCTGGGCACCAGCCCGGTGGTCACCACGCGCTCCACCACCTGACCGGTCTGCGCGGTGGTGGCGAACGTGGCCGCGAGGGTGACCGGCCGCTGCGGCGCGGGGCGCAGCGCCAGGGTGGCCTCGGTGATGACGCCGAGCGTGCCCTCCGAGCCGACGAACAGCCGAGCCAGGTCGTAGCCGGCCACGCCCTTGACCGTGCGGCGCCCGGTGCGCAGCACCCGGCCGTCGGCGAGGACGACTTCCAGGCCGAGCACGTAGTCGGTCGTGACGCCGTACTTGACGCAGCAGAGGCCGCCGGAGTTGGTGGAGAGGTTCCCGCCGATCGTGCACCAGTCGTAGCTGGAGGGGTCCGGCGGGTAGAAGAGCCCGTGCCCGGCGACGGCGTCACGCAGCTGCTTGTTCACCACGCCGGGCTGGACGACGGCGAGGCGGTCGGCCGGCGACACCTCGAGGACGGCGTCCATCCGGGTCATGACGAGCGTGACGGCGCCGTCGACGGCGTTGCTCGCCCCGGCCAGCCCGGAGCCCGCCCCGCGCGGGACGACGGGGACGCCGTGCCGGTGGGCGATTCGCAGGACGGCGGCGACGTCGTCGGTGCAGCGCGGGAAGGCCACGGCCGCGGGCGTGCCGGCCTCGGCGAGCATCGCCTGGTCGCGGGCGTAGGAGGCGGTGACGTCGGGGTCGGTGAGCACGCTGTCGGCGCCCAGCGCGTCGACCAGCTCGGCGACCCACGCCGTCGTCACTGTGGTCACGGACACACGGTACGGCGGCCCCCCGCTCCGATCGGCCGGCCTGACCGTGGCGCGTCCTCCCTCGCGGTGCGCGGTGCGGGGGGACGCCGCGACTACTCCAGGCCGAGGTCGGCGAGGGTGAACGCGGCGCGGTACTCCAGCCCGGCCGCCTCGACCGCCGCCCGCCCGCCGCGGTCGACGACCACCGCCACGGCGATCGGCTCGGCGCCGGCCTCGCGCAGCGCCTCGACGGCGGTCAGCGGGCTGCCGCCGGTGGTCGAGACGTCCTCGACGACGAGCACCGAGCGCCCGGCGACGTCGGGCCCCTCGATCCGCCGCTGGAGCCCGTGCGCCTTGCCGGCCTTGCGGACGACGCACGCGTCGAGGAAGCCCTCGCCCTGCGCGGCTGCGTGCAGCATCGCCGTCGCCACGGGGTCGGCGCCCAGGGTCAGCCCGCCGACGACGTCGTAGCGCAGGTCGCCGGTCAGCTGGCGCATGACGCGGCCGACCAGCGGGGCACCCTCGTGGTGCAGGGTCAGCCGGCGCATGTCGATGTACCAGTCGGCCTCGCGGCCGGAGGAGAGCGTGACCCTCCCGTGGACGACGGCGAGCTCGACGATCAGCTCGAGCAGGCGGTCGCGGTCGGGGTGACTGGCGGGGGCCGGCATGGATCCGACCCTACGCAGCACGACGGCCCGGCCCCCGGGGGGAGCCGGGCCGTCGTGCCGGGCTCAGCCGGCGACGGGCGCCAGCACCTGGTCGATGATGTAGACGGTGGCGTTGGCCGTCTGCACGTTCCCGCAGATCACCGAGGCCTGCATCTGGGTGACGGTGCCGTCGATCGTGAACGACTCACCGGAGCCGGCGATCGTCACCTCGTCGCCGGCCAGCGTGGTGTGCGTGCCGGCCAGCGCGTCGGGGGCCAGCCGGCCCTCGATGACGTGGTGGGTCAGGATCTGCGTCAGCTGGGCGTTGTCGGCCAGGACGGCGTTGAGCGCGTCGGCCGGGACGGCCTCGAACGCCGGGTTGGCCGGGGCCAGCACGGTGATGTCCTGCGCGCTGTTGAGCGTGTCGACGAGGTTGGCCTGGGTGACGGCCTGGACCAGCGTGGACAGGGCCGGGTTGTTGCTGGCCGCGGTCGCCACCGGGTCGTCTGTCATGCCGGTGAAGCTGCCCTCGCCCTCGGTCGGGACCGCGCTGCAGCCGGCGCCGAAGGGCTCCTCGGACATCGAGTCGGAGGAGGGGGCGCTGCTCGACATGCTGTCGTCGGCCGAGCTGCTGCTGCTCGAGGACGAGCCGCTGTCCGAGGCCGTGTCGTCGGTGTCGTCGGACCCGCACGCGGCCATGCCGAGCGCGAGGGTCGAGGCGGCCGCCAGCATCACGCCGCGGGTCAGGGTGCGCTTCACGAGGTGCTCCATCTCTTCCGGTGCGACGCCGGGGTCAGGGGCGCCGCTGGGCGGGTGGTGCTCTCCCGGCCCGTCGGACGGGTCGGGAAGTACGCCTGCGGCCGGGTGGCCGAGACGGGTCTGGGGGGGTGGCGCGGGGCGGGCGACGGCTAGGTCGCGATCACCCGTATCGAGTGCAGGCCGGTCGCGCCCGCGGGGAACGGCGCGGCCCGGTCGGCGGTCTGGACCTCGCCGTCGGCCGTGGTGGCCCGGACGGTGAGCTGGTAGCTGCCGGGGGCGAAGTCGTGGGGCAGCACCCACTGCCGCCAGACGTCGGCGTCGACCTCGGGGGCGAGTTCGGCCTCCAGCCAGTCCCCCTCGTCGACGCGGACCTCCACCCGGGCGATGCCGCGGGTCTGCGCCCAGGCGACGCCGGCGATCGCCCGGCGGCCGGCGGGGAAGCGCCGCAGCGGCGCGGGGGTGTCGATGCGGGAGGCCACCCTGATCGGCCCCTCCTGCGCCCAGTCGCGCTCGACCCAGTAGGCGTCGAAGGCGTCGAACGTCGTCGCCTCGATGCCGACCAGCCACTTGCAGGCCGACACGTAGCCGTAGAGCCCGGGGATGATCATGCGGACCGGGAAGCCGTGCTCGACCGGCAGCGGCTCGCCGTTCATGCCGATCGCGAGCATCGCGTCCTCGACCTCGAGGGCCGAGCGGGTCGGCGCCCCGATCGTCATGCCGTCGCTGGAACGGCACACCAGCTGGGTGGAGTCGTCGGAGACGCCGTTCTCGCGCAGGAACGCGCCGAGGGGGACGCCGATCCACCGGGCAGTGCCGGCGAGCCCGCCGCCGACCTCGTTCGAGACGCAGGTCAGCGTGATGTCGCGCTCGATGAGGTCGTCGCGGCCGTAGAGGTCGTCGAGGGAGAACGACGACGGCGAGTCGAAGGAGCCGGTCAGCTCGAGCCGGTAGTCCGCGGGCTTGATCTGCGGGACGGTGATCGCGGTGTCGACGCGGTAGAAGTCGCCGTTGCGGGTGACCAGCGGGGTCAGGCCGTCGACGGTCTCGGCGAGGTCGGCTCCGGCGGGCAGGGGCGGGGCCGGGGAGGCGGGGGTCGGCAGCGTCAGGTCGGCGCGCTCGGCGCTGACGTCGAACCGGCGCTGCAGCAGGTACCCGCCGCCCCCGGTGACCGCGGCGACGCCCAGGGCGACGCCGCTGCTGAGGAAGAAGCCGCGGCGGTCCAGGCCCTTGCGGTCGCCGGCGGTGCCGAGCACCTCGCGGAGCCGGTCGACGGCGGTCTCGTCGACGTGCCGGTCGGCGTGCCGCTCCACGGCTGCCGACGCGTCGGCCGGCGGGAGCTCGCGCGGGAGGACCGGCCGGCCGGTGAGCGGGCGCAGCAGGAACAGCAGCGCGAGGACGCCCGCCGCCGCGCCGACCACCGAGGGCAGCCAGGCGAGGGTCTCGGCCGCCGGGCGGCTGGCCGCGGCCCAGGCACCGAGGACGCCGAAAACCGCGACCCCGACCACCCCGACCGGGCGCCACCGCAGCGACAGCACCCCGATCACCAGGGCGTACAGCGCGACGACCACGAGCGTGCCGGCGACGAGCGCGATCTTGTCGTTCTCGCCGAACGTCCGGATGGCGAACTGCTTCACCGACTCGGGCACCAGCGTGATCACGGTGTCCCCGACGGCGACCACGGGGGCGGTCGAGGGCCCGGTGGCCGCCGACACCAGCTGGGCGACGCCGAGGGCCACCGCGGCGGCCAGGAGGCCGGCCAGCGCCGCGAGCAGGCGGCGCAGCCACCGGCCGCGACGGCCCGCGGGGGCGGCGTCGGCGGCGGGCGCGGGGGCCTGCTCGAGGGTGGTCACGTGGGGTCTTCGGCTCGAGGGGGTCGTCTGGTTCATCACGGTTGGGTCACGATGCCCGGGCGGGCTCCTCCCGGCCAGGCCTCAGCGCGCGACCCGCCGGCGCCGGCCCTCGTGCCGGTACCAGTCCGAGGACGGCTTCAGCGCCAGGGCGACGACGCCCACCAGCGTCAGGAGCCAGGAGAAGACCGCCATGGAGGTGAGGAAGCCGTCGGCACCGGTCGCGGTGCCGCCGCTGAGGCCGGCCAGCCCGAACACGACCGTGATGCCGCCGAGCACGAACAGGACGATGCGCGCCCAGTTGCGGCCCTTCCAGGCGAACCAGATGAACAGCGCCTGCAGGGCGACGATGAGCAGCCCGAAGACGATGCCGATGGTCAGGGCCGTCCGGGCGAGGTCCTCGGTGACCGTGGGGTCCTGGGCCTGGAGCTGGTCGATGAGCGCGTCGGGGTCGGAGAACTGCACGCCCGCGGAGACGAGGCCGAGGACCAGGGTCGCCACGAAGGCGCCGATCCCGATGCGGACCGTCGTCGGCTGCTCCCGCGGCTCCGGCGGCGGCCCGCCCCAGCCGGGCGCCGACGGCGCGGGCACGTAGCCGTACGGCGGCGGCTGCTGGCCCGGGTACGGCGGCGGCTGCTGGCCGGGGTACGGCGGCGGCTGCTGCCCTCCCTGCTGGTCGGGACCGTCCTGCCCTGCCGCCATGTTCGCTCCCTGCCGTGCCGGTGTGTCCCCCCGATCATCGACGACGGCCGGCCGGGACGGCGGGTTCCACCGTCCCGGCCGGCCGGGGTGTCGCGCTCAGCCGCGGCGGACGACGAGCCCGTCGACGGAGAGGTCGTCCGGGGCGTCGACGACGACCTGGTCGCCGTCCCGGATGTCACCGGCGAGCAGCGCCCGGGCGAGCTGGTCGCCGATCGCCGACTGCACCAGCCGGCGCAGCGGCCGGGCCCCGTACACCGGGTCGAACCCGTTGAGGGCCAGCCACTCGCGGGCGGCGTCGGTGACCGTGAGCGTCAGCCGGCGCGCCGCCAGCCGCCGGGCGAGTACGCCGACCTGGATGTCGACGATCCCGGTCAGCTCCTCGCTGCCCAGCGCCCGGAACACCACGACGTCGTCGAGCCGGTTGAGGAACTCCGGCTTGAAGTGCCCGCGGACCACGCCCATCACCGCCTCGCGGCGACTGGCCTCGGGCACCGACTGGTCGGCGATGAGCTGCGACCCGAGGTTCGACGTCAGGATCAGGATGGTGTTCCGGAAGTCGACCGTGCGGCCCTGGCCGTCGGTGAGCCGGCCGTCGTCGAGCACCTGGAGCAGCACGTCGAAGACGTCCGGGTGGGCCTTCTCCACCTCGTCCAGCAGGACGACGGTGTAGGGCCGCCGCCGCACCGCCTCGGTGAGCTGCCCGCCGGCCTCGTAGCCGACGTAGCCGGGCGGGGCGCCGACCAGCCGCGCGACCGAGTGCTTCTCGGAGTACTCGCTCATGTCGACGCGGACCATCGCCCGCTCGTCGTCGAACAGGAACTCCGCCAGCGCCTTGGCCAGCTCGGTCTTGCCGACGCCGGTCGGGCCGAGGAACAGGAACGACCCGGTCGGGCGGTCGGGGTCGGCGACGCCGGAGCGCGCCCGGCGCACCGCGTCGGAGACGGCGCGGACGGCGTCGGGCTGGCCGACGACCCGCCGGCCGAGCTCGTCCTCCATCCGCAGCAGCTTCTGGGTCTCGCCCTCGAGCAGCCGGCCGGCGGGGATGCCGGTCCACGCCTGCACGACCTCGGCGATGTCGTCGGGGCCGACCTCCTCCTTGAGCATGGAGTCGCCCGTCTCGACCGACGCCTCGGCCTCGGTCAGCGCCTTCTGCAGCTGCGGGATGCGCCCGTAGCGCAGCTCGGCGACGTGGGCCAGGTCGCCGTCGCGCTCGGCGCGCTCGGCCTCCTGGCGCACCCGCTCCAGCTCCTCCTTGATCTGCTGGATGCGCACGATCGCGCTCTTGTCCTGCTGCCAGCGGGCGGTGAGCTCGTCGAGCTCCTGCCGCCGGTCGGCGAGGTCCTCGCGCAGCGCCGCGAGCCGCTCGACCGAGGAGGGGTCGTCCTCCTTGGCCAGCGCCATCTCCTCGATCTCCAGCCGGCGCACGGCGCGCTCGACCTCGTCGACCTCCACCGGCCGGCTGTCGATCTCCATGCGCAGCCGGCTGGCGGCCTCGTCGACCAGGTCGATGGCCTTGTCCGGGAGGAAGCGGGCCGTGACGTACCGGTCCGACAGGGTGGCGGCGGCGACGATCGCGGCGTCGGTGATGCGCACGCCGTGGTGCACCTCGTAGCGCTCCTTGAGGCCGCGGAGGATGCCGATCGTGTCCTCGACGGAGGGCTCGCCGACCAGCACCTGCTGGAAGCGCCGCTCCAGCGCCGGGTCCTTCTCGATGTGCTCGCGGTACTCGTCGAGCGTGGTCGCGCCGACCATCCGCAGCTCGCCGCGGGCGAGCATGGGCTTGATCATGTTCCCGGCGTCCATCGCGGACTCACCGCTCGCGCCGGCGCCCACGATGGTGTGCAGCTCGTCGATGAAGGTGACGACCTGCCCCTCGGCCTCGGTGATCTCCTGCAGGACGGCCTTGAGCCGCTCCTCGAACTCGCCGCGGTACTTGGCGCCGGCCACCATCGCCCCCAGGTCGAGCGCCATCAGCCGCTTGCCCTTGAGGCTCTCGGGGACGTCGCCGGCGACGATCCGCTGCGCCAGGCCCTCGACGATCGCCGTCTTGCCGACGCCGGGCTCGCCGATGAGGACGGGGTTGTTCTTGGTGCGCCGGGACAGCACCTGCACGACGCGGCGGATCTCGGTGTCCCGGCCGATGACCGGGTCGATCTTCCCCTCGCGGGCCCGCTCGGTGAGGTCGACGGCGAACTTCTCCAGCGCCTGGAAGGTGTTCTCCGGGTCGGCGGTCGTGACCTTCCGGTTGCCGCGGACGGTGCGGAAGGCGGCCAGCAGCGCCTCGCGGGTGGCGCCGGCGCTGGTGAGGACGGCAGCCGCCTCGCCCTCGGAGCCGGCGAGGCCGACGAGCAGGTGCTCGGTGGAGATGAACTCGTCGCCCAGGGCGCTCGCCTGCTCGCCGGCGGCGTTCAGGACGCGCAGGAGGTCGCGGGACGGCGACGGGGCGGGGACCGTGGCGCCGCTGACGCTGGGCAGGCGCCGGACCGCGGCCTCGGCCTTGGCACGCACGTCGGCGGGGTCGGCGCCGGTGGCCTTCAGGAGCGGACCCGCGATGCCGTCGGTCTGCTCGAGGAGGGCGACCAGCAGGTGCAGGGGCTCCAGCGCGGCCTGGCCGCGGTCGACGGCCAGCCGCTGCGCGGCGGCGACGGCCTCCTGCGAACGGGTGGTGAGCTTGCTCTGCGCCATCGGTGGCGGGGGTTCCTCTCGCGTTCGGGGCCGGGGTGCCCGGCCGGTTCGATCGCTCCAACGCACTCAGGGTTGAGTCTGTTCCGCTCAACCCTGCTGCGTCCAGTCGCCGCACCTCCTCCACGGACCGCGGGTGTGACGTACGACTCACTCCCGGGTGCATCCGCGGGCACGCCGAGAAAGGAAGAGTGCAATTCGGCCGTAGACTCGCGGTCATGACGCGCCTGCCGAGCCCCAGCGTCCTCCTCGAGGACCAGCTGTGCTTCGCCCTCTACGCCGCGTCTCGCGCCCTCACGGCGCGGTACCGGCCCCAGCTCGACGAGATCGGCCTGACCTATCCCCAGTACCTCGTGATGATGCTGCTGTGGGAAGAGGACAACCAGACCGTCGGCCAGCTCGGCACGCGGCTGAACCTCGACAGCGGCACGCTGTCCCCGCTGCTGAAGAGGCTGACGGCGGCCGGCCTGGTCACCCGTCACCGGCGGGTCGAGGACGAGCGGTCGGTGGCGATCGCGCTCACCGAGAAGGGCCGGTCGCTGCGCGAGCGGGGCCTGGCCATCAACAAGGACATGCTCTGTGCGCTCGAGCTGGACGTCGACAGCTTCCAGGGGCTGAAGTCCCAGCTGGAGACGCTCATCGAGCGGGTGGGCACGGCCGAGCGCACGGGCGTCTGACCTCTCCGGTTGTGCCCCACCCGGCCGGGTAGGGCCCGGGTCAGCGCCGTCCGGACCGGGCGGCCCGACCCAGGAGGAGAGCCATGCCCTCTCGTAGCGCCCGTACGGCCTGGAACGGCACCCTGCAGGAGGGGTCCGGGCAGGTCGAGCTGTCGAGCTCGAAGGCCGGGACCTTCGACGTCAGCTTCCCCAAGCGCGCAGCCGAGGAGGCCGGTGGCACCACCAGCCCCGAGGAGCTCATCGCCGCCGCGCACTCGTCCTGCTTCGCCATGGCGCTGTCCAGCGAGATCGGCAAGGCCGGGGGGACGCCGCAGGGGCTCGAGATCAGCGCCGAGGTGACACTGGGGCAGAAAGACGGCGCACCGACCATCACGAAGATCCACCTCACGGTGCACGGCGAGGTGGAGGGCCTGGACGCCGCCGGCTTCGAGCAGGCCGCCCAGGCGGCCAAGGCCGGGTGCCCGGTGAGCAAGGCCCTCGCCGGCGTCGGCGAGATCACCCTCGACGCCTCGCTGGACTGACCTCCCGCACGACGACGGCCCGCACCCCGGCTGGGGTGCGGGCCGTCGTCGTGCGAGGCGTCCTCGGTCAGCGGGCGAGCGCGTGCTCCGCCTCACCGGCGGCCGGGACCTCGGAGCGCAGCCGCTCCTCGCCGCTCTCCGTCCGCAGGGCGACCTCGCGGATGAACGCGATGGCCAGGACGGCGACCACGGCCACCAGTCCCGAGACCAGGAAGATCCGGCCGGTCGCGTCGCCGTAGGAGACGGTGATCAGCTCGCGGATGGCCGGCGGCGCGTCGGCCAGGTCGGCCAGCCCGACGCTCCCCGACCCGCCGGACGCCGCCCCCTCGGGCAGGCCCGCGGTGATGAGCGTGCCGACACGGGCGCTGAGGACCGCACCCAGGACCGAGACGCCGATCGTGCCGCCGAGGCTGCGGAAGAAGGCCACGGCCGAGCTCGCCGCGCCCAGGTCCTGGGCGGCGACGGTGTTCTGCACCGCCAGCACCAGGTTCTGCATCGTCATGCCGATGCCGGTGCCGAGCACGAAGAGGAAGACGCCCAGCAGGGGCATCGCCGTCTCGTGGTCGATCGTGCCCAGCAGCCCGAAGCCGGCGACGACGGTGAGCGAGCCGGCCACCAGGAACCGCTTCCACCGGCCGTGGCGGGTGATCAGGATGCCCGAGACCGTCGAGGAGACCAGCAGCCCGGCGACCATCGGGATGGTCAGCAGGCCCGCCGCGGTCGGCGAGTAGCCGCGGGAGATCTGCAGGTACTGGCCGAGGAACACCGATGACCCGAACATCGCGACACCGATGGCCATGCTGGCCAGGATCGCCAGGGTGGTGGTGCGGTCGCGGAAGAGCCGCAGCGGGACGATCGGCTCGCGCGCCTTCAGCTCGGTGACCACGAAGGCCACCACCGCGAGCACGCCGCCGGTGAGGAACAGCGCCGTCTCGGTCGAGGCCCAGGCGAAGGTGTCGCCGGCCAGGGTGACCCAGATGAGCAGGGCCGAGACGCCGGCGGTGAGGAAGGCCGCGCCGAGGTAGTCGATGTGCACGTCCCGCTTGGTCACCGGCAGGTGCAGCGTCCGCTGCAGCAGGACCAGGGCGACCGCGGCGAAGGGCACGCCGACGTAGAAGCACCAGCGCCAGCCCAGCCAGCTGGTGTCCACCAGCAGGCCGCCCAGCAGCGGGCCGCCGACGGTGGCCACCGCCATGACGCTGCCCAGCAGGCCGGAGTACCGGCCGCGCTCCCGGGGGCTGATCATCGCCGCCATGGCGATCTGCACCAGCGCCTGCAGGCCGCCGAGGCCCAGGCCCTGGAGGACGCGCCAGGCGATGAGCGTCTCGACCGACTGGGCGAGCCCGGCGAGCATCGACCCGGCGATGAAGACGACGATCGACAGCTGGATCAGCAGCTTCTTGCTGAACAGGTCGGCGAGCTTGCCCCAGATCGGGGTCGAGGCGGTCGAGGCGAGCAGGGTCGCGGTGACCACCCAGGTGTACTGGCTCTGCGAGCCGCGCAGGTCGGTGATGATCGTGGGCAGGGCGTTGGAGACGACGGTCGAGGACAGGAACGCCACGAACATCGCGAGCAACATCCCCGAGAGGGCCTCGAGGATCTGGCGGTGACTCATCCGGCCCTGCTGCTGCACGGGGGCGGGTGCGTCGACGGTGCTGGTCACGGTTCTCCTGGTCGGTCCTGGGGAGGGCGCGCGGTCGGGCGCGGGAGTCACGAGGCGACCCGGTCGGTCGCGGGACGACCCGGGTGGCGGGCGGCCGCCTCCAGGTCGCCGAGGAGTCGCTCGACGAGCTCGGACAGGCGGACGGCGTCGTCCTCGTCCCAGCCGCCGAGCGCGGTGGCCGCCCAGTCGTTGCGCAGCGCGCGCGTGGTGGCCAGCGCGGCGGCGCCCGCGTCGCTCAGCCGCAGGAGGCTGGCGCGGCCGTCACGCGGGTCGGGACGGCGCTCGAGGTAGCCGGCCCGCTGCAGGGCGGCCACCTGCCGGCTGGCGACCGAGACGTCGATGCCGGCGGCGGCCGCCAGGCCGCTGCAGCGCTGCTCGCCGCCCTGCTCGAGGGGGACCAGCAGGGCCCAGCCGTAGGAGGGCAGGTCGCCGTACAGGGCGTCGGCGGCTCGGGAGCCGAGGTGGCGGCCGGTGCGGAACAGCTGCGAGAGGCCGGCGGCGAGCCGGTCGCGGGTCTCGCGGGTGGTGGGCATGGGGTCCTCACGCGTCAGGAACTTGCTGACACCAACCATATGTCCGGTTGGTTGCTGTCTGCAACAACAGACGCGCGGGATGTGCGCCACACCCCCGGACGGGCGAGGCCCGGTCCTCGCGGGTGCGGGGACCGGGCCTCGGCCGGAGCGGGCGGTGGCGCTAGAGCGTGGTCGCGGTGCGGGCCTGCGCCTCGCCGAGCCGGTTGAACCGGCCGAGCAGCTCCCCGAGCCGCGCGACGTCCTCCACCGGCCAGTGGGAGAGGTCCTCCTCCCAGCGGGCCCGCCGCGCCTCCCGGATGCGCGCCAGCTGGGCGGCTCCCTGCGGCGAGGGGGTCAGCACCTGGGCCCGGCCGTCGGTGGGGTCGGCCTCCCGGCTGACCAGCCCGAGGTCGACCAGGGAGGAGACCTGCCGGCTGACGGTGCTCTTGTCCAGGCCCAGCCGCACGACGAGGTCGGTGGCCCGCAGCGGGCCGGCGTCGGCGAGGAGGGCGAGCAGGCCGTAGGCGGCACCGTCGAGGTCGGGGTGGATCTCCCGCGCCAGCCGGGTGGACATCGCCCGCGACCGGCGCAGCAGCAGGCCGATCTCCCGCTCGACCACGACGTAGGCCTCGTGCGTGTCCACGGGCCGCTCCGCTTCCACCGGGTCCCCGGTGCTCATCGGGACTCCCGCGGGCGCCACACCACGAGCGCCGAGGTGGAGGGCCGCATCGGCACCAGCGCGCCGCCGTAGCCCCCGCTCCCGAAGGAGCCGGTGCGCGCGGCGCTCTCCGCGGCGATCCGGCGGCTCTCGGCCACCTCGAGCTCGTCGATCAGCTCGCGGACGCGCTGCTGCAGCGCCTCCACCTGCGACTCGAGCTCGATGATCCGCTTGATCCCGGCGAGGTTGACGCCGTCCTCCTGGGACAGGCGCTGCACCTCCCGCAGCAGCGCGACGTCGCGCGGGCTGTACCGGCGCCCACCGCCGGCCGTCCGCCCCGGCCGCACCAGGCCGAGCCGATCGTACTGCCGCAGGGTCTGGGCATGCATCCCCGCCAGCTCCGCGGCCACCGAGATGACGAAGACCGGGGCGTCCTCGGCGACGGCGCGGCCGGCCTCCGCCCGTTCGCGGCCGCCGTCGGTGGGGGCGGTCACCGGGCACCCCCACCGGAGACGGCGGCGGTGATCCGCGGCCGCGGGTCACCGAGCTCGGCCTCGAGCGCCTTGATCGCCTGCTCGGCGGCCGGCGACACCCGCTTGGGGACGGCGACCTCGACGGTCACCAGCAGGTCACCGGGCCGGCCCTTGCCCGGGACGCCGCGGCCGCGCACGCGCAGCGTCTGCCCGCTGGCGGTGCCGGCCGGCACCCGCAGCGAGACGTTGCCGTCGAGCGTGGGCACGGTGAGCGTGGTGCCGAGGGTCGCCTCGCCGAAGGTGATCGGCACGGTCAGCGTCAGGTCGCTGCCCGAGCGCCCGAACAGCTCGTGCTCCGACACGTGCACGACGACGAACAGGTCGCCGGCCGGACCGCCCCGCCGTCCCGGCGCCCCCTTGCCGGCCAGCCGGATGCGCTGGCCGTCCTTGACGCCGGCCGGGATGCGGACGGTGATGGTGCGCGTCTGCGTCGTCACCCCGCTGCCGGTGCAGGTCGGGCACGGGTCGTCGACCACCGAGCCGCTGCCGCGGCAGTTGCGGCACGGCTCGGAGAACGCGAACGCGCCCTGGCTGCGGCTGGTCACCCCGGCGCCCTGGCACACCGGGCAGGTGTGCGGGGAGGTGCCGGGCTTGGCGCCGCTGCCGGCGCAGGTCGGGCAGGTGCCCGGGCTCTGCATCCGCAGCGGCACGGTCACGCCGAGGACGGCCTCCTCGAACGACAGGGTCGCCTCGGTCTCGACGTCCTGGCCGCGGGCCGGCCCGGACGCCGCCTGGCTGCGCGCCCGGGCACTGCCCGGCGCGGCACCGCCGCCGAACAGGCCGCCCAGCAGGTCACCCAGACCGCCGGCCCCACCCGTCCGGCCGCCCGCACCGCCGGCCGCGCCGAACAGGTCGCCGAGGTCGAACGGCTGGCCGGTGCCGGCGCTGTTGGGGAAGCCGCCGGGGAAACCGGCCCGCGCCCCCGCCCCGCCGGCACCGAACAGCCGCCGCGCCTCGTCGTACTCGGCCCGACGCTTGGGGTCCGACAGCACGTCGTAGGCCTCGGAGACCTCCTTGAACCGGGCCTCCGCGTCCGCGTTGCCCGGGTTCTTGTCCGGGTGCAGGTCGCGGGCGAGCTGGCGGTAGGCCTTCTTGATCGCCGCCGCGTCGGCGTCCTGGGCGACGCCCAGCGCGGCGTAGTAGTCCTTCTCGATGAAGTCCCGGGTGCTCATCGGACGCCCCCTCTCGCGCTCAGTCGGACGCCGGTGAGCCTGCCGCCGGCTCGTCGGCCGGCTCGGCGGCGGGCGCCGGGTGCTCGGGCTCGGTGACCGCCACCATCGCGGTGCGCAGCACGCGGTCGCCGCGGCGGAAGCCCTGCCGCAGCACCGTGGTCGCGGTCGGCACGCTCACCTCGGCGGAGGTGTCGTGCATGACCGCCTCGTGCAGCGCCGGGTCGAACGGGTCGCCGCTCTTCCCGAACGCCTCGACCCCGAGGCCGTCGAGCACCCCGAGGACCCGGTCGGCGACCACCTTGAAGGCGCCGGTCAGGTCCCCGTGGTCACGCGCCCGCTCGATGTCGTCGACGATCGGGAACAGCCCGGTGGCGAAGCGCTCGGCCGCCTGGTCGACGACCAGCGCGCGGTCGCGGTCGACCCGTCGCCGGTAGTTCGCGTACTCGGCGGTGACCCGCTGCAGGTCCTCCGTCCGCTCGGCGAGCTGACGGGCGAGGTCGCCGTCCGCGCTCCCGCTCGCCTGCTCCTCGACCGGCGGGGCGGCCGCCGTCTCGTTCTCGCTCATCTGCTCCCCTGCTGCACGACTGGTGGCTGCGGATGCGGTGGGCCCGCCCGGCGGGGAGCCGGCCGGCTGTGCGCCGGCCGGCTCCCGCACCGTGCCGCTGGTGGGGTCGATCCGCCGCTTGTCACGGATCACGACCCGCGGCTGCTCGTCCCCCGTTGTCATCGGCGGGTGTCGTCCTCGTCGACGATCTCGGCGTCCACGACGTCGTCGTCGGTCGACGACGCGCCCGGCGCACCGGCGTCCGGGCCGTCCGCGCCGGCGCCGGCGCCGGCCGCACCCGCCTCGGCCTGCTGGGCGTAGAGCGCCCCGCCGACCTCCTGCGAGATGCGGGCGACCTTCTCCTGCGCGGCCTTGATGGCCGCGATGTCCGAGCCGCCGAGGGCGGAGCGCAGCTCGGTCAGCGCCTCGCCGAGCTCCTCCTTCTTGTCGGCCGGGATCTTCTCGCCGTTCTCGGCCAGGAACTTCTCGGTCTGGTACTGCAGGGACTCGGCCAGGTTGCGGGTCTCGGCCTCCTCGCGGCGGCGCTTGTCCTCCTCGGCGTGGGCCTCGGCGTCGCGCATCATCCGCTCGATGTCCTCCTTGGGGAGGGCCGAGCCGCCGGTGATGGTCATCGACTGCTCCTTGCCCGTGCCCAGGTCCTTCGCGGACACGTGCACGATGCCGTTGGCGTCGATGTCGAAGGCCACCTCGATCTGCGGGACGCCGCGGGGCGCCGGGGGCAGACCGGTCAGCTCGAACATGCCGAGCTTCTTGTTGTACATGGCCATCTCGCGCTCGCCCTGGAACACCTGGATCTGCACGGACGGCTGGTTGTCGTCGGCCGTCGTGAAGATCTCCGAGCGCTTGGTCGGGATCGTGGTGTTGCGCTCGATGAGCTTGGTCATGATCCCGCCCTTGGTCTCGATGCCCAGGGACAGCGGGGTGACGTCGAGCAGCAGGACGTCCTTGACCTCGCCCTTGAGGACGCCGGCCTGCAGGGCGGCGCCGATGGCGACGACCTCGTCGGGGTTGACGCCCTTGTTGGGCTCCTTGCCGCCGGTCAGCTCCTTGACCAGGTCGGTGACGGCGGGCATGCGGGTCGAGCCACCCACGAGGACGACGTGGTCGATCTGGCCGACCGAGATGCCGGCGTCGCGGATCGCCTGGTTGAACGGCGCGCGGGCACGGTCCAGGAGGTCCTGCGTCAGCCGCTGGAACTCGGCGCGGGTGATCGTGACGTCCAGGTGCAGCGGGCCGTCGGCGCCGGCGGTGATGTAGGGCAGGTTGACGTTGCTCGACTGGGCGCCCGACAGCTCGATCTTGGCCTTCTCGGCGGCCTCGCGGAGCCGCTGCATGGCCAGCTTGTCCTTGGACAGGTCGATGCCGTTCTGGGCGTTGAACGTCTGCACCAGGTGCTTGACGACGCGCTCGTCCCAGTCGTCGCCACCGAGGTGGTTGTCACCGGCGGTGGCCTTCACCTCGATGACGCCCTCGCCGATCTCCAGGAGCGAGACGTCGAAGGTGCCGCCGCCGAGGTCGAAGACGAGGATCGTCTGCTCGGTCTCGCCCTTGTCCAGGCCGTAGGCCAGCGCGGCCGCGGTGGGCTCGTTGACGATGCGGAGCACGTTGAGGCCCGCGATCTCGCCGGCCTCCTTGGTGGCCTGGCGCTGGGCGTCCTCGAAGTAGGCCGGGACGGTGATGACGGCGTCGGTCACCGGCTCGCCGAGGTAGGTCTCGGCGTCCCGCTTGAGCTTCTGCAGGATGCGGGCGCTGATCTCCTGCGGCGTGTACTTCTTGCCGTCGATCTCGTCGGTGCGCCAGTCGGTGCCCATGTGCCGCTTGACGCTGCGGATGGTGCGGTCGACGTTGGTGACCGCCTGGTTCTTGGCCGACTGGCCGACGAGGACCTCGCCGTTCTTGGCGAAGGCGACGACCGAGGGCGTGGTGCGCGAGCCCTCGGAGTTCGCGATGACCGTCGGCTCACCGCCCTCCAGGACGGTGACGACGGAGTTGGTGGTGCCGAGGTCGATACCGACCGCTCGAGCCATGGAGCTGGCCTCTCTTCCGTGATGATGCTGGGTGTTCCGTGGTCTGCGTGGGGCCGTCGAGGGACCGCCGTCCATCATCTTGCGTCGGGTCCGCTCAACTTTCCTGCCCAGCCTAACGGCACGTCGCCGGGGAGTGTTCCCGGCCGCCCCCACACCGGCAGCCGAGAAGCCACCCACCCCCCGGCGCCACGGACGGGGTGCGGCTCGCGCCAGGCAACGGACGGGACCGTCCGCCGGCCGTCGACCCGGCGACGGACGAGGCGCCCGGCGGGGACGACGGCGCAGGCGCACACTGCGGGCGTGAGAGGGGTCACGCCCGGACTGCTGCTCCGCGCGGCGGCCGGGGTTACTGGCGAGTAACGTGAGCGCGCGCCGTTATCGTGCGCAGGCGTGCGGGCAGCGGTGCCCGTGGCGGTCCGCCGCCGGCCGGAACCGGCCGGTGCGCGGCGGCGAGGCGCTCCTCGGCGTCGCCGGGCGGACCGGAGATCGTCCGACGCCGCCGGGCGTCCGGGAGGGAAGCACTCTATGACAGGCCCGCTGCAGATCGTCATGGGGACGATCAGCGTCCTGTTCCTGATCGTCGCGTCCGTGCTCGCCTATCGGGCGGTGCGCGCGATGATCCGGATCATCAGGACCGGCCAGCCGGACAACAGCCGGTCCGGCCCGGTCGGCCCGCGGCTGAAGACCCTCGTGGTCGAGTCGCTCGGCCACACCCGCATGCTCAAGTGGTCGGCCATCGGCGTCGCCCACTGGTTCGTCTTCCTCGGGTTCTACGGCCTGTTCCTCACCCTGGTGGAGGCGTTCGGCGAGGTCTGGAACCCCGAGTTCCACCTGCCGCTCATCGGCGAGTGGAGCCTGTGGAACCTGTTCGCCGACATCATCGGCACGGGGACGATCCTGGGGATCCTCTACCTGATCTACCGGCGCCAGCGGGACCACCCGCGCCGCCAGGGCCGCAAGAGCCGCTTCGCCGGGTCGAACGAGGGCCGGGGCTACTTCGTCGAGGCCGTCGTCCTCACCGTCGGCGTCTGCATCCTGCTGATCCGCGCACTCAAGGTCTCCTCCGACCTGACCGACGCCCCCGGCTGGTCGCACCCGGTCTCCGGCGCGCTGGCGACCGTGCTGCCCGACAGCCCGACGCTGCTGTCGGTCGTCGCGTTCATCAAGATCGTCGTGTCGCTGACCTGGCTCGTGGTCATCAGCCGGATCCTCAACATGGGTGTCGCCTGGCACCGGTTCAGCGCGTTCTTCAACATCTACTTCAAGCGCGAGGGCACCAGCGGTGCCCCGGCCCTGGGCCCGCTGCAGCCGATGACCTCGAACGGCAAGCCGATCGACTTCGAGGACCCCGGCGAGGACGACGTCTTCGGTCGCGGCAAGATCGAGGACTTCACCTGGAAGGGCATGCTCGACTTCACCACCTGCACGGAGTGCGGTCGGTGCCAGAGCCAGTGCCCGGCGTGGAACACCGGCAAGCCCCTGTCGCCGAAGATGGTGATCATGGACCTGCGGGACCACCTCTACGCGAAGGCCCCGTACCTGCTGGGCGAGAAGACGGCGAGCGAGACCGCGCCGGACTACGACATCCTGAAGCCCAGCGACGAGCAGGTCTGGGCCTCGGGCTACGCCCGCATCGAGGGCACCAACGACGCCCAGGCGCACCGCCCGCTGGTCGGCACCCTCGAGGAGGGCGGGGTCATCGACCCCGACGTCCTGTGGAGCTGCACCAACTGCGGCGCCTGCGTCGAGCAGTGCCCGGTCGACATCGAGCACATCGACCACATCGACGACATGCGCCGCTACCAGGTGCTCATCGAGTCGAGCTTCCCCTCGGAGGCCGGCGTGATGATGCGCAACCTGGAGAACCGCGGGAACCCCTGGGGCGTCAGCCCGAGCACCCGCAACGAGTGGATCAAGGAGGTCGACTTCGAGGTCGAGGTCGCCGACGGTCCGCTCGACTACGACGTCGAGTACCTGTTCTGGGTCGGCTGCGCCGGCGCCATCGACGACCGCGCCAAGAAGGTCACCAAGGCCGTCGCCGAGCTGCTGCACACCGCCGGCGTCCGCTTCGCGGTGATGGGCGAGGGCGAGACCTGCTCGGGCGACCCGGCCCGCCGCATGGGCAACGAGTTCCTGTTCCAGATGCTGGCCCAGGAGAACGTGGAGTCGCTCAACGGCGTGTTCGAGGGCCGCGTGCCGGGGATGCGCAAGATCGTCACGACCTGCCCGCACTGCTTCAACTCGCTCGGTCGCGAGTACCCGCAGGTGGGCGGCGAGTACGAGGTCGTGCACCACACGCAGCTGCTCAGCCAGCTGATCGAGGAGGGCCGGCTCACCCCGGTCACCCCGGTGGACCGCAAGATCACCTACCACGACCCGTGCTTCCTGGGCCGGCACAACAAGGTCTACACGCCGCCCCGCGAGATCCTCGACTCCGTCCAGGGCCTGTCCACGCAGGAGATGCACCGTTGCAAGGACCGCGGCTTCTGCTGCGGCGCCGGCGGCGCGCGCATGTGGATGGAGGAGAAGATCGGCAAGCGGATCAACGTGGAGCGCACCGAGGAGGCCCTGGGCCTCGACCCGGACGTCATCTCCACCGCCTGCCCGTTCTGCATCACGATGCTGTCGGACGCCCTCACGTCCAAGAAGCAGAACGGCGAGGCCGGCGAGCACGTCGAGGTCCTCGACGTCAGCCAGATCCTGCTCCGCTCGATGGCGCCGGTCGGCGCCCCCGGGACGGAGTCCGGGGCCGACGTCGGCACCAAGGCCGACGACGTCGCCGGCACCGGCTCGGCGGCCACGGAGCACGGCCCGCAGGCCTAGCCGCACCCCCGCACGCCGCACCCCGCACCACGACGACGGCGCGTGTCCCCCGCCGGGGCACGCGCCGTCGCGCGTCTCCGGCCGACGACTGCTTAGCGGGGCAAAGGACCCGGTCGCGGTCGCCGTCGGGCGGCGGAGGACCATCGACCGGTGACCCGCACCGCCGCCCGCACTGCCCCGCAGACCCCCGACACCGCTCGCCGGGGACTGGTGCTGGTCGGCGTCGCGATCGTGCTGACCGGGCTCAACCTGCGGACGGCGGTGGGCAGCGTCGGCCCGGTGCTCGAGGAGGTCGAGGCGGCGCTGGGGCTGACCAGCGCGGCGGCCGGGCTGCTCACCACCATGCCGGTGCTCTGCTTCGCCCTCATCGGCTTCGCCGGCCCGCCGCTGTCGGCCCGGTTCCGCGACTCGCACGTGCTGGCCGGGGGGCTGCTGGTGATGGCCGCCGGCCTGGTCCTGCGGTCGTCGGTGAGCTCGCCGGCGCCCTTCTTCGCCGGCACGGTGCTGGCGATGACCGGCGGGGCGCTGGGCAACGTGCTGCTGCCCAGCCTCGTGAAGCGCTACTTCCCCACCCGCGCCGGGCTCATGGTCGGCGCCTACGGCGTCACCCTGGGGCTCGGCGGCGCCGTCGCGGCCGTCGTCCCGCAGCAGGTGGTCGCCGCCGTCGGCGACGACGGGTGGCGCTGGGGCCTGGGGCTGTGGGCGGTCCTGGCCGTGGTGTCGGCCCTGCCGTGGCTCGCCGTCCCCGCGCGGCCGGGCGCCTCGCGCGGCGCGCACGCCGCGGTGCCGATGCGCGCCCTGCTGCGCAGCCGGCTGGCGTGGGCGCTGGCGGTGTTCTTCGGGGTGCAGGCGATGCAGGCCTACGTCGTCATCGGCTGGTCCGCGCAGTACCTGCGCGACTCCGGGGTGTCGGCCGCCACGGCCGGGTGGCTGCTCGGCTTCAACACCGTCCTGACGATCCCCCTCAACGGCATCGTGCCCGTGCTCGCCTCGCGGCAGCGGCTCCAGCGGCCGGTGCTGGGCGCCTCGCTGCTCGCCTACGTGATCGCCTGGACCGGTCTGTGGGCGGCGCCGGCCGCGGCGCCCGTGCTCTGGATGAGCGTGCTCGCCGTCGGACTGGGCAGCTTCCCCCTGGCCCTGGCCCTCTTCGGCCTGCGCGCCGGCTCGCCGGAGTCGACGGCGGCGCTGTCGACCTTCGCCCAGGGCGTCGGCTACCTGCTCTCCGGCCTCGGCCCCCTGCTGGTCGGGCTGCTGCGCGGCGTGACCGGGGACTACACCGGCATGTTCGTCGTCGTGCTCACGGGCGTGGTCGTCCTCGGCGCCACCGGGTGGGTCTCGACCCGGCCCCGGCTGGTCGAGGACGAGATCGGGACGGCGCTGTCGTCGCCGTCCCCCGCCCCGGACGTCGTGGAGGCGGCCGGGGAGGCGCCCGTGGTGGTCAGGGAGCCGGGCGACGGGTCTCGGCGCGCGTGAAGTTCCGGAACGAGCGGGACGGCGTCGGGCCGCGCTGGTCCTGGTAGCGCGAGCCGTAGACCGCCGACCCGTAGGGGTGCTCGGCCGCGCTGGTCAGCCGGAACAGGCACAGCTGCCCGATCTTCATGCCCGGCCAGAGCGTGATCGGCAGGTTGGCCACGTTCGACAGCTCCAGCGTGATGTGCCCGGAGAAGCCCGGGTCCACGAAGCCGGCCGTCGAGTGGGTGAGCAGGCCCAGCCGGCCCAGCGAGCTCTTGCCCTCGAGCCGGGCGGCCAGGTCGTCGGGGATCGAGACGACCTCCAGGGTGGAGCCGAGCACGAACTCCCCCGGGTGCAGCACGAAGGGCTCGTCGCCCTCCGGCTCCACCAGGGTGGTCAGGTCGTCCTGCTGCGAGGCGGGGTCGATGTGCGTGTACCGGGCGTTGTTGAAGACCCGGAAGAACCGGTCCAGCCGGACGTCGATGCTCGACGGCTGGATCAGCCCCGGGTCGTGGGGCTCGATGCCCAGGCGCCCGTCGGCGATCGCCGCGGTGATGTCGCGGTCGGACAGCAGCATGGCCGGAGTCTAGGGAGCGCCCGCGAGCAGGGACCTGGGTCCTCGGCCGCGCCTCTCCGGGCGCGGACCGGCGCGCCGAGACGGCGATGGCGACGGCAAGGCCGATGGCGGGGGCCGAGCAGCTGCGCCCGGTGGGAGCTCCTTCCCGGCCCACTCCCGGGCGAGGAGCGCCGCTGACCCCCGGCGTCCCCCCGTCGGGTGGACCGCGCGCTCCACCCGACGGCTCCCAGGCACCGCCTGTACGGTCGGGGCATCACGGGGCGGCCCACCCCTGGGCCCACCACCCGGCGACGGGCGCCTTCCGGTGCGGCCGTCGCCGGTGGTCTGTCCGGAGGCGTGCGGAGGTGTGCGTGGGCGCGGAGGACGCGGCCGTCCCCACGGGGACCGACCTCTTCTCCGGTGGTGGCGAGAACGGCCGGCTCATGGCCGCCCTCGACTGGTCCCGCACGCCCATCGGCCCGGTGTCCGCGTGGCCGGCCAGCCTGCGCTTCGCCGTCCGCACCGTGCTCGCCTCGCGCTTCCCGATGATCCTGACCTGGGGCCCGCAGTACACCCAGATCTACAACGACGCCTACGCGCAGCTGATCGGCGCCAAGCACCCCGGCGCCATCGGCGAGGACCTCCGCGTGACGCTCGCCGAGGGCTGGTCGGCCCTGCAGGGCCCGGTCGAGCACGCCATCACGACCCGGGAGCCCAGCTGGATCCCCCAGCTGCTGCTGCCGCTGGAGCGCGCCGGGTACCGCGAGGAGGCCTACTTCACCGTCTCCCACGCCCCGGCGTTCGGCGACGACGGCGAGGTCGCCGGCATGCACGCGGTGTGCACCGAGGTCACCCGGCAGGTGCTCGCCGAGCGCCGGCAGGAGCTGCTCCGCCGGGTCGCCGCCTCCGGCGGCCGGCTGGACGACGACGCCGCCGTCGTGCGCGGCATGTGCGCGGCGATCGCCGAGGCCCCCGGGGACGTGCCGTTCGCCGCCGTGTGGCTGGCGCCGCCGGGCGGGGGGCCCCTCGAGCGGGTGGCCGCCTGCGGGTGCGACGACGAGCGGCTGCCCGCCTCGGTCGGGGACCCCGCGGAGCTGCAGGACCTCCCCGTCGCGGCCCTCGGCGCCCAGCCGGGCCCGCTGGGCGACCCGGTGACCGACACCGTCGTGCTGCCGCTGACGGGGGGCGGTCAGAGCGGCTCGGTCGGCGCGCTGGTCGTCGGCGTCAACCCGAACCGGGCCCTGGACGCCGAGTACCGGTCGTTCCACGAGCTGCTCGCCGGGCAGGTCGCCGGCGCCGTCGTCAACGCCCGGGCGTACGCCGCCGAGCGGTCCCGCGCCGAGGAGCTGGCCGAGCTGGACCGGGCCAAGACGGCGTTCTTCTCCGACGTCAGCCACGAGCTGCGCACCCCGGTCACGCTGCTGCTCGGGCCCCTCTCCGACGTCCTGGCCGACAGCGGGGACCGGCTGCCCGAGGACGTCCGCGAGCGCCTGTCGATGTCCCTGCGCAACGGCCGGCGGCTGCGCCGGCTGGTCGACGACCTGCTGGAGTTCGCCAGCATCGAGGCCGGGCGGAGCAGCGCCGTCCGCGTCCCCACCGACCTCCCCGCCCTCACCGCCGAGCTCGCGGGGGTGCTCCGGGCCGCCGCCGAGCGGGCCGGTCTCCGGCTGACCGTCGACTGCCCCCCGCTGGGGCGCACCGCCGCGGTCGACCCGCGGATGTGGGAGAAGATCGTCCTCAACCTGGTGAGCAACGCGGTCAAGTACACCTTCGTCGGCGGCATCGACGTCTCCCTGCGGGACGAGGACGGCCGGCTGGTGCTGCGGGTCGCCGACACCGGCGTCGGCATCCCCGCCGGGGAGCTCCCGCACGTCTTCGAGCGCTTCCACCGCGGCACCGACAGCCGGGCCCGCACCCGCGAGGGCACGGGCCTGGGGCTGGCGCTGGTGGCCGAGCTGGTCGGGCTGCACGGCGGCGAGGTGGCCGTGAGCAGCGAGCCCGGGGTGGGCAGCACGTTCACCGTCACGCTGCCCTACGGCGAGCCCGACGCGGCGGCGTCCGAGCCCCCGGCGCCCTCCGAGGCCGCCGCGACCCTCACGCCCTGGGACGACGACGCCGCCGCACCTCCGGTGACGGGCGCGCCCGGCGAGGACCGGACGACGGTGCTCGTGGTCGACGACAACGCCGACATGCGCGCCTACCTCACGCGGCTGCTCTCGCCGCACCACGCCGTCCGGACGGCGGTCGACGGCCGCGACGCCCTGGAGCAGATCCGCCGGGAGCGGCCCGACCTCGTGCTGACCGACGTGATGATGCCGGTGGTCGACGGCTTCGAGCTGCTCCGGGTGCTGCGGGGCGAGCCGGCCACCCAGACCCTGCCCGTCGTGATGCTCACCGCCCGGGCCGGCCAGGAGGCCGCGGTCGAGGGGCTCGAGGCCGGGGCCGACGACTACCTGCCCAAGCCCTTCGAGTCCGCGGAGCTGGTCGCGCGCGTCCGGGCGGTCCTGGACCGCGCCTCCGGCACGCCGCACGCGGAGCCGGCCGGCGAGCACCGCCCCGGCCCGCCGGTCGACACCGATCCCGCGCCGGCCTCCCCGCCGCGCCCGCGCGACCCCCTCGCCCGCCAGGTGGCCGCGCCGCCGGCCCCCGCGGCGCCGCCGGAGGCAGGCGTGCGCTCCGAGCGCTGGCGGTTCCCCTCCAGCACGGCGTCGATCCCCGCGCTGCGCCGCCGGCTGCGGCTGCTGTTCGCCGAGTGCGGCCTCGACGAGGACCTCGCCTACGACCTGCTGCTGGCCACCTGCGAGGCGGCGACCAACGCCGTCGAGCACGCGCAGGAGCCCACCGAGCCGGTCGTCGAGGTGACGGTCGAGGTCGGGCGGGCGGAGGTCGTCGTCCGCGTGCGCGACCACGGGCAGTGGCGCGAGCGGGTGCCGAGCATGGACCGGGGGCGCGGCTCGATGCTGATGAGCGCGTTCGCCGAGGTGACGGCGACCCCGAGCGCCGAGGGCACCACCGTGCTCATCCGCGCCCGCCGGGGCTGACCGCCGGGTGGATCGGCCGTGACAGCAGCGGGTCGCCGCCGTCGGTGAACAGCCGCGCGGTGGGGACGGTCGCCGCGGCCAGCCGCGCCATCGCCCGTCGCCCGGCCTCCGGGTGCCGGCCGTCGAGCGCCCCCACCCGGATCGCCACCACGAGGTCGAAGGGCTCCTCGCCGGGCAGGAGCTCGAACTCCTCGACCGCCGCCTGCCGCGCGCTGAGCCGCCCCGAGCGCAGCTCGGCCGCCGAGCCGGCGACGAGCTGGCGGATGGCCGTCGCCGACCGGTCGACGGCGAGGACGTGCCCGCCCGGGACCCGCGCGGCGATGGCACGGGCCGCGGCACCGGGGCCGCAGCCGACCTCCAGCACCCGCATCCCCGGCCGCAGGGGCAGCGCGGCGACCACCTCGGCGAGCCGCGCGGAGAGCACCCACCGATGATCTCGGCCCCCGGGGCCGGTCTCCACTCCTGACGGGTCCACACCGTCCGGACCGCCCGGACGCGACGGCCCGGGACGGGAGGTCCGGCGTGCGCCCCCTCACCCCGGACGTGACCGCCGACGGGCGGGCGGCGGCATGACCGGCCCCCTCGCGCCGCTGGCGCCGGTCCTCGGCCGGTGGCGCTCCTCCGGGATCGTGCTGGACGACGGTGGCGGCGTCACGCAGCGGATCTCGGGCACCGACGTCTACGGGGTGCTGCCCGGCGGCCGGTGGATCGCCCACGACGTCGACGTCGACATGGGCGGGCAGCGGGTGCTCGCGCACGAGCTCATCGGCGGGGCACACCCCGCCGGCGGCTGGTGGATGTACGCCTTCGACGAGGCCGCCGCCCCCGGGGTCATGCGACTGACCCGCGAGGAGCCGGGACTGCTCCTGCTGCACGGCGACGGGGTGCGCAGCTGGTTCCGCACGGGGGACGGCGGCGACGTCATGACCACGCGCTGGGAGCGGGAGGCCGACGGCGGCTGGCGGCCCTGGATGGACATGCGGTTCGAGCGTCTGGCCCCGGGGACCTGACCCCATCGGGTGCGACCCGGCTCCGCTCGCGACGGGCGGCTTGCTACTCTGGTCGCCGCGGCCCGAGGCCGCTCGCGGGTGTAGTTCAATGGTAGAACATCAGCTTCCCAAGCTGACAGTGCGAGTTCGATTCTCGTCACCCGCTCCGCACCGCACGCCGGGCCCGGTCGACCGACCAGGTCCGGCGTTCGTCGTCTCCGGCGCCGTCACGCGCGGACGGCGGTCACCGCCCACAGCGGGTCACCGAAGCCGGGCGGCGTCCGCAGGGCGACGACCGGCTCCTCGAAGCCGCCCGTCCGGCGCACCAGCTCGGCCACCAGCGCGCCGCGCTCGCCCTCCGGGGTGAGCAGCCACCCGCGCACCGCCTTGGTCGGGAAGCACCGGTTGGAGAAGGTCACCGCCAGCACGCCGCCGGGGCGCAGCACCCGCGCGACGTCGGCGAGCACCTCGACCGGGCGGGTGAGGTAGTCGATCGACACGCAGCAGACGACGGCGTCCATGTCGGCGTCGGGCAGGGGCACCCGCGGGTCGGCGTTCAGGTCGTGCACCACCCGCTGGGTGGCGGCCGGGTTGGCGGCCAGCTCCGCGGCGTTCATCCCGAGGACGACGAGCTCGGCCGGCGGGGTGCGGAAGTGCGAGACCCACGACGACATGAGGTCCAGCACCCGCAGCGGCCGGCCGGCGCCGCCGTCGATGCCGAGTTCGGCGTACAGGTCCCCGACCGCCGCGATCGCCCGGTCGTCGATGTGCGTGACCAGCCGCTGGGGCCGGTAGAAGAGGTCGTCGGAGCTCTCGTCCGCCCGGTCCCAGAAGCCGGCCGGGAAGTCGGGGCGGAGGTCCGGGTGGGGTTCGGGGCGCACGGCCCGAGTCTCCCGGCCGCGCGACCCCCGCGTCGGCCAGACTGCGCGGGTGACCTCCGGCCCCGACCGCGACGCGCTGGTCGCGACGCTGCGGGCGGCCGGGTGCGTCTTCGCCGAGGAGGAGGCCGCCGTCCTGCTCGAGACCACCGCGGACCCCGCCGCGCTGCCCGCCCTGGTGGCCCGTCGGGTGGCGGGCGAGCCGCTGGAGCAGGTGGTCGGCTGGGTGCGGTTCGACGGCCTGCGCGTCCCGGTGGAGCCGGGGGTCTTCGTGCCGCGGCAGCGCAGCGTGCTGCTCGTCGACCTGGCGCTGGCCGCGGTGCCCGACCCGCGCACCGTCGTCGACCTGTGCTGCGGCACCGGCGCCCTCGCGGCCGCCGTGGCCGCGCGGGCGCCCGGTCCGGTCGAGGTGCACGCCGCAGACCTCGAGCCGGCCGCCGTCCGGTGCGCCGCCCGGACCCTCGCTCCGTGGCACGGCCGGGCGCACCGCGGCGACCTCTTCGCCGCCCTCCCCGGCCGCCTCCGGGGCCGGGTGGACGTGCTCGTGGTCAACGCGCCCTACGTGCCGACCGGCTCGATCGGGCTCATGCCGCCGGAGGCGCGGCTGCACGAGCCCCGTAGCGCGCTCGACGGCGGTCCGGACGGCCTCGACCTGCACCGCCGCGTGGCCGCGGGAGCACCCGGCTGGCTCGCGCCCGGCGGGGTCCTCGTGCTCGAGACCAGCGCCCCGCAGGCCGAGCGGACGGCGGCAGCGGTGCGTGCGGCGGGCCTGCGGGCCGCGGTGCACGCCGACGCGGACCGGGACGCCACCGCGGTCGTGGGACTCATGACGCCGAGTGACCGATCGGCTCGTCCGCGTTCCGGAACACCGACGGCTTGAGGAACCCGCAGGTCAGCCAGGCCCTTGGTCCCTGTACCCAGGGTCGCGGTCCGGTCACGATGACGCCATGACGGATGTGGAGCCGCTGCGGCTCGGGGAGCTGCGGCCGCGGCGCCGTCCGCCGGCCCTGCTCGTGGACGTCGACGGCTCCCCCGCTGCCTACCGCTCCCTCGTCTGGGCCCTGCACGAGGCCGCCCGGCGGGAGGCGACCGTCGTCGCCGCCTGCGTGCTCGACGAGGGCCCGGAGGCGGCGGTCCTCGCCGCGGCCCGCGCCCGCGTGGAGGCCCAGGTGCTGCGGGCCATCGCCGAGACCGGCGTGCACGGCCGCGCCCGCACGGCCGTGCTGGAGCGCCCGGTGTTCGAGGCGCTGGCCGGCGCGGCCCGCGGCGGCGACCTCGTCCTGGTGACCGGCACCGGCAAGACGCTGCTGCGCCCCGCCGTCCCCCGGCCCCCCGTCCGCCGCCTGGCCCGCGGCGCCTGAGCGGCCCCTGCACGGTGTGTCGTCCTCCCCTCCCGGTCGGGCCGTGACCCCGCCCGACGGCGAGGTCCCGGCCGACACCACCCGCCTCGCCTCGGCCGTGCGCGCGGCCGCCGCCGTCCGCGGCGCGACCGCCGACGACCGGCTCGAGTCGACGCTGAACGACGTCGTCCAGGCCGCCGTCGAGCACGCGGGCGCCACCTACGGCGCCCTCGGCGTCCTGACACCCGACGGCACCCGCCTCGACCGCTTCGTCGTCGTCGGCATGAGCGACGAGGACGCCGCCCGCATCGGCCGGCTGCCCGAGGGCAGGGGCATCCTCGGGCTGCTGGTCGACCACCCGGTGCCGTTGCGGCTGGACGACCTCGGCGCACACCCCGCCTCGATCGGCCTGCCGCCCGGGCACCCGCCGATGCGCTCCTTCCTGGGCGTCCCGGTGTCGGCCGGCGCGTCGGTGTTCGGCCACCTCTACCTCACCGAGAAGCGGGACGGCGGCGGCTTCACCGCCGCGGACGAGGAGGTCGTGCAGGCCCTCGCCGAGGCGGCGGGGCTCGCGGTGGAGAACGCCCGCCTCGCCGAGGCCGCGGAACGGCGGCGGGCCTGGGCGCAGGCCGGCGCCGCCGTGGCCACCTCGCTGCTGTCGGGCACCGATCCCGAGCAGGTGCTGCACGACGTGGCCGAGCGCGTCGCCGAGCTGTCCTCCGCCGAGCTGTGCGGGGTGCTGGCCCCCCTGGACGAGGCCGACGACGAGTTCACGGTGATCGCCGGCGCGGGCGAGATCGGCGCCGACGCCGAGGGTGTCCGGCTGCCGCTGGCCGGCACCCGGCTGTACGCCGCCCACCGCGCCGGCGTGCCCGTGCTCATCGACGAGATCACCAGCACCGCCGAGACCCGCCCCTACGCCCCGGTGGTGCGCGAGCTCGTGGCCGAGGGCTACGGCCCGGGGCTCGTCGTCCCGCTGCCCGGCCGGCCGGCGCCCGCCACGTTGGTGGCGCTGCGCCGCGAGGGCGCCACGCCGTTCACCTCCGCCGACCTGGAGCTCGCGTCGTCCTTCGCCTCCCAGGTCGGCCTGGCGCTGGAGCTGGCGCGCAGCCGCGCCCGCGAGCGGGCCCTGGAGGTGGCCGCCGACCGCGACCGGATCGCCCGCGACCTGCACGACCACGTGGTGCAGCGGATCTACGCCACCGGGCTGGCGCTGGACCGCATCAGCCGGTCCCTGGAGGCCGACGCCCCCGAGGCGGCGGCGCGCATCGCCGAGCGGGTGGACGAGCTCGACGAGACGATCGCCCGCATCCGCGCCGCGATCTTCGAGCTGCACGAGGAGGGCGGTGGGTCGCCGGCCGCCGTCCGCACCCGGCTGGGCGAGGTGGTGCGGTCGGTCACCGAGGGGTCGGGCCTGCGGGTGGCCCTGCGGGTCCGCGACGGGTCCGAGGACCTGCCGGGCGAGCTGGTGCACGACGTCGTGGCGGTCGTGCGCGAGCTGGTGACCAACGTCGTGCGGCACGCCGGCGCCCGCCGGGTGACCGTCGAGGTGCTGGCCGACGGCGAGGTCACCGTCGTGGTGACCGACGACGGCCGCGGCCTGCCACCGGTCCAGGCACGCAGCGGACTGGCCAACCTCGCCGACCGGGCGGAGCGCCGCGGCGGCCGGATGGTGGTCACCGGAGGCCCCCCGGGGACGGCGGTGCGCTGGTCGGTCCCCCTCCCCTGAGCGACGGCCGCGACACCTCCGTCAGCGGTCCCGGAGCTCCGTGGCGAGGATCGCCGCCTGCGTCCGCCGCTCCAGGTTGAGCTTGGCGAGCAGGTGGCTGGTGTAGTTCTTCACGGTCTTCTCCGCCAGCCCCATCCGCTCGCCGATCTGGCGGTTGGTCAGGCCCTCGCCGATCAGCCGCAGCACGGTGCGCTCCTGCTCGGTGAGGCTGGCCAGCCGCCGGGCCCGCTCAGGGTCGCGCTGGCGCGGCACGGGCCGCTCGGGCGGGGCGACGCCGTAGTGCGTGCCGCCCGCGGCGACGGTGCGGACGGCGGAGACGAGCGCCGCCCCGCGGACCTGCTTGAGCACGTAGCCCGCCGCCCCGGCCGCGACCGCGGCGGCCACGGCGTCCTCGTCGGCGTAGCTGGTCAGGACCAGGCAGCGCAGGCCGGGCACCCGGTCGCGCAGCCGGCGGCAGACCTCCGCGCCGTCGCCGTCGGGCAGCCGCATGTCCACGACCGTCACGTCGGGCCGGACCGCCGGGACCCGCGCCAGCGCCTCGGTCGCGGACCCGGCCTCGCCGACGACGACGATGCCGGGGTCGTCCTCGAGCACCTCGGCCACGCCACGGCGGACCACCTCGTGGTCGTCGACGAGGAACACCCGCACGGGAGGCACACTGCCAGGCACCGCCACCGCCTCTCGCTGTGAGGGGCGTCACACCGACGCTTGTCACGGAGAGTAGTGCCTGCAGGTCGGGCGCACACCCCGATCACCCGTGGTGACTACACGGGCATGAGGAGTGCTGCGTAGAGGGTCAGGCCGGGACCGAAGGCCATCGCGACGACCGGGCCGTCGGCGTCGGCGAGCTCGTCGAGGACCAGGAGCACGGTGGCCGACGAGCAGTTCCCGTGCTCGGCCAGCACCCTGCGTGACGCCGCCATCTGCTCCTCGGCCAGCCCGAGCTCGTCGCGGACGACGTCGAGGATGCGCGGGCCACCGGGGTGCACGGCCCACCCGGCGACGTCGCCGACGCGCAGGCCCGCGCCGGCGAGCAGCTCGTCGACCACGGCGCCGACGTGCCGGGAGAGGACGTCGGGCACGCGGGGCGAGAGCCCCATGCGGAAGCCCAGGTCCGTGACGTCCCAGGTCATGTGGTCGGCCGTGGAGCTGTCGGTGCGGGCGACCACGCCGGCCAGCCGCCGCCCCCGCCGGGCGCCGGGCTGCACGACCACGGCGGCCGCCGCGTCGGAGAACAGGGCGTGCGCGACCACCTGCTGCAGGTCCCGCTGCGCGGGCTGCACGTGCAGGCTGGTGAGCTCGCAGCAGAGCAGGACGGCGGGCCTCTCCCGGGCGGTCACGTAGTCGCCGACGGCGGCCAGGCCCGGCAGCGCCGCGTAGCACCCCATGTGGCCGACCAGCAGGCGCTGCAGCCCCGGCGGCATGCCCAGGTCGCTGGCCAGCCGGATGTCCAAGCCGGGGGTGGCGTAGCCGGTGCAGGTGACGACGGCGAACATCCCGACGTCCCCGGGGGCCAGCCCCGCGCTGTCGAGCGCCCCGGCCACCGCCTGCTTGCCCAGCGGCAGCGCCTCCTGGACGTAGCGCGCCATCCGCGCGCCGGTGCTCCAGCCGCTGATGTCCTCGTCGACCGGGTTGGCCACCGCGTGCCGCGTGCGCACGCCCGCGCCGGCGAAGATGCGCCTGGCCGACCGCACGCCCTCGTAGTGCCGGGCGAAGAAGCCGTCCCAGGCGGCGTCCTGGTCGAGGGACGCCGGCAGCGCCGACCCCGACCCGGTGACGACCGCGCTCACCGCGGGCACGGCCCGGTGTCGGTGCTGCTCAGCGAGGCGCTCATCACTCGACGGTAAGGGGGGACGGCGATCCGTGCCGCTCCACGGGCCCGTCCGGGGCCGCGCCCCCGCCCGGTGCTGTGGCGCGCTTCACCGCCACGCCGCCGAACAGGACCGACGTGAGCGGGATCCGGCGCATCCGCACCCCTGGCCGCCGCCGCAGCCGCCAGGCCACCAGGTCGCGCACCGAGGGCCGCAGGCCCCACAGCCGCAGGTCCAGCCCCAGCCGGTCCGCGGCGGCGAGCAGCCGGCGCCGGTCGACGAACAGCGCGGGGTCGTGGATGCCGGGCGGCGGCCCGCCGGGGATGCGCTCGAAGAGGTCGACGGCGATCCAGCCGGCCAGCCGGGTGGCCGCGATCGCGTCGACCACCAGGGTGCCGCCGGGCCGCAGCAGCCGGGCGCACTCGGCCAGGACGGCGACGTCGTCCTCGACGTGCTCGAGGACCTCGCCGGCGACGACCACGTCGGTGCACGCGTCGGCCAGCGGCACCTCGAGGACCGACCCCCGCACCGCGTGGACCCCGTGCCCGCGCGCCGTGCGCAGCGCCGCCAGGTTGAGGTCGACGCCGACGTGCCGGTACCCCAGCCGCGCCGCGTGCGGGGCCATGAGGCCGCCGCCGCACGCCAGGTCGACGAGGACGGCGCCCGGCTCGGTCGCCGGCGGGACGTGCTCGGCGCGGGCGGCGGCGAGCCAGTGCAGCATCGCGAAGCCGCCGGCCGGCTCCCACCACTGGTCGGCGAGGTCGTCGTACTGCGCGTTGTCGTTGCGCCGGGGGTCTTCTCGCCGCATGCGGCTCCTAGCTCTTCAGCGGGTCGTGGCCCCAGTTCATCAGCGAGTAGCGCCACTTGGAGGACTCGACGTCCTCCTTCTTCGGCTCCTGGGCCAGGTGCCGCTGCACGTAGCCGTGCACCTTGCGCATGTGCGCGTAGTCGTCGTCGGTCAGGTCGTCCTTCTTCGTCCTGAGCAGTTCGACGATCCGGCGGCCCGACTCGTGCCCGGTCGACTCGCCCGACCCGCCGCTTCTCTGCCCGACCGACTTCGACTCGTCGGTGTCCAGCCACTGCTCCAGCTCGCCGGGGGTCATGTTGACCGCCTCGCCGAACTCGCGGCGGATGGTGTCGGTGTCGTCGTCGGCCATGGGGGTCCTCCCTCGTCGTGGCGGTCGCTCGCGCCCTACCCGGTCGTGGGCTCCCGGCAACCGCCCCCGTCGGGCAGGGTGGACGGCGTGGAGGACCTGCCGCGCGGCCGCTTCGACTCCGCGTCGGCGCGCCGCAGCGCCGAGGCCCGGGGCGAGAGCCTCGACCAGCTGCTCGACCGCAACCTGGCCGAGCTGCTCCAGGAGCTGCGGGTGGCGATCACCGGCGTCCAGGTGCTCTTCGCGTTCCTCCTGGGGCTGGCGTTCACCCAGCGCTTCGCCGACCTCGACGGGTTCGGCGTCGCCGTCTACACGGTGACGCTGATGACGACGGCGCTGGCCACGGTGCTGCTCATCGCGCCGGTCTCCTTCCACCGGCTGGTCTTCCGGCGCCGGCAGAAGGGCGCCCTGATCCGGGTCGGCGACCTCATGCTGCGCGCGGGCCTGGCGATGCTGGTCGTCGCCATCAGCTGCGGCACCCTGCTGGTCCTCGACGTGGCGCTGGGACGCGGCGCGGCGGTGACCGGCGGGGCGCTCGTGCTGCTCACCGGGGCGGTCACCTGGTACGCGCTGCCGCTGTGGGCCCGGCGGCCCGGTTTCCCGGCCCGGCCTGCGGATACAGCCCCGGGCACCGACGCCGACGTCCACGCCGACGCCGTCCCGAGGGAGGAGCCACGATGAGCGAGTCCGACAGCGGCCGCACGCCGCACCCCGACCAGCCCGCGGAGAGCGGCGCGCAGGAGCCCGCCGCGGAGGGCAGCGGCCGGACGCCGCACCCCGAGCAGCCGGCCGAGGGCGCGGAGGAGGCGGGCGGCGAGGGCGCCGACACGCCGTCCTGACACCTCCGCCGCACGACCCGACGGCGTCCCGCTTCGATCTCGCGATGCGGGACGCCGTCTCTCTTGACGCTCCACAGGCCGGTGGCCTAGCGTTCGCGGCACCGCTCGCGCAGGCACACACACCGGGGAGGCCGACCGTGACCGCAGCCGGCACGCCCGCCCCGACCCTGCGTCCGAGCATCCGCCCCGGCACCGCCGCCGGGGCCGTCCAGGTCCCCTTCTGAGCCGCCGCTCGCGAGCCCGCCGACGTCCGACGTCCGCGGGCTCGCGGCGCATCCCCTGTGCTCCGCCGACCGCCCGCACGTCCCGTCCCGTGGAGGAACACCCCATGACCAGCACCGTCTCGCTCTCCCCCGTGGAGGGGCCCGCCGCCTGGCGGGGCGACGTCCTGTCGCAGTCGACCGAGTGGATCTACCAGCTCTCCGACGCCGAGCGCACCGAGCTCGAGGAGGTCGGCCGCCGGTTCGTCGCCGACGACCCCGACCTGCGCACCGTCACCGCCGAGCGCTACCCGCTGCCGGCCAACGCCGCGCACCTGGCCGAGGTCTCGCAGCAGCTGGACGCCGGCCGCGGCTTCGTCCTGGTCCGCGGGCTGCGCACCGAGGAGTACGGCGACGTCCTGGCCTCGGCCATCTTCTTCGTCATCGGCCTGCACCTGGGCGTGCCGATGAAGCAGAACGAGGTCGGCGACCTGCTCGACCACGTCATCGCCACGTCGAACCTCACGATGGCCGACGGCGCCCTGCCCTCCCGGGTGCGCGACCGGCTGCCGTTCCACTCCGACAGCTCCGACGTCGTGGCGCTGATGTGCCTGCGCGGCGCGAAGGCCGGCGGCTCGAGCAGCCTGGTCAGCGGCGCGACGATCTACAACGAGATCCTGCGGCGCCGTCCCGACCTCGCGCCGCTGCTGTTCGAGACCTGGTACTGGGACTGGAAGGCGCAGGACAAGGACGCGCCCGCCGACTACTACACCTCCCCGATCTGCAGCTGGGTCGACGGCGTCTTCTCCAGCTACGCCGGCAGCTCGATGATCGAGTCCGCGCAGCGCTTCCCCGACGTCCCGCGGCTGACCGACGCCCAGCGGGAGCTCCTGGCCCTCTACGACGAGGTGTCGCAGGAGGAGGGCCTGCCGATCGACATGGACTTCCAGCCCGGCGACGTGCAGTGGCTGCTGAACTACGCCGCCCTGCACTCGCGGACCTCCTACGAGGACTTCCCCGAGGTCGAGCGCCGGCGCCACCTGCTGCGGCTGTGGCTCAAGCGCGACGTCGGCCGCCCGCTGGTCGAGGGCTTCGGCAAGAACTCCGTCGTCCAGGGCCGCGACAGCGACCGCAGCGAGAAGGAGGACGTCGAGCGCATCTCGCACATCGCGAGTGCCGCCGTCCCCGACATGACCTGGGGCCTGTGATCCCCTGACCCCCTGAGACGTGGCGGCGGCGGGCGCCCTCGGGGCCCCGCCGCCGTCCGCTGTCCGCTGCCCGTCGCCCCCCGAGACCAGGAGGTCCGTTGTCCGTCACCGTCGTCGGCAGCCTCAACGAGGACGTGCTCATCCCCGTCGAGCGGCTCCCCGGCCGCGGGGAGACCGTCATCGGCGGCTCACCCGCCACCGCCGCGGGCGGCAAGGGCGCCAACCAGGCCGCCGCCGCCGGCCGGCTCGGGCCCGGCGTCCACATGGTCGGGCGGGTCGGCGACGACCCCGCCGGGGCCCGCATGCAGGCCGCGCTGGCCGAGTGCCGGGTGAACGTCAGCCGCGTGCACCGCACGCCCGGGGTGCCGACCGGCACGGCCACGATCCCGGTGGAGAGCGGCAGCGGCGAGAACCTCATCGTCGTGGTGCCCGGCGCCAACGCGGCGCTGGCCCCCGAGGACGTCGACGTCTCCTCCGTGCACCGGGCCGACGTGCTGCTCCTGCAGTTCGAGGTGCCGATGGAGACCGTCACCGCCGCCGCGCGCGCCGCCGGCGGCACCGTGGTGCTCAACCCCGCGCCGCCCGCGCCGCTGCCGGCGGAGCTGCTGGAGCGGGTCGACGTCCTGGTGCCCAACGAGCACGAGCTGGCCGCGCTGGCCGGCGTCCCCGACGACGAGCGTTCGCCGGCTCAGGTGGCCGAGCTGGCCCGCGGCCTGGTCGGCCCGCGGACGTCGGTCGTGGTCACGCTCGGCGCGCGCGGGGCCGTCGTCGTCCCCGCCGGTGGGGGCCCGGCGCAGCTGCAGGCCCCGCCGCCGGTGACCCCGGTCGACACCACGGGCGCCGGCGACTGCTTCTGCGGGGCGCTGTGCCAGGCGCTCGCGCGGGGGCAGGAGCTGCCCGAGGCGGTGCGCTACGCGGCGACCGCGGCGGCGCTGTCGACCACCGGCCCCGGCGCGCGCGGCGCGCTGCCCGCCAACCGCGACGTGCAGAAGGCCCTGGAGAAGACCCCCGCCGCCCAGCTCCTCTGACCCGGTCCCTCGGTCAGGGAGCCGCGAGGCCGACGGCGACGTCGGCGTAGAGGCCGGCGAAGGAGCGCAGCTCGGCGAGGGACAGCCGGTCCCGGCGCGGGTCGGCCGGGTCCGGGGACGACGCGGGGCCCGTTCGGGCGGTGTCGATGCCGGCGGCCCGGAAGACGACGCCGTCGGTCGACCCCGTCCAGTCCCGCACCTCGACGGGCGGCTGCGGCCGGTGCCGCGCCCAGGCGGCCTCCGTGGCCCGCACGACCGGCGCGTCGGCCGCCGTCACGCCCGCCGGGTGCAGCGGCTCGGCCTCGACGGCCACGGTGCACCCGGCCAGCGGCGTCCGCGCCAGCCCGGCGCGCACCGCCGCGGCCAGGTCCTCCCCCAGGGCGGGCAGGTCGTCGCCGGGCACGGTGACCACGTAGAGCCGCAGGTCCAGCGCGGCGGGCAGGAGGTCGGGCTTGTCGGGCCGGCCGCCGGTCAGCGCGCCCAGGCCGAGCTCACCGCCGAGCGAGTCGGCGCGGCCGCGGCGGGCGTCCCGGAAGGCCACCCGCCACCGCCCGACCGCCTCGAGCACGGTGCCCGCGTGCACGAGCACCCCGCCGACCGGGTCGGCCGAGGCCGGCGCCAGCGCGGCGCCCATCCGGCCGGTGACCGTCAGCCGCAAGTAGCCGGCGCCGGGCTCGGCGCGCAGCACCGCCGGGGGGCCGCCCTTGGCCACCAGGACGGCGTCCGGGCGCGGGGAGGCGGCCAGGTACGCCGCGGCGCCCGCGCTGGAGGAGGGCCGCACGGAGCCCGGCGGGACGGCGGCCGGCAGCGCGCTGCGGTGGGTGCCGGAACCGGCCAGCAGCAGCTGGAGCGTGCGGTGCGGACGCCCCGCCAGCCGGCCGGCGGCCAGCGCCAAACCGGTCAGCGCCGCGGCGGCGGGCCCCCGGGCGACGCCCAGGCCGGGCCCGCTCACCTCGTCGCCGTCCACCCGCAGCGGGCCGGGGTCGTCGGCGCGGCCGCTCACCGGGGCGTCCTCGGCGGGCAGCCCGGACAGCGAGGTGTCGAGGTGGGAGGCGAGCAGCAGGGCCGGCGGCCCGTCGCCGGGCAGCGTGACGACGACGTTCGCCCCGGCCGCGCCGACCGGCGTGACGGACCAGTCCACCCCCGGCAGCGCGACGCGTCCCCAGGCGGCCAGCGCCTCGGCGGCCGGCCGCTCGGCCCCGTGCGGCGCCGGGGTGGCCGACAGCACGCCGAGGGCCGCGGGGAGGAGCTCCCCGCGGCCCTCGTCAGCGGGGAGGCTCAGAAACGGCCCCAGTCGTCGCTGGCCGGCCGCCAGACGTCGATGTTGCGCGGGTCGGCCGGCATCTTCCGGGCGCGGTGCGTCTCGTGCTCCTCGGGCGTGAACACGCGGTGGGAGTCGCACAGCTCGTAGCGCGGCCCGAAGCGCGGGTCGTGCATGTAGAAGGCGATCGAGGTCGACGCCGAGTGGTTGACCATGTCGGAGACGATCGGCCGGCCCTTGTACAGCGCCCGGGCCCGCATCCGCATGACGTGGTCGAGGCTCTTCATCGCGAAGCACAGGTGGCCGACGAACGACCCCTCCCCGCGGCTGCGGGAGATCGCCAGGCTGTGGTGGTAGCGGTCCTCGCAGCGGAAGAACGTCGTCGAGCCGACGACGTGGTCGCTGGGGATGAACCCGAGCACGCCCTGGTAGAAGCCGACCATCTCGTCGAATCTCTCGGTGATCAGGAAGGGGTGCACCAGGTCGACCGGCCGCAGCTCCACGTGCGGGGCCTCGGCGTACTCCTGGTACTCGGTGAACAGCTCCACGACCATGCCGTCGGGGTCGCGGACGGCGAACCCCTCGTCGCACAGGGCCTGCTGGCGCTCCTCGAGCTCGAACACCTCGAGACCGGCGTCGAGCACCCGCTTCTGGATCTGCTCGAGCACCTCGGAGGACTCGACGCTGTAGCCGACCGCCACGGTGTGCCCGATCTCCCGGTGCGGGGCGGCGATGAGCTCGATGCAGTGGTGCTCGATGTCGGTGCGCAGGTAGGCGCGCTCCGCCGTCCGCTCCTCGACCTGGAGGCCGACGTGGTACTCGAGGAAGTCGATCGTCTCGTCGAGGTCGGGCACCTCGATGCGGGCGTACTCCATCCCGAACGGGCCGTGCGGACGAGCGGGGTGCGGCATCGGGTCTCCTGCGCTGGGCGTGTACTCGTAGCTGACGATGGCCCGCTCGGCGACCACCGGGCGGAAGACCTCGGTGACGAAGCGCTCGTGCCGCTCGCTGGACAGGTAGGCGGCGAGCTCGGCCTCGGTGTCGAACTCCACGGAGAACGCGTGGGTGAAGCGGTCGTCGCGGGTGCTGCGATTCGTGCCCGACGACCAGCGCTGCATCGCCGGGTAGTGCGCCGGGAAGGTCTCCAGCTCGGCCAGGAGGGCGTCGATCGTCGCCTGGTCGACGCCGTCGGAGAACCGGAAGGCCACGGTGTGCCGGATCATCGCCGTCCTCCCTAGAGGATGAAGGAGAGCCGGGCGCCGGCCTCGAGCCGCTCCAGGGCCAGCACCGAGCGGCGGAGCCGGAAGCGCAGCCCGTCCTCGGTCACCTGCAGCCGGTGGGCGTAGCGGCCGTGGAAGACGTTCGTGTGGCCGTCGCGGGCGCGGTGCACGATGAAGTTGGCGGCCACCGCGAGCTCGTCGCCGGTGCGCTCGCCGAGCCGCACGTTGGCGATCACGCGGTGGGTGAGCGAGGCGGGGTTCTCCGCGTGCGCCTTGCGGCTCTTCAGCCGCTTCACGCGGGCGCGGAGCAGGTCCCAGTCGTCGCAGACGAAGTAGCCGCCCTGGCTGGCCGGGGTGTCGCCGGCGTCGGTGGTCGGGATCTCGAAGCGGCCGCCCTCGACGAACAGGGCCAGCCAGTCGTCGTAGCGCTGGCGGTCGAGCAGGTCGGCCTCGGCGAAGAGGAAGTCCTCGACCTCCGCCCGGGCCACGGTGCGGGTGGAGCCGGCCGGCGCGGTGTCCAGCGCGGTCATCGGGCCGCCACCTCCTCGGCGGCGGCCGGGGCACCGGTCTCCAGGCCGGCGAGGACCTCGTCCAGGCCGTGCGGGCGCTTGCTGGGCAGCGGGGTGGGCTCGGGGTGCGGCGGCGGGGGCGTGCCGATGTCGACCGGGCCACCCTCACCCACGGCGGCCACCCAGTGCCGCCAGAAGCCGCGCATGGCGCCCTCGTCGGTGGAGCGGCCGCGCTCGCCGGACACGTCGGCGGCCATGCCGCGGGACATGTCGCTGTAGTCGAGGTCGGCCCGCGGGTCGCCGGCCGTGGCCTCGATGCCGCGCTGCACGGCCTCGTAGGCCTCGATGTCGTCGGGCGTGGCCAGGCCGCCGGGGCCGACGAAGCTGACCATGGTCCGCATCCGCAGGTCGCGGACGGCCGGGTCCTCCCCGCGCGGGGCCAGCTGCCAGGCGCGGACGTCGGTGTGGCCCGGCGCGACCGGCTCCAGCTGGCGGATGGACAGGCCCTCGAGGTCGAACAGCAGCAGGTTCGGGAAGACGAACAGGATGTGGCTCTCGTCGGCCACCAGGTGCGCCCGCTCCGAGCCCAGGCGCAGCTCCATCTCGCGCCGGTGCTCGGCGGTGCGGACGCGCTCGTCCTCGCCGAAGCGGGGCTCCCACAGCATGCTGATCCGGCCGCCGTGCCCGGTGAGGATCAGCAGCGAGTGGCCGTTGCCGAGGTTGTAGGCGTACTGGTCGTCGTCGTCGACGGCGAAGCCGCTCTCCCGCAGGTAGCCCACGAACGTGTTGTGGGTCGGGGAGAAGTGGTAGCCGTCCATCGCGTTCTCGACGGCGAGCTTCCAGTTGCCGCGGACGCCGTAGAGCTGGGTGCCGGGCAGCACCTCCATGCCGGCGACGTGCTGCTCGCCGATCATCCGGATGTAGTCGGCGGCGGGGCCGAGGTGCTGCTCCAGCGGCGGGACGTCGTCGGTGAAGGAGACGAAGACGAAGCCCTCGAAGACCTCCAGCCTCGCGACCTCGCGCAGCCGCATGCTGGCCTTGTACTCCTCGTCGGCGTAGGCCGACGGGTCCGGGATGGCGGCCACCTCGCCCGTGTTGTGGAACGCCCACGCGTGGTAGAAGCAGTTGAAGTGCTTGCTGGAGCCCTGCGTCTCCCGGCACAGCACCGTCCCGCGGTGCGGGCAGCTGTTGAGGAAGGCGTGCAGCTCGCCCGTCGAGTCACGGGTGAAGATCAGCGGCCGGCCACCCAGCGTGCGCACCGTGAAGTCGTTCGGGTTCGGCAGCTCGGTCTCGTGACCGAGGTAGAGCCAGGTCCGCTCCCAGATGTTCGCGCGCTCGGCGGCGAACAGGGCGTCGTCGCGGTACGCGCGGCGGTGCACGCGGAAGGCGAGGCGGTCCCAGTCCTGCACGACCAGCGGCGCCGCGGCGTCGGACGCGGGGTGGGGACTCGGCGACGTCACAGGGGCTCCCGTCTGCCTCGCCGGAGCGGAGGCGGCACGACCGGTGGGTAACTCTGGTGAAACACATGCGAGATGCTGTCTCGCATCGCGGTACTGAGCATGTGCCGTGTGCTGGGGGATGTCAACAACTGGCCGGCCCCGGCCGGGCGGACCGGCGGCCGGTTCCGGGACCCTGCGCCTCGTTGACCGTTCGGCGTCTCGGCAGTCAGGATGCTGTCTCACGTCGGGAGACAGCAGATCGTCCCCGGCCGCCCCACACCCCGCGAGGAGCCCGCCCGTGTCCGAGCCTGCCAGCCGCCCGGCACGTGACGGCGACGGCGCCGCGCCGACCATCCAGACGGTGCAGCGGGCCGCGCTGATCCTCGACGCGTTCACGCCCGCCAAGCCCTACCTCAGCCTCAACGAGATCACCCAGCGCCTGGGCGCCAGCAAGGCGACGGCGCACCGCTACACCAAGGCGCTGCGGGCGGCCAAGCTGCTGCGCTACGACGAGCGGACGGCGCTGTTCTCGCTCGGGCCCCAGGTGCTCACGCTGGGCGCCGCGGCCCGGGCCGGCCTGCCGATCGTCAGCGCCGCCGAGCCGTTCATGGAGCGGCTGCTGCACCAGGTCGACGAGACCGTCGTCCTCTCCGTGTGGGACGGCGAGTCGCCGATCGTCGTCCGGTCCATCGACAACACCGACCGCGTCATCCGGATCAGCGTCCGCGTCGGCTCCCGGCTGGACCCGGTGCAGTCGGCCCAGGGCCGGGTGTTCTGCGCCTGGCTGCGGCCCGAGGAGGTCGCCGGCCTGCCGCGCGCGCTCAAGCGCGACCCGGAGCTCAGGGCCGAGATCGAGGCCGTGCGGGCGGCGGGCGTCTCGGTGAACGTGCCGGCGGTCAACGGGGTGCGGACCCTGGCCGCGCCGGTGTTCCAGGGCCCGGCGCTGGTCGGGGCGGTCGCCCTCGTCGGGACGACGGCGTCGATCGACCCCGACGTGCACAGCCCGATGGCCGCCGCGCTGGTGCAGACGGCCAAGGAGATCTCGGCCCACCTGGGGACCGAGGAGCCCGCGGCCCCCGTCGGCTGAGGGAGGACCCCACCGCCCCCACCGCTCGCGAGCCCGCGGCGGGCCCCTGCAGCGGGGCCGTCAGGCGCCGGCCGGGGCGGCGGTCAGCCAGGCCAGCGCGGAGGCGAAGTCGGCCCGCGGCGGCACGAAGTAGTCGATGTTGACGCAGGGCCCCTCGAGCGGCTCCACGAAGTGCTCCGCGCCGGCCGGGACGAGCAGGAACGAGCCGGCCCGCATGCGGTGCGGGGTGCCGGCCACGTGGTAGTCGCACACACCCTCGGCGATGAACACGAGCTGGTCGAAGTCGGCGTGCGAGTGGGGGTTCAGCGCCATGCCGACGTCCAGGCTGTGCCAGGCGATCATGATCTCGTCGGTGCTGTAGACCCGGCGCCGCACGCCCGGGCGCACGGTCTCCTCGGGGATGTCGTCCCAGTTCACCACCCGCCCGTAGAGGGCGGCGTTGCGCGACGGGGTCGGATCGGTGCTCATCGGGCCTCCGGAGGGGACTGCTCGGGGGACGGGGCGGCGGCGCGCAGCGCGGCGCCCAGGAACTGCAGGTCGGAGCCGACGACGAGGTAGCCGGCCGGGCCCAGGCCCAGGCCCTCGGCGGCGTCCGGGCGCGGGGCCCAGCCGCCGAAGGCCACCCCGGCGGCCAGCGCGGCGGCGGCCACGGCGTCGACCTCGGCGCGGATGCCGGCCGTGTCGGCGGGGTCGAGCCCCAGCGAGACGGTGAGGTCGGTGGTGCCGACGAAGGCCACGTCCAGGCCGGCGACGACCTGCTCGAGCGGGTCGGTGGTCCGGGACTCGATCTGCCCGACCACCAGCGGCGGGTCGGCCCATTCGGCGGCCAGGTAGTCGGCCAGGCCGACCGAGCCGTAGCCGGCGCCGGTGTGCGCCAGGCTGACCGAGCGCCGGCCGACGGGCCCGTAGGCCACCGCCGCCTGCAACTCCTCGCGCTGGGCCACCGACGTCAGCATCGACAGCTGCACGCCCACCGCACCGGCCTCGAGGACCCGGTTGACCAGCGGCGGGTCCACCCGGGGAAGCCGCACCAGGGCGGGCAGGCCCAGCGCGTCGGCGTAGCGCAGGAGGTCCAGCGCCTCCTTGTCACCCAGCGTGGAGTGCTCGAGGTCGACGACGACGAGGTCGAAGCCGGCCGAGGCGGCCAGCTCCAGGACGTCGGGGCAGGGCAGCTTGACGAAGACCCCGGTGAGCCGCTCGCCGGAGGCCAGGGCGGCGCGCAGCCCCGCTCTGGCGCGATGGACGTCGGTCACCGGAGGTCTCCCGTCGGTCGGTGCTACCTCAGGCGCCGAGCCCGCGCCACGGCACGAGCTCCACCGGGGCGCCGGCGTGCAGCACGGTCACGGGCTCGTAGCGGGGCGCCACGATCGAGTTGCCGGCGGCGTCGGGCAGCACCTGGTCGCTGACCTCCTCGACCACCGTGACGTGCGCCGGGTTGCCCACCGTCAGGGCACCGTAGCCCTCGTCGGCGATGCCCAGGAGCCGGGCGGGGTCGATGGTGGCCCGCTTGACGATCTCCGGCAGCGGCGCGCCCAGCGCGACCAGCTTCGACAGGCTGGTGAGCAGGTCGAAGACCGGGCCGCGCCAGTTGCGGCCGCTGGTGTCGGAGGAGGCGATGTCGGGGAGGAAGCCCTCGGCGATCGCCGGGCGGGCGACGTCGAAGCTGAGGTTGCTCTTGCCGTGCGCGGAGTCGAAGAGCACGCCCCGGGCCCGGGCCTCGGCCACGGCCGGCTGCACCTTGCCCCCCTCGAGGATGTTGTACTCCTTGCCCGTGTAGCAGTGGGCCACGATGTCGCCCGGCCGCAGGAAGGGCAGCACCTCGGCCAGCGGCTCCGGGGTCTCACCGATGTGCACCATCAGCGGCAGGCCGGCCTGCTCGCCGATGGCGAGCGACTTCTCCAGCAGCGGCCGCCACTGCTCGGCCGGGACGACGTCGGTCGACAGCCGGATCTTGAACCCGCGGACGATCTCCGGGTTCTCGGCCGCGACCCGCAGCGCGTCCTCGGGCACGAGGGTGTCGGGGTTGAGCAGCTCGCCGAAGCGGAAGTCGATGAGGCCGAGCACCGAGACGTTGAGGAAGCTCAGGATGCGCATGCCGCTGGGCTCGACGACCAGCTTCTTGAAGGCGTCGAACGTGGAGGCGCCCGCGGTGCCCGCGTCGGCTGCGGCGACCACGCCGCGGCGCAGGTGCGCCTCGACGGGGTTGGCGCCCACCTTCGACACGTGCTCGAAGATGTGGGTGTGGCCCTCCACCAGGCCGGGCAGCACGAGCCGGCCGGTGCAGTCGACGCGCTCGGTCGCCGGGCCGTCGATCGACGGGGCGACCGCGCTGATCCGGCCGTCGGTGACCGCGACGTCGTAGCGGCCGTCGAGGCCGTTGGCCGGGTCGAGGACCCGCCCGCCGGTCAGGACCAGGTCGTGGACGGCGCTCGCAGCGTCCGTGCGGGTGTCGGCGGGTGCGGACATGCGATGGGCTCCGTGGGATCGGGGACGGCAGGGGTCAGTTGGGCGCGTACTGCTCGCGTCGGCCCCGCTGCAGGGGCCCGCCGCGAGCGGGCGGGTGGCGGGGGGCAGCGGGGTCCTTCGACGGCGCGGCGGCGGGCGAGACGGTGGTGGTCAGCGGCGCGACGCCGTCGACCTCGACGGTGACGACGTCACCGGGGACCAGGAAGCAGCCGCGGTCCTGTCCGGTGCCCGCGGGCGTGCCGCTGAGGAACACGTCGCCGGGCTCGAGCGCGGCGTACCAGGAGATCCGGGCGAGCAGCTCGGGGATCGACCAGATCATGTCGGCGCTGGTGTCGTCCTGGTGCACCACGCCGTTGACCGACCCGCGCACGCGCAGGGCCGCGCCGTCGGCGAGCGTCCGGGCGTCGAGCACCGAGGCGCCCAGCGGCGTGCAGCCGGGGAAGCTCTTGGCCAGCGCGGGGGTGCCGGTGGCCTTCATGACGTCGCGCGCCGTGAGGTCGTTGCCCGCCGTCACCCCGGCCACCGCGGCCCAGGCCTCGCGCTCGGACGCGCGGTGCAGCCGGCGGCCGACGACGACGGCGATCTCGGCCTCGGCGTCGAGCTGCTCGGTGAGCCCCGTCGGGTGGGGCAGCAGGCCGTTGGGCCCGGCCACCGAGGAGGCGGCCGACACGTAGAGGATCGGCTCGGCGGGGACCTCCCGGCCGGTGACCCGGGCCTTGGACCGGTAGTTCAGCCCCACGCCCCAGACGGTGCCGGGCGCCGGCAGCGGCGGCAGCGCGGCGGTCAGCGCCGCCGCGGCGGGGACCCGGCGGACGACGCCCGCCGTGGCCGCCGCGGCCAGCGATCCGGTGTCCGCGACCAGTGCCCCGACGTCGCGGTGGGGCAGGTCCAGGACGGCGACCTCGTCGCCCTCCCGGCGCGCCAGGCCCCACGGCGTCGCGAGCAGGTCCATGTCGGCGATCCTTCGATGCGAGACGTCGTCTTGTCAAGCAATACGAGACGACGTTTCGTCTCGCGAGACGGTCAGGGCGCCCTCCAGGGTCCCGCGCCGAGCCTGCGAGGCGAGGGGTGGGGCGGAGGGTGGTCCTTCCTCAGTGGGCGAACGTGGTGGGGCGCGACGGGTCCGCCGGCGCGTCGTCGATCCGCGCCACCTGCTCCGGGGAGAGGTCCAGGTCGGCGGCCGCCGCGCTGTCGCGGATGGACTCCGGCCGGGTCGAACCGGGGATGGCGACGACCGCCGGCGAGTGCGCGAGCAGCCAGGCCAGCGCCACCCGCTGCGACGAGACCCCGAGCTCGGCGGCCACCGCCCGGGTGGCCCGCGCGCGGGCGCCGTCGCCGGTCACGCCGGCCAGCGGCGTGTACGGCAGGAACGCCAGCCCCAGCTCCTCGGTGCGCCGCAGCATCGGCTCCCCCCAGCGGTCCTCGACCGAGTAGGGGTTCTGCACGCTCACCAGCCGCTCGCCGAGCACCGCGGCGGCCGTGTCGAGCTTCGCGACGTCGACGTTGCTCACGCCGACGGTGCGCACGACGCCCTGGTCGACCAGCTCGGCCAGCGCCCCGACCGACTCCTCGTACGGCACCGAGGGGTCGGGCCAGTGCAGCTGGTACAGCCCGATCGCCTCGACGCCGAGGGCCTCCGCGCTGGCCCGGGCCGCGGCGTGCAGGTGCTCGGGGGTGGCGCGGAAGTCCCAGGGGCGGACCAGCCCGCCCTTGGTGGCCACGAGGACGTCGTCGGCGTCCCCGGACCAGGTCCGCAGCGCATCGGCGACGAGGCGCTCGTTGTGGCCGATCTCGGTCTCGTCGACGCAGTACACGTCGGCGGTGTCGACCACGGTGACGCCGGCGTCGAGCGCGGCGTGCACGGTGGCGGCGGCCCGGTCGGGCGCCGGCCGCTGCGGTGAGCTGGACAGGTGCATGGCGCCCAGGCCGACCGCGCCGACCTGCCGGGGACCGAGGGTGCGGGTGCGCACGCCGGCCACCTCCTCGCTGCTCGTGGGATGCCTCACGCTACGAGACGCCGTCCCGTCCTGTGAACCGCCGGGGCGGGTCCGGGACGGCCCACCGGCGCGTTCCGGACGGCACGCCGGCGACCCCGCCGGCCCGGGAGGGGCGGGCGGGGTCGGCGGATCGGCGGCTCAGCCCCAGAGCTCCTGGATGGTCGCGAAGACCTTCTGGTTGTGGGAGAACTCGAGGACGTTGCCGTCGGGGTCCAGGACGGCGCAGATGTAGCCGATGTGCTCGGCCATCTGCGTCGGCTCCCACTGCAGCCGCCCCAGCTCGCGGGCCTTGGCGGCGACCTCGTCGACGTCCTCGCGGCGGGGCAGCTCGATGCCGATGTGCGCCCACGGCGAGAAGGTGGGGTCCGGCTTGCCGTCGACGATGCCGAAGCGGGCGCCGATCTCCGGGACGAACTCGCCGAGCACGAGCACGAACGGCGTCTCGACCTGGCCCGGGTTGGACAGCCAGGCGCTGCGGCCGCTCTCGTCGGCGTTCTGCTGCACGAGCACCAGCGGGGTCACCGACGTGTAGAACTCGATCGACCGGTCGATGTCGCGCACCGGGATGGCGACGTGCGTCCAGCGGGCCTCGGTCAGGGTGGGCATGGCTCTCTCTCCTCTTCGGTGGGTGGGGGTGGGATCAGGACGAGGGCCACTTGGCCCGGTCGGGGAGGCCGGACCGGGCGACGACGCCCTCGCCCGCGGCCTGGGCGCGCTGCAGCAGCGCGTCCTCGTCGACGGTGGTGCAGCGGTAGTCCTCGACCACGCGCCGGCCGCCGACCATGACGGTGTGCACCCCGCGGCCGTCGGCCGACCAGACCAGCTGGTTGGCGACGTTGTGCAACGGGCGCCACTCGGGCCGGTTGGTGTCGTGCAGGACCAGGTCGGCCTGCTTGCCGGCCTCGAGCGAGCCGAGCTCGTCCTCGGCCTGCAGTGCGCGGGCGCCGTTGCGGGTCGCCATGGCGAAGGCGTCCTCGGCCGGGAACACCGTCGCGTCGCGGCGGGCGTCCTTGAACAGCCCCGCCACGAGGTAGGTGGCCCGCATGAGGTCGTGGTAGTTGGAGGCGTTGTTGCCGTCGGTGCCGATCGCCACGTTCACGCCGGCGGCGACCATCTCGGGGAACTTCCCGATCTGGGTGACGCCGTAGGAGACCTTGAGCGCCGTCGTGGGGCAGTGGGCGATGCTCGTCCCGGTCCGCGCCAGCGCGGCGATCTCTGTGTCGTCGACGTGGACGGCGTGGGTCAGCAGCACGTTGCGGTCCAGGACGCCGATCTCGTCGAGGTGGACCATCGGCCGCTGCCCGAAGGTGGCGAGGAACCCTTCGGGGTCCATCGCGGCCGGGGACATGTGCGCGCTCATCCCGGTGCCGCGCTCGTCGGACATCCGCTTGGCGGTCTGCCAGAGCTCGTCGCTGCACGTGGTGTGCCCGATGACGATCGGCCAGGCCTGCACCCGGCCGTCGGCGGCCGAGCCGTAGGTGTCCATCGCGTAGGTCATCGCGCCGACCGCCTCGGCGGTGGTCATCCGCAGCGCCTCGTAGTCGCCGACCAGGTCCCACGCCCACGGGCCGACCCGCGCCCGGATGCCGATCTCGGCCAGCCCGTCGACGACGGGGTCGATGAACCGGACGGTGCCGGCCTCGAGGAACGCCGTCGTCCCGGACTTCAGCATCTCCAGCGCGGCCAGCTGCGCCGAGACCCGCTCGTCGTCCTCGGTGTAGTGGGTGTGGATCGGGGTGAGCCACTCGAAGACGTTCTCGAGGAACGGGGTGTCGTCGGGGACGAAGCCGCGGGTCAGCGGCTCCCCGGTGATGTGCACGTGGGTGTTGACCAGCCCCGGCGTGACGACGAAGCGCTCGCCGCCGACGACCTCGGCGGGGCTGTAGCGGGCCTGCAGCTCGGCCGCCGCGCCGACGGCCACGATCCGGCCGTCGCGGACCGCCACGGCGCCGTCGCGGTACACCCGGCGCTCGTCGTCCATGGTGACGACGTGGGAGCCCAGCACGAGCGTGTCGCAGGGCTCGCCCGTGGGGCGGGTCGGGGCCCTGTCCGGGGATTCGGTCATGGTCACCTCTCGGTCTCGGGGGCGGTCCCGGGGGCGGTCCCGGGGACGGTCTCGGTCTCGGGACGGCGGACCAGGAAGACGGTCTGCCGGGGCACCGGCTGCAGGACGTCGGTGAGCGCGGCGCCGCAGTCCGCCGCCCACGCGCGCAGGTCGGCCACGGAGACGCCGCGGCCGGCGGTGGAGGCGGCCATGGTCAGCGAGAGCACCAGCTCGTGGCGGGCGGCGGCGAGGACGGCGTCGCGGCCGGGGTCCGGCTCCGTGGCGGGGTCCGGCCGCGGGTAGTCGGCGACGACGACCACCCCGCCGGGCGCGGTGAGCTCCACCGCCCGGGCCAGCAGCCGCCGGGCCCGCGCGCGCGGCTCGGCGCGCAGCACGTGGGCCAGGACGACGACGTCGGCCCCGCCGGCGGGCAGGTCCGCCGCCAGGTAGTCCCCGGCGTGGAGGGACACCCGGCCGGCGAGCCCGGCCGCCGCCACCGTCTCGCGGGCGACCTCCAGCACCCCCGGCAGGTCGACCCCGACCGCCGTGGCGCCGGGCCGGTCGCCGGCCAGGACGGCCAGCCAGGCGGCCGAGCCGCAGCCGAGGTCGACCACGCGCGGGGCCTCGGGCCACAGGCCGCGGGCGGCCAGCTCGCCGACCACACCGGCGGCCACGGCGCGCTGCGTCGGGGCGGTCGCGCGGACCAGGTCCGGGTACATCGCGCCCAGCTCCTCCGCCGTCGCCTCCGGCACCCGGCCGGTGCGGAGGGTCGCGGCCAGGTGCTGCCAGCCCGACCACGGGCCCGGCGACAGCGGCGCGAGCGCGGCCATGGACGCCGGGGAGTCGCGGACCAGGAAGCGGGCGGCCACCGGGGTCAGCGCGAACGCCCGGCCGTCGGTGGTCAGCAGGCCCAGGGAGACCAGCAGCTCGGCGAGCAGCGCCACACCCTCGGCGTCCGCGGCGCCCACCGCGGCGGCCAGCGCGTCCGCCGTCAGCCCGTCGTCGCCGGCCGTCGCCAGGGCGTCGACGGCCCCGAGATCGAGGGCGGCGGCCAGCGCGCCGAAGCCGGCCAGGCCGTTGACGACGTCCCAGACCGGGCCGGGCCCGACCACCGGCGGGGCACTCACGGCCGCAGCACGATCTTGCCGGTGGCGCGGCGCGACTCCATGTGCCGCTGCGCGGCGGCCGCCTCGACCAGCGGGAACTCGCTGTCGACCGGGGTGCGGAAACCCGACGACCAGTAGCGCTCCAGCATCGGGGCGAACTCGCGCCGGTCGTAGGGGTCGGAGCCCAGCAGCCGCAGGCCGAAGTGGTAGGCGTAGACGAGGTCGAACGACGTCCGGTCGCCGGTGGTGTTGCCGAGGAAGACCAGCCGGCCGCGGTGCCCGAGGCTGTAGACCGAGGCGTCCCAGACGGCGGGGCCGACGTGGTCGACGACGACGTCGACGCCGCGGCCGTCGGTGAACCCGCGGGCGGCGCCGACCAGGTCGGTGGTCGAGGTGTCCACGACCAGGTCCGCCCCGAGGTCGGCGGCGTACGGGGCCTTGGCCGCGCTGCTCACCGTGGTGACCACCCGCGCCCCGGCGGCCTTGGCCAGCTGGATGGCCGCCGTGCTGACCCCGCTGGCGCCGGCGTGCACGAGCACGGTCTCCCCGGCCGCCACCTGGCCGACCTCGACCAGCGCGTGCCAGGCGGTCATCCAGACCGTGGGCACGACCGCCGCCTCGACGAGGTCCACCCCGTCGGGGACGGCGTGCACGTTCGCCGCGGGGACGACGACGTACTCGGCGTAGCCCCCGGCCACGTTGCCGCCGACCACCTTCGTGGCCGGGCACATGCCGTCGGCGCCGCCGGCGCACACCGGGCAGTCGTCGCAGGGGACGGCGGGGTTGACCACCACGCGGGCGCCGGCGCGGGCGGCCGGGTGCGCGGCCGGGTCGACGTCGGGTCCGACGGCGGCGACCGTGCCGGCGACGTCCATGCCGGCCACGTGCGGCAGCTCGAAGCCGGGGATCAGGGCGGGACCGCGGCGCTGCAGGACGTCGAGGTGGTTGAGCCCGCAGGCGGCGACCTCGACCAGCACCTCGCCCGGTCCGGGCTCGGGGACGTCGGACTCGGTGACCTCGAGGACGCCGGCGTCGCCGTGGACGCCGTAGGAGATGCTCTTCACCGGGGCTCCCTGGGGTGGACCGACATGTGGTCCGACCGGGCGTCCCGCCCATGTCCGCGGCACGCCCGATCGGCATGCAACGGTGGGATCCAGCGGGCTGCGTCGCCGCGCTCCCCCGCTCCGGTCTGTTGCCTACCGGGGCGGGTCGAGGAGAAGGAACCAGGTCGTGGGCGGGGGCGTCAACCCCCGGCCGCGTCGGCCGGGACGCCGTCCACGGCGGCGGTCTGGGCGGCCACGACCTCGCCGTCCCAGTAGTCCGCGCGGGCGGCGACCAGGCCGTCGCGCACGCGGAACCGGAACACCCCGCGGACGTCGACCGGCACCTCCGCGGCGCCGTCGCGCTGCATCCGGGCCGTCATCCGGTAGGCCACCGCGGCCCGGTCGCCGTCGACCAGGACGTCCTCGGCCTCGTACCGCAGGCCGACGAAGGCCGCCAGGAAACCGGGCAGCCGCTCGCGGTAGGCCGCCCGGCCGGTGAGGCTGCGCCCCCGGGCACTGGTGTGCTCGTTGACGAAGTCCTCGGTGACGCGCGCCGCGATCACGTCCGGGTCCCCGGTGTTCAGGGCGTCGAGGTAGGCCGTGACCGCGGCGCGGGTGTCGCTCAAGCCGGGGTGCCCCACTTGTTGCGGACGAGCTCGAACACCTTCTGGTTGTGCGAGATCTCGATGACGTTGCCGTCGGGGTCGTTGAGCGCGCAGATGTAGCCGACGGGGCCGGGCATGTCGCGGGGCTCCCACTGCAGCACGCCCAGCTCCCTCGCCTTGGCGGCGATGGCGTCGACGTCCTCGCGGTGCGGGACCTCGATGCCCAGGTGTGCGAACGGCTTGAGCAGGCCCAGCTGCCCGCCCTTGTCCTTGTCGAACGACACGAGCACGAGCACGAACGGCGTCTCGGCCTGCTTGTCGTTCGACAGCCAGGCGCTCTCGCCGGCGTCGTCGGAGAACCGCTCCACGACGACCAGCGGGGTGAGCGACGTGTAGAACTCGATCGCGGCGTCCAGGTCCCCGGTCGGCAGGGCGACGTGGGTCCAGCGGGCCTCGGTCAGCACGGGTCCGGTCATCGGGTGGTGTTCCTCTCTCCTCTGGGCCGGCCGGTGGTCGCGGGGACCACTCAGACCAGTCCTCTCTCGAACGGTTTCGACAGCGCCCGGGGCTCGCGCTGCGACTTGACCATCAGCACCATGACCGCGAGCGCCAGCAGGTAGGGCGCGGCCACCAGCAGCTGGGCGTTGAGCTCGACGCCCAGCGACGGCAGGGCCAGGCGCAGCGCGTCGGCGGCGCCGAACAGGAAGCAGCCGAGCAGGGTGCCCTTGAGCCGCCAGGCGCCGAAGATCACCGCGGCGATCACGATGAACCCGCGACCGGCGGTCATGTTGTTGTTGAACGAGCCGACGAGGCCGACCGACAGGTAGGCGCCGCCGAGCCCGGACATCACGCCGCACCACATGAGCGCCTGCCGGCGGCGGACGTTCACCCTGATCCCGCTGACGTCGGCGGCCTGCGGGTTCTCCCCCACCGCGCGCAGCTCCAGGCCCCACCGGGTGCGGTTGACCAGGAACCAGGTCAGCGGGACGACCAGGACGAGCAGGTAGAACGGCCACCGCTGCTCGAAGACCACGCCGATCAGCGGGATCTCCGACAACCCCGGGACCTCGAGGACGCCGACCTGGGTGCGGCTGAACTCCATGGTCTGCAGCAGGAAGCTCGTCACGCCCAGCACCAGGGTGTTGATCACCAGGCCGACGACGAACGTGTTGATCTGGATCCGGTGCGACAGGTTGGCGTGCACCAGGGCCACGAGCAGGCCGACCAGCGCGCCGGCGAACAGGCCGACGGTCGGGCTGCCGGTGGCGCTGCCGACGGCGATCGCGCCGAAGGCGCCGGAGAGCATCATCCCCTCGACGGAGATGTTGAGCGTCCCCGCGCGCTCGGCGAGGTACTCCCCGCAGGCGGCGAACGCCAGCGGGGCGGTGAGGCGCAGGGCGCTGGAGAGCACCGTGCCGCCGTCGTCGAGCCACATCAGACCGGCACCTCTTCCTTGGCGGGCGCGGCGGCCGACGGCCGGGCGGGGGACTCGGGGACGGCGGAGCGGTTGCGGATGCGGCGGCCCCACATCGCCGACAGCACCGGCGGCACGACGAAGGCGAGCACGAGCAGCGCCTGGATGACGTCGACCAGGTAGTCCGGCACGCCGGTGGCGGCCAGGTAGCTGGAGCCGGCGCGCAGGCCGCCGAAGAGCACGGCCACCGGCAGGGCGAGACCCGGGCGGCTGCGGGCGACGAGGGCGACCAGCAGGCCGTCCCAGCCGAAGTTGTTGGAGATGGCCGGCTGGAGCCGGAAGACGGTGCCCATCAGGATCACGCCGCCGGCGAGGCCGGCGAAGGCCCCGGAGAGCACCAGCGCCGAGCCGCCGAGGCGGGAGGCGCGGATGCCCGCGTGCCGGGCGGCCATGGGGTTGAGGCCCAGCATGTTCAGCCGGAAGCCCCAGCGGCTGCGGCCCAGCAGCACGGCCAGGACGACGGTGGCCAGCACGGCCAGGATGGCCCCGACGCCGACGGTCAGGTCCGGGTACTCGCCGAAGCTGGCCAGCCGCAGGTACTCCGGCACCGCGTCGGACTGCGGGCGGGCCGGCCCGTTGCCGATACCGGTCTCCTGCAGCAGCGAGGGGCTCAGGACGGCGAACTGCACGACCTGGGCGGCGATGAAGGTGAGCAGCAGCGTGGTGACGACGACGTTGACGCCGCGGGTGTAGTACATCGCCGCGCTGATGCCCGACCAGGCGCCGCCGCCGGCCGCGGCCGCGACCAGAGCGACCGTGATGACCAGCCAGCCGGGCCCCTGCAGCCGCAGGGCGACGAAGCAGCCGACCATCGCGCCGATGAGCAGCTGCCCCTCCTGGCCGATGTTGAACACCCCGGCCCGGTTGGCGATGCAGGCGCCGAGCGCGACCAGCAGCAGCGGCGCGGCGTTGACGAACGTCTGCGACCAGCCGGCGGCGTCGGCGATGCTCCCGGTGTAGAGCGCGTCGACGACCTCCGACGGCGAGCCGTCGGAGAGGGTGACGAGCAGCGCGGCCAGCGCCATCACCAGCGCGACGCAGCCGACGGTGATGCCCGCCGTGCGCCACGCGTCGGTGGAGGGCCGGCGCAGCCCGGTCGGGCCGACGACGTAGGAGACGAGGGGACGGCGGGGGCTGCCGGTGGGGCCGGCGACGGTCGTCATGCCGCGTCACCGCTCACGAGGCCCCCGACGAGCATGCCCAGGCGCTGCGGGGAGGCGTCCGCGACGTCGAGGACCCCGATGATCCGGCCCGACGAGATGACCGCGATGCGGCTGGCCAGCGCCATGACCTCCTCCAGTTCGGTCGAGATGAGCAGGACGGCGACGCCGGAGGCGGCCGCCTCCCGCAGGCGGGCGTACATGTCCTCGATGGCGCCGACGTCCAGCCCGTGCGTGGGCTGGGCGGCGACCAGGACGGTGGGCCCCGCGGACAGCTCGCGGGCCAGGACGACGCGCTGCTGGTTGCCGCCGGACAGGGTGCGCAGCGGGGCGTCGATCGACGGCGTCCGGATGGCGAACCGCTCGACGAGGTCCTGCGCCTGCGCGCGGATCTGGTTGCGGCGCATCAGCCACCGGCCGCTGAACCGGCGGAGGTCGGTCATGACCAGGTTGTCGGCCACGCTCATGTCCAGGACGACGCCGGAGCGGTGCCGGTCCTCGGGGATGACGCCGATCCCCGCGTCGTGCAGGGCGCCGGGCCGGTCGAGCGCCACCGGGCGGCCGTCGACGCGCACCTCGCCGGTGTCGGGCTCGAGCAGGCCGGAGAGCAGGTCGCCGAGCGTCGCCTGCCCGTTCCCCTCGACGCCGTAGAGGGCGACGATCTCGCCGGTCGCGACCTCCAGGTCGAGGGAGTCCAGCAGCACGCGACCGTCCGGTCCGGTGACGCACAGGTCGTGCAGGGCCAGCGCCGCCGTCCCCTGGACGTCCGCGGAGACCTGCGGGGCCGGTGGCTCGGCGGGCACGGCGTCCAGGCCGCCGGCGAGCACCGGGCTGAGGTGCTTGGCGGGGTCGTCGGTGACGACGAGGCCGAGGGCCGCGCCCTCGGACTGCAGCGACACGTCGCGGCCGACCATCTGGCGGGCCAGCTCCGGCGCGGAGGTGTCGGCGGTGCGGCAGTGAAACGCCAGCCTGCCCCGGCGCAGCACCGACACGACGTCGGTGGCGGCGGTGATCTCGGCCAGCTTGTGGCTGATGAGGATGACCCCGCGGCCCTCCGCGACCACCGAGGTGCGCAGCACCTCGAACAGCGCCGCGGACTCGGCGATGGTGAGCACCGAGGTGGGCTCGTCGAGGATGAGCACCTTCGGGTCGCGGCGCAGCGCCTTGATCAGCTCGACCCGCTGGCGCTCGCCGGCCGACAGCCGCTCGACCGTGGCCGCCGGGTCGACGACCAGCCCGTACCGGGCACCGACGGCCTCGACGTCGGCGCAGATCGCGTCGCGGTCGATCCGGCCGGGCTCGCCGAGGGCGACGTTCTCCCAGACGGTGAGCGGCTCGATGAGGCTGAAGTGCTGGTGCACCATGCCCAGGCCGTGCTCGGCCGCCTGCAGCGGCGTGTGCACGTCGACCCGGACGCCGTCCCGGTGGACCTCGCCGGCGTCGGCCTGCACGAGGCCCATGAGGACCTTCATGAGGGTGGACTTGCCGGCGCCGTTCTCCCCGAGCAGGCCGTGCACCTCACCGCGCTGGACGGAGAGGTCCACGGCGTCGCAGGCCACGACCGGCCCGTACCGCTTGCTGATGCCCCGCAGTTCCAGTGCGGGGACGGGCCCGTCGGTACGGGCACGGTCGTGGCTCACGTTCAGCTCCCCAGGCGCTCGACCTCGGCGTCGGGGTCGATCGTGCCGTCCCCGACCGAGGCGATGAAGTCGGCCAGCTGCTGCTGCTGCTCGGCCGTCGCGCCGCTGGCGTCGCAGAACTCGACGGTGGGCAGCGGGTCGACGCCCATCTTCCAGACGCGGGTCGAGCCGCCCTCGAGGGCGCCGTCGGCGAAGTCCTGCAGCGCGGCCGCGAAGTACTCGCCCGGGTCGAAGATCACCGAGATGGCGTAGGTGTCCTCACCGCAGCGGTCGGTGCCCGGCGTCAGGACCGGGATGCCGGCGTCGAAGCCGAGCTGGGCCGAGGCGTCGGTGGCGCCACCCAGGTACGGGTACAGCCCGCCGATGCCCTGGCCGATCTGCGCCTGGGTGGCCTCCACGGCCAAGCCCGAGTCGTCGAAGTCGCCGGTGTAGGTGGTGACCACCTCGGCGTCCGGGACGATCTGCCGGATGCCGGCCTGGAAGGCCTGCGCGGCGATGATGCTGAAGTCCAGCTCCGGGCCGGTGACGAACCCGGCCGAGGTGGCGCCGCTGTCCTGCATGAGCAGGCCCAGCGCGTAGCCGGCGGCCAGCAGCGACTCGGACGCCGAGTCCTGCGAGAGGACGACGTTGTCGGCGAGCTCGTAGCCCTCGGTCTGCGACGGGAGGTACCAGATGGTGTCCGCGCAGACGTCCTCCTCGGCCGCCGGCAGTGCGTCGGCGAGCTCGGAGGCGGCCAGCGCGACCATGTCGACGCCCTGGCGGCACATGTTGCGGGCCTGCTCGAGCGCGTCGGCGGGGTTGATCGAGCCGACCTTGATCAGCTCCCAGCCGTCCTGGCCGTCGACGAACTCCTGCGCCTTGACGACGAACGACTCGTAGTAGCCGTTGTCATTGAGGTCGCCGGGGCTGAGGACGCCGATCTTGACGTCGCCGTCGCCGTTGACGTCCGGCTGCTCGCCCGAGGCGCTGCTGCCGCCGCCGCCCGACGAGCCGCCGTCGGAGCCGCTGTCGGAGTCCTCCGCGTTGTTGCCGCAGGCGCTGAGCGCGACGACCGCGACGGCCGCCAGCGCGGCGGTGCGCCGCAGGGGTCTCTTGGTGGACATTGCTGCCTCCCGGATCTGAGGTGGGTTGTCGGGTCTGTGGAGCCGGTGGTGCGGTGCTGCGCGACCGGCTCAGCCGGCGCTGTCGACCAGGTCCGCATACGCGATGCGCTCCTGCTCGAAGACGGCGTCACCGGTGGCGGCGACGAACATGGGGAAGCCCATGCGGCCGATGGCGGCCACGCGGGTCGGGTCGATGCGGGTCTCGCTGTCGTCGGCCAGCAGGTCCTCGGACACGCGGATGGCGACGACCTCGGCCAGCACGATGTGGACGCCCGAGAAGCAGGAGGTCGGGTCCCCGCGGTCGATGGTCTCCAGCACCCGGCACTCGAGGTGGGCCGGGCTCTCCGCCAGCGACGGCGCGGCCACGACCTCGGAGGGACGGGTGGTCCAGCCGACCAACTGCGCCTCGTCGACGTCCGGCGGGTACTCGCGGGCCACGGTCTCGATGTGGTCGACCAGCGCCGTGGTAGTCAGGTTCACCACGAACTCGCCGGTGGCCTCGAGGTTCACCCAGGTGTCCTTGGGCTCGGGGCTGGCCTCGCGGACGGTCCCGATCGTCACCGCGATCGTGGGCGGCTGGCCGCAGACCGGCATGAAGTAGCTGAACGGCGCGACGTTGACACCGGCCGGCCCGGTGGTGGAGATCATCGCGATGGGCCGCGGCACGACCAGCTGGGACAGCAGGCCCTGCAGCTGGGCCGGGGACCGGCCGCCGAGGTCGATGGTCCTCACGCGCGGGCACCTCCCGGGACGAGGGCCGGCCGGACCGGCCAGCTGGGGACGGGGTCGATGCCGGCCCGGCGCAGCAGCGCGGCCCGGCGGCCGGCGGCCTCCTCGCGCAGGGCGGCGAGGTCGACGGTGGTGACGCGGCCGTCGCGGACGACGGGGCGGCCGTCGACCAGGACGTCGCGGACGGTGCCGCTCGGCGCGCCCCAGACCAGGTGCAGCGCCAGGTCGCCGCGGGGGGTCCAGGCCGGCGCCGTCCCGTCGAAGACGACCAGGTCCGCGCGCTTGCCGACCTCGACCGACCCGACCAGGTCGCCGAGGCCGAGCGCCTCCGCGCCGCCGCAGGTGGCCACGGCGAAGGCGTCGGCCGCGGTCAGCGGCGGGTCCCCGGCGCCGGTGTCCCGGGAGACCCCGGCCAGCAGCCACGCCGCCCGCAGCACGTCGGGGGTGTCGCCGGCGTTGTGCGCGTCGCAGCCCAGCGCGAGCCGGCCGCCGGCCCGGAGGAACTCCGCGTGCCGGGAGGCGCCGGTGTAGCCCTGGCCGAGCCGCAGGTAGGCGCCCGGGCAGACGGCGACGGCGGTCCGCGTCTCCAGGAGGGCGGCGAGCTCGGCGTCGTCCAGGTGGACGGCGTGCCCGAGCACCAGCCGCGGGCCCAGGACGCCGAGGTCGGCCAGGTGGGTGACCGGGCGCTTGCCGCTGCGGGCGGCGTAGGCCACGCCGTCCGCTGCGCTGGGCGACAGGTGCCAGGTGACCTGCGTGCCGGCGCGCTCGGCCAGGGCGGCCGCGCCGGCGAACAGCTCGTCGCTGGCCAGGTCGTGACCGACGAGGGTCACCCAGGCGCCCACCACGCCGTCGGCGGGCAGGTCGGCGAGCAGCTGCTCCTGGCGGGTCAGCACCTCGGCGGCCGGGCCCGACCAGGGCAGGCCGGGGGCGTCCCAGCCCCAGGTGCCCACGCGGCCGCGGATGCCGACCGCCGACAGGCCGCGCGCGACCGACAGCGGATGGGCGACCGTGCCGGGCTCGGCGATGGTGGTCACGCCGTTGACCAGCGCCTCGACGGCGGTGAGGGCCGCCGACACCTCGTCGTCCCCGGGCTCGTGGCCGGAGTGCACCGGCACCGCCCAGTCGAAGATCGCCTGCTGGGCGTCGATGTCGTCGGGGATGGTGCTGCGGACCAGCGGGTCACCGGTCGTGTGCTGGTGGGCGTCGACCAGGCCGGGGGTGACCACGCAGCCGGCGGCGTCGATCTCCGCGGCGCCGGGGTGCGCGGCGCGCAGCTCGGCGGCGGGGCCCAGGGCCACGATCGCGCCGTCGCGAACCGCGACCGTGGTGCGCTCGAGCACCGCCCGGTCCGGGCCCATGGTGACGACGTCGCCGTCGACGACGAGCAGGGTGGTCATGGCACCACCAGCACGCGGCCGACCGTGCTGCGCTCGCACAGCAGCTCCTGCGCGGCGCCGGCCTCCTCCAGCGGGAAGGTGCCGGCGACCAGCGCCGTCCCCCCGTCGGCGAACAGCTGCAGGGCCGCGGCCGTGTCGCTGGGCAGGTAGCCGCCGGCGCCCAGCAGCTCGAGCCCGCGGTGGAAGGCGTCGGAGAGGGAGAAGGAGACCTGGTCGCCGGTGGTGTTGCCGAGGAGGACCAGCCGGCCGCCGATGCGCAGCGCCGCCATGGAGGCCGCCCAGGTGGCCGGGCCGAGGTACTCGAGGACGACGTCGACCCCGCGGCCGTCGGTGACCTCGGCGACCACGCCGGCCAGCGCGCCGGGGTCGCCGACGACGTGCTCGACGCCGACCTTGGACAGCGCCGCGGCCTTCTCCGGGCTGCCGACGGTGGCGACGACGCGGGCGCCGACCCGCTGGGCGATCTGCACCGCGGCCAGGCCCACCGACCCGGCGGCGGCGTGCACGAGCAGCGTCTCGCCGGCGCGCAGGCGGCCCACGCGCACCACGGCGGAGTGGGCGGTCGCCCACGGGGTGGGCAGGCAGGCGGCGTCGGTCAGGTCGACGCCGTCGGGGACCGGGTGCGCGGCCGAGGCGGGCGCGACGACGTACTCGGCGAACCCGCCGTCGACCGTGGCGCCGAGGATGCGCAGGTTCGGACAGTGGCCGCCGCGGCCCTCGTGGCACAGCGGGCAGGCGCCGCAGGGGACACTGGGGTCGAGGAGCACGCGCGTGCCCACCGGCACCGGGGACTCCTCACCGGCGGCCTCGACGACGCCGGCGACGTCCATCCCGGCGACGTGCGGCAGCTCGAGGCCGGGCAGGCGCACGTGGCCGCGGCGCTGCAGGACGTCGAGCTGGTTGACCCCGCAGGCGGCGACGCGGACCAGCACCTCGGCCGGTCCGGGGACGGGGACGGGACGGTCGACGAGGGAGAGGACCTCGGGGCCACCGAAGGCGGTCTGGACCACGGCTCGCACGCTCCCGTCACCTCCTCCCGGCTTCCTCGACCGTCTCGCATCGTGAATCGGTAGTTCACGATGTGGACCGGTGCGGGTCACTGTTGTCGGGGCCGCAGGCCGTGTCAACGGTCAAGTCCAGGCCGTTACGGAATCAACGCGCTTGTAACAAGCGGCTGGAGACGAGTGACGCCGGTCACCGGCTGGCGGTGACCGGCGTCACGGACGCCCGTGCGGGCTCAGAACGTGAGGACGGCCTTGCCCACCCGACCTGCCCGGACGTCGTCCAGGGCGCGGTTGATCTCGGCGAACGGGTAGTGGGTCAGCAACCCGTCGACCGGGAAGCGGCCGGCCCGGTGCAGCTCGACCAGCCGCGGCAGGAACTCCTCGGGGACGCTGGCGCCGGCGGTGATGCCGACGACCGACCGGCCGGTGCCGAGGATCGAGCGCCACTCGAACGACATCTCCGCGCTCGCGCCCACCCCGATGACCCCGCAGACGCCCAGCGGGGCCAGCGACTCGACGGCGGCGCGCAGGACGTCGGCCCGCCCGGTGGTGTCGACGCTGTACTGCAGCCCGCCGGGCACCTCGGCCCGGACCCGCTCGGCGAGGTCCTCCCCGGCGACGACCGTGTGCGTGGCGCCCAGCCCCCGCGCCTGCTCGAGCTTCGCCGGGTTCACGTCCACCGCGACGATCGTGGTGCAGCCGGCCTCGACGGCACCGAGGATCGCCGCCGCACCCACCGCGCCGGCGCCGAAGACGCCGATCGAGCTCCCCGGCGCGGGGCGCAGCACGTTGAGCACGCCGCCGGCGCCGGTCTGGAAGCCGCAGCCGAAGGGCCCGACGACGGTGAGGTCGGTGCCCGCGGGGACCTTCACGACGCTGCCGCGCCGGGCGACCACGTGCGTGGCGAAGGAGGACTGGCCCAGGAAGTGGCCGTGCACCGGCTGCCCGTCCTGCGACAGCGCGGTGCTGCCGTCGGGGCGCGTGCCGATGAAGTTGTACGCCCAGAACTCCTCGCAGTAGGCCATCGCGTCCTGCGAGCAGGGGCCGCACTGCCCGCAGAAGGCGAAGGTCATGGCGACCGGGTCGCCGACGGCCAGGTCCGTGACCCCCTCGCCGACCTGCTCGACCACGCCCGCGCCCTCGTGCCCGAGCACGACCGGCGGCGTCATCATGGAGCGGAACTCCAGGTCGGTGCCGCAGATGCCGGTGCTCACCAGCCGCACCACCACCTCGTCGGCCCGGGGTGGCGCCAGCTCCAGTTCGACGAGCTCCAGGGGCCCGGCGGGATCCCGCAGGACGGCGGCGGTCACGGCAGTCGGTCGACCGGTCATGGCGTGTCACGTTACGAGAGACCGTCTTGACTGGCGAGATGCTGCCGCCCACGATCTCAGCATGACGACGTCCGTGCACGAGGGCCTCCAGTTCATCGGCGGCGAGTGGTCGCCCGCGGCCGGCGGCGGCCGCCTGGAGCTGGTCGACCCCGCCACCGGGCAGCCGTTCGCCACGGTCGCCGAGGGCAGCGCGGCCGACGTCGACGCCGCCGTGGCCGCGGCCCGCCGTGCCGCCCCCGGCTGGGCGGCGACCAACCCCACCGACCGCGGCGCGCTCCTCTCCCGCTGGTCGCAGCTGGTGTTCGAGAACGCCGAGCGGCTGGCCGCGCTGGAGGCGCAGGACGTCGGCAAGCCGCTGTCCGGCGGACGGATGAACGCCTTCATCGCCGGCGGGATCATCGGCTACTTCGGCGGCGCGGCCGACAAGCTGACCGGCGTCACGCTGCCCACCCGCACCCCGGACTTCCACGGCTACACGCTGATGGAGCCGCTGGGCGTGTGCGCCGTCATCACGCCGTGGAACGTCCCCGCCGTCCTGACCGCGGCCAACGCCGCGCCCGCGCTGGCCGCCGGCAACACCGTCGTCCTGAAGCCGTCGGAGGTCGCGCCGCTGGTCGTGCTGGCCCTGGCCGAGCTGGCCGCCGAGGCCGGGCTGCCGGCCGGCGTCCTCAACGTCGTCACCGGCGGCCCGCAGGCCGGCGCCGCGCTCTCCGGGCACGCCGGCATCGACCACCTCAGCTTCGTCGGCTCGACGGCGACCGGCCGGGCGATCATGCGCTCGGCCGCCGAGAACCTCGTGCCGGTCAAGCTGGAGCTGGGCGGCAAGTCGCCGAACCTCGTCTTCGCCGACGCCGACCTCGACACCGCGATCCCGGCGATCGTCGGCTCCATCACCGAGAACGCCGGGCAGAACTGCTACGCCGGCTCCCGCCTCGTCGTGCAGGAGTCGGTCGCCGACGAGGTGCGCGAGCGGGTCGTCGAGGCCATGCGCGCGGTGCGGATCGGCGCCTGGGACGAGGACCTGGACATGGGCCCGCTGGTCAACGCCACCCAGCGCGACCGGGTGCTGGGCTTCCTCACCGAGCTGCCCTCCACCGGCGCCCGGGTGCTCACCGGCGGCGGCGTCCCCGCCGACCGCGGCGCCGGCTGGTACGTCGAGCCGACCGTCGTCGACGGCGTGACGCCCGACTCGCGCATCGTCCGCGAGGAGGTCTTCGGCCCCGTGCTCGCGCTGCAGACGTTCACGGACGACGCCGAGGCCCTGGAGCTGGCCAACCGCACCGACTTCGGGCTGCTGTCCTGCATCTGGACCTCGGACGTCTCCCGGGCCATCCGGATGGCCGCCGGCGTGCGCAGCGGCCAGGTCGCGGTCAACCAGTTCCACGACGTCGGCGTGATCGGCTTCCCCTTCAACATGCAGAAGGACAGCGGCTTCTCCCGCGGCGGCGGCTACGCCGCGATGCGGGAGTACACGCAGGAGAAGGCCGTGGCCATCCGCCTGCTGCCGCCCCGCGCCGTCTAGTCTCGCTGGTCCCGGTGGCGCGGCCGGGCAACACCGCGCGTCCCGCCTCGAGCCCCTCCGGAGCGCGAGTTGACCCTCACCGACCCCCGTACCGAGTCCGCCGCCGCCCCCGCCGGCGAGCAGTTCGACCACCACTCCCCCGAGGCGAACGCCGACCCGGTGGCCTACTACCGCCGCTTCCGCGAGACGCAGCCGGTGGGGTGGACCGAGGCCCACGAGGGCTTCTTCTTCACCACCCGGCACGCCGACGTCGTCCGCATCGCGCGGGACGACGCCACCTTCTCCTCCGAGCGGGCGCCGGCGGGCGACCGCGGCATCTCCTTCGTCATCCCGTTCGGCCCGGGGCTCGAGCAGTACCCGATCGAGCTCGACCCGCCGCGGGCGACGCCCTACCGCGAGCTGATCAACCCGCTGCTGACGTTCGACGCGGTCGAGCGGCTGAAGCCGATGATCGCCCGGCACACCACCGCGGCGATCGACGCCTTCGTCGAGTCCGGGTCGGTGGACTTCGTCCGCGACCTGACCAACCCGGTGCCGGCGGCGGTCACGCTGGACTGGCTGGGCTTCCCGACCGACGACTGGAAGAAGCTCGCCGGACCGGTGCACGACATCTTCGCCAGCGTCCCGGGCACCGAGCGGGCGATGCGCGGGGTCGAGGGCCTCATGTACCTGGAGAGCCGCATCCGCGAGCTGATCGCGGCGCGGCGGGCGGACCCCCGCGACGACGCCGTCTCCGTGCTCGTGCACGCCGAGCACCCCGAGGGCCGGCCGTTCACCGAGCAGGAGCTCGTCTCGGTCATGTACCTGCTGGTCGCCGGCGGCGTGGACACCACGACGTCGCTGACCGGGTCGACGCTGGTGTGGCTGTCGGAGCACCCCGAGGAGCGGCAGCGGCTGATCGACGACCCCGACCTGCTCGACGTCGCGGTCGAGGAGTTCCTGCGGGTGTTCGCGCCGTCGCAGTCGATGGCCCGCACGCTGCTGGCCGACGCGGAGGTCGGCGGGGTGCAGATGCACGCCGGCCAGCGGGTGCTCATCCCGTGGGTGGCGGCCAACCACGACCCGGAGGTCTTCCCCGACCCCGAGACCGTGGTGCTCGACCGCAACCCGCAGCGGCACCTGGCCTTCGGCATCGGCACCCACCGCTGCGCCGGCGCCCACCTCGCCCGGGCGATGTTCGGCGAGATGATGCGCCAGGTCCTCACCCGGCTGCCCGACTACCGGGTGCTGCCCGAGGGCCTGGTCCCCTACCCCACGCGCGGCAACCAGACCGGCTGGGACGCGATCCCGGCGCTGTTCACCCCGGGGCCGCGGCTGGGCTCGGCCCCGGCTCCCGCGGCGATCGTCACCCGCGAGCTGGAGGTGACCGGGGTGCGCGCGGTGGCCACCGACGTCGTCGCGGTGACCTTCGCCGACCCGACCGGCGCGGCGCTGCCCCCGTGGACCCCCGGCGCGCACCTGGAGGTCCGGCTGCCCTCGGGCCGGCTGCGGCAGTACTCCCTGTGCGGCGACCCGGCCGAGCCGACCTGGACCGTCGCCGTGCTCCGCGAGGCGGCCGGCCGCGGCGGCTCGGTCGAGCTGCACGAGCTCGCCCGCAGCGGCGCCCGGCTGACCGTGCGCGGCCCGCGCAACCACTTCCCGCTGGTCGAGGCGCCGGACTACCTGCTGGTCGCCGGCGGCATCGGCGTCACGCCGATCCTGGCGATGGCGCGCGAGCTGGTCGCCCGCGGCGCCTCCGTGCGGCTGCTCTACGGCGGCCGGACGGCGGCCTCGATGGCCTTCGCCGACGACCTCGTCGCGCTGGCCGGCGACCGGGTGCAGCTGCTCCCGCAGGACGTCCACGGCGTCCCGGACCTGGCCGCCGCCGTGGCCGCCGCCGGCCCGGGGACCGCCGTCTACTGCTGCGGCCCGGCGCCGATGATCGCCGCGATGGAGGCCGCCTGCGCCGCGGCCGGGATCGGCGACCGGCTGCACGTCGAGCGGTTCACCGCGCCGGAGGAGGAGGTCGCGATCGACACGTCGCACGACGTGGCCTTCGACGTCCACCTCGCCCGCACCGGGACGACGGTGACCGTGCCCGCCGACCAGCGGATCGTCGAGGCGCTGCGCGACGTCGTCCCCACGCTGTCCTCGGACTGCGAGAAGGGCTACTGCGGCGCCTGCGAGACCCGGGTGCTGGCCGGCGTCCCCGAGCACCGCGACTCGGTGCTCACCGAGGAGGAGCGCGCCGCGGGGCGCTCGATGATGGTCTGCGTGGGCCGGGCGAGGACGCCGTCGCTCACCCTCGACCTCTAGCCCCGGAGACGCCGGCAGCGTGCGCCGAGGTGCAGTCCCCGCGAGGAGTCCTGCACCTCGGCGCACGCTGTGGCGTGCCGGCCCGCCGGGCGGTCAGCCGAAGATGTCGCGGCGGATGCCGCAGTGCGCGCCGAGCGTGCCGTCGACGACCTGGGTGACGCCCATGTCCATCGCCACGGAGCACAGGGAGTAGGCGTCGTCGGCCGACAGGCCCACCCGCCACTGCAGCAGGGTGATCATCTCCTCGACGGCCATCCGCGCGGCCGCGTCGAGGTCGGCGCCGAAGCCGTGCGTGTACCAGTGGGTGCCGGTCTCCAGCATGGGCGCGCGCAGCTGCAGGTCGTCGACGGCGGCCAGCCGCACGGTCGCGTTCGCCGAGGCCTCGATCGCGGTGCCGCACACCTCGCCGTCCCCCTGCGCGAAGTGCGGGTCGCCCCAGTAGACGCCGGCGCCCTCGCGGAACACCGGGTAGAAGACGGTGGCGCCGGGGCCGAACCGCCAGTTGTCCACGTTCCCGCCGAAGACGCCCGGCGGGATGCTCGACAGGACGTCGTCGCCGCCGGGCAGCACGCCCATCAGCCCGAAGTGCGGCCGCACGGGCACCCGCACCGGACGGGTGAACGGCTCCTCCACGCGCGCCGACGCCGGCGTCCGCCAGCCCGGGACGTCGTAGAGGGCGCGCGAGGTGAAGTCGTACCCGAACAGCGGCTGGGCGACGGTCGGGAAGTCGGTGGCCGGCGTCCCGTCGGAGTGGTCGAGCTCGTAGACGGTGATCCGCTCCTTGCCGTACGTGTCGTACAGCAGCCCCCAGTTGGCGGCGCAGTTGGAGCCGTAGGGCACCCGCGGGGCCATGGCGTCGATGCGGACGGCGACCGCCCCGCCCGGGCGCGCGCCGGCGACCGCCACCGGCCCGGTGAGCACGTGCACGCCGGGGCCGCGCTCCCCCTCGGGGATCGCGGCCCAGATCTCGTCGAGGCCGGCGTCCATCATCAGCTCCGGCGCGTCCCCGGCGTGGTGGCTGACCGCCTCCAGCGCCACCGCGGCACCGGAGGCGACCTCCAGCACCGGCGCGGCGGCCGGGTCGACGGCCCCCCACCGCACCGTCGCCGGCGTCGCCGGGAGCGCGTGCGGCGGAGGGGCCGGGGCGGCGAAGGTGCGCTCGGCCTGCGGCGAGAGCGCCAGGAGCGAGGTGGCGGTCGTCATGCGTCGATCGCACCGCGCGCGCGTTACCCGGCGGTTTCCACTGCGTGACATGTCGTATCGCATGGCGGGACGGCGTATGCATCCCGCGGGACGCGGACGGCGCCGGACCGCGCGGACCGGCATGCGCCATACTGGTCCTGAGAACGATTACCATGTCGAGGAGATCCGTGCGCCGCACCACGGCCGCCGTGCTGGCGGCCCTCACCGGCCTGACCCTGGCCGGCTGCTCGGGCGGGGACGCCGGACCGGTCACCGACGAGGGGGACCCGGCGAACTGCCCCGGGGAGGTCCTCGACGTCGTCGTCTCGGTCGCCCAGTGGGGCTCGATCGTCGGCCAGCTCGGCGGCGACTGCACGACGGTCACGACCGTGCTGGGCTCCGGCGCGGGCGACCCGCACGACCACGAGGCGAGCACGAGCGACATCGCGGCCTTCGAGGACGCCGACGTGGTCGTCTACAACGGCCTCGGCTACGACGGCTGGGCGGCCGACGCCGCGGCCGGCGTCTCGCCGCGACCGGTCGTGGTCGACGTCGCCGAGGTGGCCGGCGCACGGACCGGCGACGACCCGCACCTGTGGTACGAGCCCGAGCTCGTCCCGCGCTTCGCCGACGCGGTGACCGCGGCGCTCACCGAGCTCTCCGCCGACGCCGCCCCCTACCTGCAGCAGCAGCGCCAGCTGTTCACCACCGAGCTGCAGCCCTACGTCGAGGCGCTGGCCCGGCTGCGCGACGTCTCCGCCGGGCGCACCTACGGCGCGACCGAGCCGGTCCTCGACCGCACCGCGCGGGCGGTCGGCCTGACCGACGCCACCCCCGCCGGCTACCGGTCCGCAGTGGGCAACGAGGGGGAGCCGTCGCCCGGCGACCTGGCCGAGTTCGAGGCCGCGCTGGCCGACGGCCGCATCGACGTCCTCGTCTACAACACCCAGACCGAGGGCAGCCTCCCCGAGCAGCTGCGCACCGCGGCCGAGGAGGCCGGCGTCCCCGTCGTGGAGGTCACGGAATCGTCGCCGGACGACGACGGTTCCTTCGTCGAGTGGCAGGTGGACCAGCTGGAGCGACTCTCCGACGCCCTCGAGGACGCCGCGTGAGCGGGCCGCAGGGGCTGACGGCGGCCCGGACCGACGGGACGGCGCGGCCGCCGGCCCTCGTCCTGGACGACGTGAGCGTCGTGCGCGGCGGACGGACCGTGTGGTCGGAGGGGACGCTCGCCGTCCCCGCGGGCGCGGTGGTCGGGGTCATCGGCCCCAACGGCGCGGGGAAGACGACGCTGTTCCAGGTGGCGCTCGGGCTGCTCCCGGTCGCCTCCGGCCGCGTGGAGGTGCTCGGCGCCGTCCCGCGGCGCGGGGACCGGCGGATCGGGTACGTGCCGCAGAACTACACCGCGGCCCTCGGCGAGGCCATCCGCTGCCGCGACCTGGTGACCCTCGGCCTGACCGGGCACCGCTTCGGCCTGCGCCGCACCACCGCCGCCGACCGGGCGCGCGTCGACGAGGCGCTGCGCCGCGTCGGTGCGCTCGAGTACGCCGACCGGCGGATGTCGCAGCTCTCCGGCGGCCAGCAGCAGCGCGTGGCGATCGCCCAGGCCATCGTGGACGACGCCGAGCTGCTGCTGCTCGACGAGCCGCTGGCCAACCTCGACCTGCGCAACCAGCAGGAGATCGTCACCCTGCTCGGCGAGCTGCGCCGGGAGCGCCCCGTCACGGTCATGGTCGTGGCGCACGACCTCAACCCGCTGCTGCCGGTCCTCACCGACGCCGTCTACCTGCTCGACGGCCACCCGCACCACGACCCGATCGGCGACGTGGTGCAGGAGGACCTGCTCACCCACCTCTACGGGACGACGGTGCGGGTCGTGCGGACGGCGCAGGGCGACCTGTTCACCCGTGCCACCGGGCCGGACCCGGCATGAGCGCGCTCGCCGCGGCGGTCCAGTTCCAGTCCAACTGGTGGGACGTGCTGCAGACGGACTTCATGCGCAACGCGCTGGTCGGCGGCTCGCTGGTCGCGGTCGCCGCCGGGCTGCTCGGCTACTTCGTCGTCACCCGCAGCAACGCCTTCGCCGCCCACGCGCTCGCCCACATCGGCTTCCCGGGCGCGACCGGCGCGATCCTGGTCGGCGCCCCCGTCACCCTCGGCCTCGCCGTGTTCTGCCTGGGCGGGGGCCTGCTGATCGGCCTGCTGGGACGACGGGTGGCCGAGCGGGAGATCGCCACGGGCACCGTGCTGGCGTTCGCGACCGGCCTGGGGGTGCTGTTCGGGTCGCTGGCCAGCGCCAACGCGAGCACGACCACCTCGGTGCTCTTCGGCAACCTGCTGGCCGTCTCCGACGAGGAGCTCGTCGTCTTCGCCCTGTTCACGGCGGCGGTGGCACTCGTCCTGGCCCTCGTGGCCCGGCCCCTGGTGTTCGCCTCGGTGGACCCGGCCGTGGCCGAGGCCCGCGGCGTCCCGGTGCGGGCGCTGGGGGTGGCCTTCGTCGTCCTCCTCGCGCTGACCATCACGATGGCCGTCCAGGTCGTGGGCACGCTGCTGCTGTTCGGCCTCGTCGTCACCCCGGCGGCGACCGCGCTGCGGCTGACCGCCCGGCCGGGGCGCGTCGCGGCCATCGCCGTCGGCATCGCGCTGCTGTCGGTCTGGACCGGCCTGGTGCTCGCGGCCATGTTCGACCTGCCGCCGAGCTTCTTCGTCGTCACCGTCTCGGTGCTGGTCTGGGTCGTCGTCCTGGCCGGCACGCGCCGGCACCGCGGCGCCGTGCCCACCGGCGCCGGACACCGGGGCGGGCACGCCCACGACGCCGTCCCGACGGCGGGCCGCGCGCCCGCCCTGTGAGGCAGATCTCAGCGGTTGGGGTGCATCTCACCCTCGGGGGGCTGTTTCCGACAGGTGCCGGGAGGGGACCCTGGGTGGCATGGAGGACACGCAGCGCGAGGCCCGAGTAGCGACCGAGGACGCCGTCGAGCAGCTGGTGGACGAGGCCCGCGACCAGCAGTCGACCGCCGGCCCCGTCTCCCGCATGCTGGCCAACCCCCGCCGGGTCCGCCGGGCCTGAGGGAGGACCCCGCCTTCCGCACCCCTCGCGAACTCGGGGCGAGCCTCTGGACGGGGCCACCGACGACGACGCAGCGTCACGCATCGTCACAGTCGCCTCACGCACCACCGGAGCCCCGGCCCACCCGGGCGCCTCTCGTCACCCAGTGCGACCAACCTGGGCCCGGGACCGGCGTGCCGCGAACTGCTCCGTCACGTCCGGGTGCACGATCCGGGACGTGACCGCAGCCGCCCTCTCCCTCGCCACCGCCGACGACGTCGCGGCCCCCGTCCGCCGCAGTCGGGCGGAGCGGCAGGCCATCGTGCTCGACACCGCCGAGCGGCTCTTCTCCTCCCGCAGCTCCCGCAGCGTGGGCATGGACGAGCTCGTCCGCGAGACGGGCCTGGGCAAGATGACGGTGTACCGGCTCTTCAAGAGCAAGGACGAGCTGGTCGGCGCCTACCTGGCCCGCAAGGCGGCCACCGTCCTCGCCACCGTCGACGCCGACCTGGCCCGCCTGGACGGCGACCCGCGCGCCGCCCTGCTCGCCGTCGTCGACATCGTCGAGCGCGACGTCACCCGCGCCGGCTTCCGCGGGTGCCCCTTCACCAACGTCAGCAGCGAGTACGACGACCCGACGCACCCGGCGCGCAGCGCCGCCGCGGACTACAAGTTCCAGCTGCACGCCCGCCTGGAGCGCCTGGCCGACGAGCTCCTGCCCGGCGGCGGCGAGGACCTGGCCGCCCAGATCCACCTGGTGATCGACGGCATGTACCTCTCCGGCGGGCTCCTGGGCCCCGACGGGCCGGCGTCGCACGGGCGCCAGCTGGCCGAGCGGCTCATCGACGGCGCGCTGACCGGCACCCCCGCCGGGGTCTGAGGCCCGTCCCCGCGTCCGGCGAGCGGGGGCGCCGGACGCCCCGCAGGATGCAGGGGTGACCGACGACCGCAGCCGCCCGGACCTCGACGACACGACGGTGGAGGGCCTCGGCAAGCTCTCCGAGGCCCTGGAGACCATCGAGCAGGCGCGAGGCCAGCTCTACGGGTTTCACCAGCACTCGGGCAAGGCCGACCTGCTGCTCCAGGACGCCGTGGAGCTGTTCCGTGAGGCGGGGCACACGCAGCTCGCCGACGACCTCGACCGCGACCTCGTGGGCCGCAACGTCATCGCCGACCGGTGGACCTTCCAGATCGTCGAGGACTACGACGCCACGTACTGGTCGACCTTCCGCGCCTTCGACGAGCGGGCCCGCAACGAGCTGTCGAACGGCGACCGGCACGTGTACGAGGCGCGGATGAAGCAGCGCGAGCGCACCAAGGGCCACCCGCACCACGAGCCCGGGCCGTCGCTGAGCGACTGACCGCCCCCGCGGCTCCCGTTTCCGCCACGTCCGGACCGGGCACCCGCGCACCATGACGATGCCCGATGCGGACGACGCGGGATCCGAGCGCCAGGCGAAGCCGCTGGGGGCCGAGAAGGCGCCCGGCGAGGACCGGGAGTCCCTCGGCGCGACCGAGGGTCCCGCCGACGGGATCGCCGGTCCGGCCTGGCCGCCGGCCGGCACGGAGCCGGACGCCCACTGACCACGACCGCTCGCCGTCGGCTCGTTTGACGGGACCTCCGCGGGGTCATGATCACGCCGTGACCACTCCCGCCTCCCCCGCCGACCCCTACCCGGGCCCCAACCCGGGTGCCCCGCGCGCCCCGGGCCTGGGCACCCCCGGCGGCACCCCCGGCGGCACCCCCGGCGGGCCCGTGTCCGGCGGGACGACGACCGGCGGCCCGGCCGGCCACGGCCCGTCGACACCGGGCGGACCGGCGACGTCGTCCCGCTCGACCGGGAAGACGATCGGCCGGTCGCTGGCGCTGGGGCTGCTCCTCTTCGTCACCGTCGTCCTCGTGCTGTTCGTCGTGTTCAACACGCAGACCGTCGACATCAGCCTGGTCTTCGGCAACGTCGACGCGCCCCTGGTCCTCGCCCTGCTGATCGCGGCGGTCCTCGGCGCGCTGATCTCCGCTCTCGCCGGCGCCGTCCTCAGGGCCCGCCGCCGCAGCCGCTGACCCCAGCGCCCGCACACCCGAGGCCGCGTCCCCGTCCGGGGGCGCGGCCTCGGTGCGTCCCGGTCTCCTCCGTTGGGGTCGGACCGGCCCCTCCGAGCGTGTCGGGCAGGCACGCGCTTGCCGTTGTTACCCGTGAGTAATAGCGTTTGTTACTGGCGGGTACGGACCCGCCGACGACGGCACGGAGCACGGGAGCCACACGCGCATGAGCCACTACACCGCCAACCTGCGGGACCTCGAGTTCAACCTCTTCGAGTTCCTCGACACCAAGGACAGGTTCGGCACCGGGCCGTTCGCCCAGATGGACGCCGAGACCGCGCGCGGCGTGCTCGCCGAGATCCGCCGGCTGGCCGAGGGCCCCATCGCGGAGTCCTTCACCGAGGCCGACCGCAACCCCCCGGTCTTCGACCCGGCGACCTCCTCCGTGGTGCTGCCCGAGGCGTTCAAGAAGTCCGTGCAGGCCCTCGCCGAGGGCGAGTGGTTCCGGCTCGACCTGCCCGAGGAGCTCGGCGGCTTCGGCGCCCCCGTGGCGCTGCGGTGGGCCGCCTTCGAGATGATCCTCGGCGCCAACCCGGCCGTGTTCATGTACGGCTCCGGCCCGACGTTCGGCACCGTGCTGTGGGAGCTGGGCACCGACGAGCAGAAGAAGCTCGCCCAGCTCATGATCGACCGCCAGTGGGGCGCCACCATGGTGCTCACCGAGCCCGACGCCGGCTCCGACGTCGGCGCCGGCCGCACCAAGGCCGTGCAGCAGCCCGACGGGTCGTGGCACATCGAGGGCGTGAAGCGGTTCATCACCTCGGCCGAGCACGACCTGAGCGACAACATCATCCACCTCGTGCTGGCCCGCCCCGAGGGCGCGAAGCCGGGCACGAAGGGCCTGTCGCTGTTCGTCGTCCCGAAGTTCCACGTCGACGTCGAGACCGGCGAGCTCGGCGAGCGCAACGGCGTCTACGTCACCAACGTCGAGAAGAAGATGGGCCTCAAGGTCTCCACGACCTGCGAGGTCACCTTCGGCGACGGACCGGTCCCGGCCAAGGGCTGGCTGGTGGGCGAGGTGCACGACGGCATCGCCCAGATGTTCAAGATCATCGAGTACGCCCGGATGTTCGTCGGCACCAAGGCGATCGCCACCCTCTCGGCCGGCTACCAGGTGGCGCTGGACTACGCGAAGAACCGCGTCCAGGGCGCCGACCTGGCCGCCACCGCCAAGGACGCCCCGCGGGTCACCATCACCCACCACCCCGACGTGCGGCGCTCGCTGATGCTGCAGAAGTCCTACGCCGAGGGCATGCGGGCCCTGTACCTGTACGCGGCGAGCTTCCGCGACCAGGTCGTGGAGGCCCAGGCCGCCGGCCAGGCCGACAGCGAGGAGGCGCAGCTCGCCGCCCGCGTCAACGACCTGCTGCTGCCCGTGGTGAAGGGCTTCGGCTCCGAGCGGGCCACCCAGCTGCTCACCCAGGAGTCGCTGCAGACCCTGGGCGGGTCCGGCTACCTGCAGGACTACCCGATCGAGCAGTACATCCGCGACTCCAAGATCGACACCCTCTACGAGGGGACGACGGCGATCCAGGGCCAGGACTTCTTCTTCCGGAAGATCGTCAAGGACGGCGGCGTCGCCCTGACCTGGCTGGCCTCCCAGATCCAGGCCACGATCGACGCCGAGGCCGGCAACGGCCGCCTCAAGGAGGAGCGGGCGCACCTGGCGACCGCCCTCGGCGAGGTCCAGGCCATGCTCACCGCGATGTTCGGCCACCTGACCGCCGCCCAGGAGGACATGACCAACGTCTACAAGATCGGCCAGAACACCTCCCGGCTGCTGCTGGCCGTCGGCGACCTGGTCACCGCCTGGCTGCTGATCCGCCAGTCCGAGGTGGCCCTGGCCGCCCTGTCCGGCGAGGTCGGCGAGCGCGACCGGCACTTCTACGAGGGCAAGCTCGCGGCCACCCGCTTCTTCGCCACCCAGGTGCTGCCGCGCCTGGCCGGCGAGCGGGCCATCGTCGAGGCGACCGACAACTCCCTCATGGAGGTCGACGAGGCCGCCTTCTGATGGAGGACCCCTGTGCCCCCCACCGCTCGCGAGCCCGCGGTGGGGGGCACAGGGGCCGCTCCAGCACGTCACGACGACGGCCGCCTCCCCGCGCGGGGAGGCGGCCGTCGCCGTTTCCGCCCCCGGGACGACGGGCATGTCGCTCCTGCGACAGCGCCGTCCCCGAGGAGGCCCGCATGACCGATCCGCAGGGCAGCGACCGGATCCAGCAGGACGTCGACACGGCGTCGGCCACCGGCGACAACAGCGACAGCGGGTCCTCGTTCGAGGACGTGCCCCTCACCCGCGAGGACGCGCTCGAACGCGACGCCGCGCACGACGACGACCTGCCCGCCCGCGCCGACGGAGACGTCGCCCGGGCGAGGGGTGCCGGAGCGTCCGGCGAGGTGTCGGGCCCCACCCCACGATCCGGAGGCAGGTCAGACTGATGAGCGAGTCCCAGAGCACCGGCTACGGCGAGTCCCCGGACACCGCCGACAGCAACGAGAACCTCATCGACGGGCAGACCGGCGACGACGCCGGCGACCGCGGTGCGCTCGACACGACGCTCACCACCGACGACGAGGCGCAGCGCGACGACTCCGTGGTGCGGGGCGGCAACGACGCGAGCTAGCCGCCGCGCCGGCTAGATCCAGCCGTGCCGCTGGGCGGCCGCCACGGCCGCGTGCCGGTTGGCGGCGCCCAGCTTCGCGGCGGCCGCGGACAGGTGGTTGCGCACCGTCCCCGGCGAGAGATGGATCCGGGCGGCGATCTCCTCGACCGGGGCGCCGGTGGCGGCCAGCTCCAGGACGTCGGCCTCCCGCGGGGTGAGCGGGCTGTCCCCGGCGCTGATCGCCTCGGCGGCCAGCTCCGGGTCCACGTAGCGGCCGCCGCGGTGGACGGTCCGGACGACGTCGGTGAGCACCGACGACTGCACCGTCTTGGGCAGGAAGCCGCGCACCCCGGCGGCCAGGGCCCGCTTGAGGTGCCCGGCCCGCCCGTGGCCGGTGACGATGACGCAGGCGCAGTCCGGCACGACCCCCGCCAGCTCGGCGGCCACGGAGATCCCGTCGCGGTCGGGCATCTGCAGGTCCAGGACGGCGACGTCGGGGGTGTGCGCCCGCGCCATGGCCAGCGCCTCGGCGCCGGACGCGGCCTGCGCGACCACCTCGACGTCGTCCTCCAGGGCCAGCAGCGCGGCCAGCGCCGACCGGATGAGGTTCTCGTCGTCGGCCAGCAGCACCCGGATCACGCGACTCCCTCCACCGGCACCGTCGCGGCGAGGGTGAACCGCCCGCCGTCGCACCCCGTCGTCAGCCGGCCGGAGGCCGCGGCCAGCCGCTCGGCCAGCCCGGTGAGCCCGCTGCCCCACCGCGGCTCGCCCGGCCCGACGCCGTCGTTGACGATCGTCAGGGTGGCGGCGCCGTCCCCGGCGGCGAGGGCGACCGTGCAGGTGGCCGCGCGGCTGTGTCGCAGCACGTTGGTCACCGCCTCCCGCACCACCCAGCCCAGCGCCGTCTGCACCTGCTCGGGCAGGCCGGCGCCGTGCTCCTCGCCGACCACCGTGCAGCCGACGCCGGCCGCACGCAGCACGGAGCGGGCGCCGGCCAGCTCACCGGCCAGGTCGGCGGTGCGGTAGCCGCGCACCACCTCCCGCACCTCGCGCAGCGACTGCTCGGCGATCCGGCTGATGTCGGCCACCTCGTCGGCGGCCTCCGGCCGCTGCCGCCGCACCAGCTCGCCGGCGAGCTGGCTCTTGACCGCGATCACCGAGAGGTTGCGGCCCATGACGTCGTGCAGGTCGCGGGCGAAGCGCAGCCGCTCCTCCGCGACGGCGAGCTGCAGCTGCACGCCGCGGTTGCGCTCGGTCTGGACCACGACGTCGAGCACCCACACCGAGAACCGGAAGGCGACGGCCAGCCCGACGACCGCCAGGGTCATCGCGACCGCCTGCGCGACGGCCGCGGGCAGGGGCCGGCCGGTCGCCGCGGTGGCCAGGCCGACGAGGACGCCGGCCCCTGCGCCGGCGCCGCCGAGCACCCGGGAGGACCAGAGCGGAGCCGCCGCCGTGGGCACCGTGGCCAGCGGCAGGCCGACCGCCCACACCACCGCCTCCGGCGCCTCCGAGCCGCGTGCGGCGGCCAGCCCCGCCCCCGCCGTCCCCAGCGCGAGGACGGCGAGCGCGCCGAGGAGCGCCCGCGGGGCGGGGGCCGCCTCCCGGGGCGCGGACAGTCCGGCCCGCGCCACCGCGATGCCCAGCCCGCCGACCGCGGCGCAGCCGGCCACGTAGCCGGCGACCAGCGCCGCGCCGGCCTCGGCGGCGACGGGGGCCAGCGCGAGCAGCGCCAGCGCCGGGGTCAGGCCGAGCCAGCCGTAGAAGGACCACCGGGTGTAGAGGTCCAGGCGCTGCGGCGCGGTACGGCTCTCCCACCACCGCGAGACGGTCGGCACGGCCAGGATGCTGCCGTACCGGCCGTCCGCGGAGCCCGCAGCGGTCACCGGCGCGGGGCCCAGCGGAAGACCCGCGGCACCACGACGGCGCCGACGACCAGCCAGGCCGCCAGGACCGCCAGGGGCGCCGGCGCGGCGGCCCAGGCACCGGCGAGGTCGACGGCGTCGCCGTCCGCGGTGCGGCCGGCCAGGCCCAGCCGAGCCAGCTCGACGACCGGGGTCAGCGGCAGCAGGCGGGCGACGGCCGCCACCTGCTCGGGGAGGGTCGACAGCGGGTACAGCAGCCCGGACAGCGCCGTCGTCGCCACGACCAGGGGCAGCGTCGTGATCTGGGCGCTCTCGGGCGAGCGCGTGAAGGCCGTGCTGGCCAGCGCGAGCAGCACCATCAGGGCGGCGCCGCCGAGCAGGGCGACCAGGGGCAGCACGACGTCGACCGGCGCGGCCCACTCGCCGATGACCGCGACACCCACCGTCACGAGGGCGACCTGGCCCAGCGTCACCAGCAGGGTGGGCGCAGCGGTGCCCAGCAGCACCTCCGCGTCGGTGAGCTCGCCGGTCCGCATGCGCTGCAGGACGAGCTCCTCGCGGCGGGCGACGAAGGTGGTGACGAGGTTGTAGTACGTGAGGAAGACGAGGGTGACGCCGACGGCGGCCACGACCAGGTGCGGGCCGGCGGCGGCCTCGTCCTCGTCGATGCCCAGCGCGGGCACCGCGGCGACGAGGAGCAGCGGCAGCAGCACGGAGTTCACCAGGGCGGTGCGGTTGCGCACCAGGAGCCGGGTCTCGGCGCCGGCCAGCACCAGCGTGCGGCGCGTGCGGGAGGGGGTGCGGGGCAGAACAGCGGTCATCGGGGGTCCTCGGGTCCGGTGGGGTCGGTCAGGCGGCGGCGTGCGCGCGGTACGGGGCGTCGGCGGCGTCACCCGGCGCGTCGGCGACGGCGAGGAAGGCCTGCTCGAGGGTCGCGGAGCGGGCCTGCAGGCCGACCAGGGCGACGCGCTCCCGCTCGGCCCACGCGAGCAGCCGGGTGAGCGCCGGCTGCAGCGCCGAGGTGTGCAGCTCGACGCGGGGCGCCGTGCCCACCGGCTCGGTGGCCGGCAGCGCCGGCAGCGCCGGCGCGTCCGGGGGCAGCTCGAACCGGATCGTCGCCGGCTGGGTCGCGGCGATCTCCCCGGCGGTGCCGGAGAGCACGATCCGGCCGGCGCGCATGACGGCGATCCGGTCGGCCAGCTCCTCGGCCTCCTCCAGGTGGTGGGTGGTCAGGACGACGGCAGCGCCCCCGGCCACGTGCCGGCGGACCAGGTCCCAGACGGCGCGGCGGCTCTCCGGGTCCAGGCCGGTGCTGGGCTCGTCGAGGACGATGACCCGCGGCCGGCCGAGCAGCGCGAGGGTCACGTCGAGCCGTCGGCGCTCCCCGCCGGAGAGGCTGCGCACCGCGACGTCGGCGCGCCCGGTCAGCCCGACCTGGGCCAGGGCCTCCGCCACGGGCAGCGGGGAGGTCAGGGTCCCGGCCCACGCCCGCACGGTCTCGGCCACGGTGAGGTCGCCCGGCAGGCCGCCGGCCTGCAGCAGCACGCCCAGCGACGGCCGGACGGCGGCCCGCTCGGCGACCGGGTCGCGGCCCAGCACCCGCACGGTGCCCGCGGCCGGCCGGGCCAGCCCCTCGAGGACCTCCAGGGCGGACGTCTTGCCGGCCCCGTTGACGCCCAGCAGCGCGAAGACCTCGCCGGGCCGGACCTCGAAGGAGATACCGCGGACGGCCGCGAAGGAGCCGTAGCGGCGCTCGAGGTCGACGACCTCGACGGCGGGCGGGCCGTCGTCCACGGCCGGGGGGACGGGGAACGGGTGCACGGGGCCTCCTCGTGGCGCGTCCGGCCGCCGCGCGGCCGGTTCCTCGGGACACCTCCGAGGCTGCCGCCGGCCCGGGCCGCGCACAGGTGCCACCGCTCACGACCTGCGCGGCCGCCGGCACGGGTGCACCCCTGACACGTGTCACGGGTCCGGCCGGCTGGCGGCGGCTGCCTACCCTGGTCCGCGTGCCGACCGACGCCCCGACCCGCCTCCCGGCGGCCGAGTGGCGCCGGCGGGCGGAGGAGCACGCGGCACGGGCCGACGGCCTGACCGCCGGGCACCGCGCCCGCCGCGTCCGGGGGGAGCGGCACGCGGTCGAGGACTTCCTCTACACCTACTACGACACGCGCCCCGCGCTGCTGCGCCGCTGGCACCCCGGCGCCGGGGTCGCGCTGCTGCCCGACGACGGGACGCCGGCGCCCCAGGCCGGCACCCGCTGGTACGCCACCGGCGCCGGCGGGGCGGTCGCGCTCGACCCGGCCGCCTACCTGGCCGACCGCGGCGACACGGTGCGGTTCGTCGCCCGGCTGCTCGCCGCCACCGCCGCCCGGCCGGCCTTCACCGGCTGCTTCGGCCTGCACGAGTGGGCGATGGTCTACCGCGCCGACGACCGCCGGCACCCGCTGCCGCTGCGGCTGGGCCGGGCCGGGACCGACGCCGTCGTCGAGGCCTCGGCGATCCGGTGCACGCACTACGACGCCTTCCGCTTCTTCACCCCCCAGGCCGCCGGCCGCAACGCGCTGCAGCCGACCCGGGCGACGCAGGTCGAGCTCGAGCAGCCGGGCTGCCTGCACGCCGGGATGGACCTGCACAAGTGGTCGCTGAAGCTCGGGCCCGCGGTCCCCGGCGAGCTGGCCCTGGACTGCTTCGCGCTCGCCGCCGACGTCCGCCTGCTGGACATGCAGGCCTCCCCGTACGACCTGGGCTCCTACGGCGAGGCGGCCGTGGCGGTCGAGACGCCGGAGGGTCGGGCGGAGTACGCCCGCCGCCAGCGGGCCCTCGCCGACCGCGGCGCCGCCCTGCGGGCGCGCCTGCTCGAGGTCTGCGGCCGGCTGCTCGGCGGACTCCCGCCCGTCGCCGCGCCGTCGCCGGGCCGCCGTACCGTCGCTCCGTGACCTCTCGCTCCGCAGACCCCGTGCGCACCGACCGCTGGCTGGCCCTCGACGGGACCACCAACACCCGCGACCTGGGCGGGCTGCCCACCGTCGACGGCGGGACGACGCGCCCCGGCCGGGTCCTGCGCAGCGACAACCTGCAGACCCTGAGCGAGGCCGACGTCCACCGGCTGGTGCACGACCTCGGCCTGCGCGAGGTGATCGACCTGCGCAGCACCGCCGAGGTGCTCATGGAGGGCCGCGGGCCGCTGCGGTCGGTCCCGGAGGTCACCCACCGCCACTTCAGCCTGCTGCCCGAGCGCGGCCACCACACCGACGTCTTCGCGGTCGAGGAGGCCGAGGTCCCCGAGCTGCCCGGCGGGTGGGCGGAGTCGCTGCTGCCGCGGCAGGTGGCCGAGCAGGACGAGGGCGAGCCGCCGGCCGTGCGCTCCTACCTGGGCTACCTGGACCACCGGCCGGAGAACGTGACCGGGGCGCTGCGCGCGCTGGCCGCCGCGGACGGCGCCTCGGTGGTGCACTGCGCCGCCGGCAAGGACCGCACCGGCGTCATCGTCGCCTTCGCCCTCGCCGTCGCCGGCGTCCCGCACGAGGAGATCGTCGCCGACTACGCGCTGACGGCCGAGATCATCGACGCGCTGGTGGCCAAGCTCGCGTCGTCCCCGACCTACGCCGAGGACATGGAGCGGCGCGAGGTCGCCGTCCACACGCCTCGGGCGGAGACGATGGAGCGGGTCCTGGCGCTGCTCGACGAGCGGCACGGCGGGCCGGTCGGCTGGCTGACGGCGCACGGGTTCGGGCCGCAGGAGCAGGCCGCGCTGCGGGCGAGGCTGCGCGACTGACGGCCCTCAGGCCCCGCGGCGGTCGGCGAGGGCGGCGGCCAGGAGGTCGTCGGCGACGCCCCACTCGCCGGTGTGCACGGCGACGCCCACCGTCGTCCCCACCTGCACCGGCCGGCGGGCCAGCCGGAACGGCTCGGTGAAGCAGGCCCGCACCCGGGTGAGCACCGCCTCGGCGTCCGCCGGGCCGCCCAGGCCCGGCAGCAGGACGGCGAACTCGTCGGCGCCCAGCCGGGCCACCGTGTCCGCGGGCCGGACGGCGGCCCGCAGCCGGGCGGCCACCTGGCGCAGCAGCTCGTCGCCGGCCTGAGCGCCGTGCTCGCCGTTGACGGCGGCGAAGCCGTCGAGGTCGCAGCACAGCACGCCGACCGACTGGTCGGCCCGCACCGCCGTCAGGGCGGCCTCCAGGCGCTCGCGGAGCAGGCCCCGGTTGGGCAGGCCGGTGAGGGCGTCGTGGGTGGCCTGGTGGCGCAGCGTCTCGGCGAGCCGGGCGCGGTCCAGCGCGACCGCCACCGTCGCCGCGGCCGCGCGCAGCCGCTCGAGGGGCTCCCGCTCCGGGGCGGCGGGCGCGCGGCCGGCCGGCCAGCTGGCGGTGGCCACCCCGAGGAAGGCGCCGCCGGCGACGAGGGGCACGGCGAGGGCGTCGGTGGTGCCGCCGGCGCCGAGCAGGTCCCGGACGGCCGGGCTGCAGGTCTCCCAGCGCAGCACCCGCGGCGCGCGGTCGGTGAGCATGCCCACCAGCTCGGGCGTCTCCTCGGCGTACAGCTCCAGCGGCAGGGGGTCGGCCGCGCCGCTGCCGGCGACGGCGCGCAGCCGCCCGGCGCCGGTCTCCCACAGCAGGAGGGTGGTCCGGTCGCAGCCGACGACGCCCGGCAGGGCGGCGGCCGCCTCCGCGCACACGGCGGCCGCGTCGGGCGCGGCCGCGACGGCCGGGCCCAGGGCGAGCAGGGCGGCGGCGCGGGCCGCCTCCACGCGGGCCTGCTCCGTCGCGGCGGCCCGTTCGAGGACGGCGGCGGCCAGCCCGGCGTGGGCCCGCAGCACCGCGGCCAGGTCGACCGCGTCGTCCCCGGCTGCGGCCCCGGCTGGGGCCGCGGCTGCGGGCTGGGCGGGGGACCCGGTGGGCAGGGCGGCCAGGCGGCCGTGCCAGCGGCGCCCGGAGACGACGTCGACGACGACGGCGCCAGGAGCCGGGCTACCGCCGGCGACGAGCACCGCGGCGAGGCCGGGGACCTGCTCCTCCGGGACCCCGACCGCCCGCGGGAGCACCCCGTCACCGTCGGCGGCGGTCACCGCGAGCAGCAGGCCGGTGCCCGGCAGCGCCGCGGACGCGCGGGCGAGCAGGTCGCCGAGCGCGTCGGCGGCCTCGGCGCCGGAGGCGAGACCGGCCGCGGCGGCCGCCAGCGCGGCCAGGTGCGCGGACGCCGGCGCCGCGGCGGGGGCGGGCGCGCGGTGCCGGCGGCGCAGCGGCCCGCTCCGGTCTGAGGTCCTCACCCGCACCGCATCGGCACGACGGGCCTCCCGGTTGAGCGCGACCGCCTCGTGCGAGGGGGGGTTGACCGCACCACCGGACCGGCGTATCACTAATGCATACCCCTAGGGGGTATTAGCACCCAGTCGAGGAGGACGCCATGGACCAGCGGACCGCACCGGACCCGCGCGAGCACGCGGTCGTCGCGCACGAGCACGCCCACGGTGGGCACCGGCAGGGACCCGGCCGGGTCAGCTGGTCGTCGGCGGCACAGGCCACGCTGCACTGCCTCACCGGGTGCGCCATCGGCGAGGTGCTCGGCATGGTGATCGGCACGGCCCTCGGCTGGCCGGAGGGGGCGACGATCGCCCTCGCGGTCGCCCTGGCCTTCGTCTTCGGTTACGCGCTGACGGTGCGCGGCGTGCTGCGCGCCGGCCTGCCGTTCCGCGCCGCGGTGCGGGTGGCCCTGGCCGCCGACACGGTGTCGATCGCGGTCATGGAGCTGGTCGACAACGGCGTCATGGTGACCGTGCCGGGCGCGATGGAGGCGGGCCTGGCGAACGGCCTGTTCTGGGGCGCGCTGGCGTTCGCGCTCGCCGTGGCCTTCGTGGTGACCCTGCCCGTCAACCGCTGGCTGATGGGCCGCGGCCGGGGGCACGCGGTCGTCCACGCGATGCACTGACGCAGGACGGGCCCCGGACGCCGCGCGGCGCCCGGGGCCCGGGGCCCGGTCAGCGTGCCGCGACGTCGCCGCCGGGCACGGGAGCGGGACGTCCCCGCCGCTTGTGCCGGTACATGTCCGCGTCCGCGGCGCCCAGCACCTCGCCGGCCCTGCCGTGCTCGCCGGAGTGGACTCCGACGCCCACGCTCGTGCCGACGTCGACCCGGCGGCCACCGAGCTGGAACGGTTCGGCGAAGCAGGCGTGCAGGCGCTCGACCACCTGCGCGGCGTCCTCCGGCCCGGACAGCCCCGGCAGGACGACGGCGAACTCGTCGCCGCTGAGCCGGCCCACCACGTCGCCCGGCCGGATCGCGCCGCGCAGCCGCGCGGACACCTGCCGGAGGAGCTCGTCGCCCGCGGCGTGCCCCAGCGTGTCGTTCACCTGCTTGAAGCCGTCGAGGTCGCAGAAGAGGACCGCCACGTGCCGGTCCGCCGGGTTGCCGGCCAGCGCGCTCTCCAGTCGCTCGAGGAGGAGCCCGCGGCCGGGCAGGCCGGTGAGGGCGTCGTGGGTCGCCTGGTGGCGGACGGTCTCGAGCAGCCGGGCCTTCTGCAGGGCGGTCGCGCCCTGGTCACCGACGCCGCGCAGGCGGGCGAGGACGTCGCTGCTCCGGGACGGCGCCGGAGAGCCGGCGGCCCAGGAGGCGGTGGCCACCCCGAGGAGCGCGGACCCGGCCAGCAGGGGGACGGCGACGACCTCGGCGACCCCCAGGCGGGCGAGCAGGTCGTCGAGCACGGGACTGGTGGCCCCGACGGTCAGGGAGCGCGGCTCCCGGTCGGTCAGCATGCCGACCAGCTCGGGGACCTCCTCGGCCACGAGGACGGCCCGCGCGAGCACCTCGGTCGCCTCCGGCTCCAGGCCCTCGGACGCGGCCGCGCGCAGCGCACCGGACGCCGGGTCCCACAACAGCACCGAGGCGCTGGTGCAGCCGACGACGCCCGGCAGCGCCGCGGCCACCTCCCGGCACACCGCCGCCGCGTCCGGCGCAGCCGACAGCCGGTGCGCGAGCCCGAGCAGTGCCTCGGCGCGGCGCGCCTCCAGGCGGGCCTCGTCGAGCGCCATGACGAGGTCCAGCGCCGCCGCGGCGTGGCCGGCGTAGGCCGCGAGCATGTCGCGTTCCGCGCCGAGGCCGCCACCACCGGGCCGGTTCAGGGCCGCCAGCCGGCCGTGGTGCCGGCGGGCCGAGCGCACGTCCACCGACACGACACCGGCGCCGAGGTCCTCGCCGGCGAGCAGCCGCCGGGCGAGGTCCGGGACCTGCTCGGCGGGGAGGCCGGACGCGTGCACGAGGGGCGGTCCGCCCTGCGGGGCGGACACCGCGAGCAGGTAGCCCGGCGCGAGGACCGCGGCCGCGGCCCGTTCCACGATCCGGTGGAGCACCGCCTCCAGGTCGTCGGCGGCCACCAGGTCCGCCGCGGCCGACTGCAGCGAGCGGAGCTGGCCGCGGAGGGCGGCGAGCTCGGCGTCCCGACCGGCTCCACCACCGCGCCACCAGCGGGGACGGCGGTCCCACGTCAGGTGGTAGACGCAGGCGGGGGAGCCGTCGGACTCGCACTCCTCGTGCACGACCGTCGCCGGCCGCATCCCGAAGACGGTGGGGACCATCCCGATGAGCCCGCGGGCGTAGTCGCAGTCGAGCCGCGAGTGCCGGTACCCCTCGTGCAGGCGGTACCGGATGGTGGCGGACGAGGCGTCGGCGGTGACGATCTCCATCGTCGACGTGGTGCTGAAGTTGCCGACCGCCCGCGGCAGCTTCCGGTAGACCTGCCGGGGGGAGCCGAGGGCGCGCACGAGCAGCACGACGGCGGGGTTCATCCCCCGGCCCAGCGACTCCGCGCCCACGCGGAACATGGTCTCGGGGTCGCCGAGCACCTCCGTGGCGGCGGTGAACAACCGGATCCGCGTCTCGTAGCTCGTCCACCGCGAGGGCAGCGAGAGCTCCTCGGCGCCCAGCGCGGTCCCGGCGCGACGCAGCACCTCGTCGACGGCGGCGTCACCTCCGTGCTCCCGCACGTACGCGAGGACCAGGGCCGTCGTGACCCCGGACGTCTCCCGCGGCTCCTCCGCGTGCCCCGCCCGGGACCCCTCCGCCGCCGGGTCTCCCCCGTCCTGCATCTCCACGGGATGCGTATCGGCTCGGTTCAGCCTCGCATCCACCCCCGGGCACCCCGTCCGGGTGAGTCCGCCGCACCGCAGCGCCGGGACACGACAGCGCCGGGTCACGACAGCGCTGGGACGACAGCGCCGGGACGACAGCGGCCCCGCACCCCGGTGGGGGTGCGGGGCCGCGGGGCGGACGGCTCAGCGGCCGTTCGCGATGGTCAGCAGCTCGTCGCGCAGGGCGGGGCTGGGGGCACGGAACAGCGCACGCTCCAGGGCCCGCCGGGTGCGCGAGGCCTGCCGACGCTGACGCCAGGTGGACACGGTGCTCATCGCTGCTCTCCGGATGTCGTCGTTGTGGTGACATCCGTAGTAAAGCAGGTGGAGCGACCGATATTCCTGAGGATCGCAGGCGAGTCGGTGTGATCTCCTACGGAAGTTCACCCGGTGGAGAGGTGCGCGCCGTCATCCCGCCACCAGCGCGGACCGTGCCGCGGCCCGTGCGGCGGCCGGGTCTGCGGCGCCGAGCGCCGCCTCGGCGGCGCGCCGGCAGTCGGCGAGGGTCACCGTGGCCAGGCGGGCACCCACCCCCGGCACGGACGACGCGGCGCAGGACAGCGAGGTCACACCCAGGCCCACCAGCACGCAGGCCAGCAGGGGGTCGGCGGCCGCCTCTCCGCACACCCCGACCGGCTTCCCCGCGCGCGCCCCGGCGTCGGCGGTGTGCCGGACGAGAGTGAGCAGCGCCGGCTGCCACGGGTCGGTGAGGTCGGCGAGCTCCCCGGAGAGGCGGTCGGCCGCGAGGGTGTACTGCGAGAGGTCGTTGGTGCCCAGCGACAGGAAGTCGACGTGCCGCAACAGCCGGTCGGCGAGCAGCGCCGCCGAGGGGACCTCGACCATGACGCCGGGCACCAGGCCGCGGGCGCGCACGCGCGCGGCGAAGTCGGCCGCCTCGGCCTCGGTGGCCACCATGGGCGCCATCACCCAGGGCACCTCGCCGGTGCGCCGGGCGGCCTGCGCGATCGCGTCGAGCTGACGCTCCAGCAGGCCGGGGTCGCGGCGGGCCACCCGCAGTCCCCGGACCCCGAGCGCCGGGTTGGCCTCGGCCGGCGGGGTGGCGAAGGCCAGCGGTTTGTCCGAGCCGGCGTCCAGGGTGCGGACGACGACGCGGCGACCGGCACACGCGGCCAGCACGGCGGCGTAACCGTCGGCCTGCTCCTCGACCGAGGGCTCCTCCGCCCGCCCGAGGAAGGCCAGCTCGGTGCGCAGCAGCCCGACGCCCTCCGCCGCGGCGTCCATCGCCGTGCGCGCGCCGGCGCCGTCCTGCACGTTGGCGAGCAGCTTCACCGCGACGCCGTCCCGGGTGACCGCCGGTCCCCGGTAGGCGGCCAGCGCGGCGGCGATCTCCTCCGCCTCGGCGACCCGGGCCCGTGCCGCCGCCTCGTCCGGGTCGACGGTGACGGTCCCGTGCTCGCCGTCGAGCAGCACGGTGGCGCCGGCCGGGACGTCGTCCAGCCCGGCGACGGCCACCACGCAGGGCAGCCCGAGCTGCCGGGCGATGATCGCCGTGTGGCTGGTCGCGCCACCCTGCGAGGTCGCCAGCCCGACGATGCGGGTGGGGTCGAGGCCGGCGGTGTCGGCGGGGGCGAGGTCCTCGGCGAGCAGCACGGAGGGCACCTCGGGGGCCGGGACGCCGGGCTCGCCCTGGCCGGTGAGCTCCGCGACGATCCGGTCGCGGACGTCGCGCACGTCGGTCACCCGCTCCGCCATGAGCCCGCCGAGGCCGGTGAACAGGTCGACGAACTGCTGCGCGGCCGCGACGGTCGCGACCGCCGCCGGGGAGCCCCCGTCGATCCGCTGCTCGACGGCGGCCAGCAGCCCACGGTCCCGCGCCAGGCCCGCCGTCGCTGCCAGCACCTCGGCGCTCGCGCCGGTCGCGGCGCCCGCCCGGGCGGCGAGCCGGTCGGCGACCCGGCCGGCCGCGGCCGCGAAGCGCTCCTTCTCCGCCTCCCGCGCGTCCTCGGCGACCCCGTCCGCCGGCCCCTCCGGCAGGCGGACGGAGCCGGAGGGCCGGACCACGGGCCCCCACGCGACGCCGGGGACGACCGGGGTGCCGGTCAGGACGGTGCGCGCGGCGGCGGGAGCGGGAGAGGACATCGGTACCTCGCTGGGGGTGGCGGGCGGGCGGGGCGCGAGGCGGGACGGCGTCGGCCCGCTGGTGGTGACCAGCCTCACGAATCGGTGTTGACTTGTCAACGTAACCAACGTAGAACAACACCAACACAGACGCGAAACCAACAAACCGGACATGACGCGAGGGGGCACCGTGTACGCGGAGGAGCGGCAGCAGGCGATCGCCGGCCTCGTGGCCGACCGCGGCCGCGTCGCGGTCACCGCACTGGCCGAGGACTTCGGCGTCACCACCGAGACGATCCGCCGCGACCTCGCCGTCCTCGAGCGCGCCGGCGCCCTGCGCCGGGTGCACGGCGGCGCCGTGCCGGCCGGCGCGCTCACCCTCGCCGAGACCGCGCTCGGCGAGCGGACGGCGACCCGGCTGGAGCACAAGCGCAAGATCGCCACCGCCGCCCTCGACCTGCTCCCCGACACCGACGGCAGCCTCCTGCTCGACGGCGGCAGCACGACGGCGGCCCTGGCCGAGCTGCTGCCGCCCGACCGGCGGCTGTTCGTCGCCACCAACTCCGTGCCGATCGCCGCGCGGCTGTCCACGGCACCGGGGCTCACCGTGCACGTGCTGGGCGGGCGGGTCCGCGGCATCACCCAGACCTCGGTGGGCGAGACGCCGGTCCGGGCGCTGGGCGAGCTGCGGCTGGACGTGGCGTTCCTCGGCGCCAACGGCGTCACCGCGACCCACGGGTGCACCACCCCGGACGAGGCGGAGGCCTCGGTGAAGCGGGCGATGGTCCGCGCCGCGCAGCGGGTCGTCGTGCTCGCCGACAGCAGCAAGCTCGGGCGCGAGCACCTCGTGCGCTTCGCCCGGGCCGACGAGGTCGACGTCCTGGTGACCGACGCCGGCGCCGACCCGCAGCACGTCGGCGCCCTCGAGGACGCCGGCGTCGAGGTCGTGGTGGCGTGAGCGGGCGCCGCGTCGTCACGCTGACGGCCAACCCGAGCATGGACCGCACCCTCGTCCTCCCCGGCCTGCTCGAGCGCGGCGCGGTCGCCCGGCTGGGCGCGAGCACCACCGAGCCCGGCGGCAAGGGCGTCAACGTGTCGCGGGCGCTGGCCGCCGCGGGCGGCGAGGTCGTCACCGTCCTGCCCGCCGCGCTCGACGACCCGATCGTCACCGCGCTGCGCCGGCTCGAGCTGCCGATGGCCACGGTCGACGTCCCGACCCCCGTCCGGACCAACTACAGCCTGACCGAGCCGGACGGCACCACCACCAAGCTCAACGAGCCCGGCGCGCCGCTGGACGCGGCCACCCGCGCCGCCCTGACCGACGCGCTGCTGCGCGCGGCCGACGGCGCCGCCTGGGTGGTGCTGGCCGGCTCCCTGCCGCCGGGGACGCCGGTCGACTGGTACGCCGAGCTGGTGCGGGCGCTGCGGCCCACCGGCGCGCGGATCGCCGTCGACACCTCCGAGGCGCCCCTGCTGGCGCTGCTGGCCGCCGGTCCGGCGTCGGCGCCGGACCTGCTCAAGCCCAACGCCGAGGAGCTGGCGCAGGTCGCCGGCACCAGCGAGGCCGCGCTCGCCGCCGACCGCGCCGCCCTGCTGGCCGCGGTCGACGGCCTGCACGCCGGTGGCGTCGGCGAGGTGCTCCTCACCCTGGGTGCCGACGGCGCCCTCCTGTCGACCGCGGCGGGCGGCCGCACCACCGCCCGCCCGCCGCGGATCACCGTGCGCAGCACGGTCGGTGCCGGGGACTGCAGTCTCGCCGGGCACCTGCTGGCCGACCTGGCCGGCGCCCCACCGGAGGAGCGGCTGCGCCGCGCGGTCGCCTCGGGCGCCGCCGCGGCCGGCCTGCCCGGCTCCGCCGTCCCCACCCCGGCGCAGGTCGACAGCGTGGCCGCCTCCGTCGTGACCGCCCCGCTCCCCGAGCGGGACCTCCCGTCCCCCGTCGCGCCCGCCGGGTCCGACGTCCCCTGACGCACCTCGGAGAGGTCCGCATGTCCGCACTGATCACGCGTGAGCTCGTCACGCTGGACGCCGCCCTCGGCGCCGACAAGGAGGCCGTGGTCCGCCGGCTCGCGGCGCTCGTGGCCGAGGCCGGCCGCGCCACCTCGGGCGACGGGCTGGCCGCCGACGCCCTCGCCCGCGAGGCGCAGGCCGCCACCGGCCTGCCCGGCGGCATCGCGATCCCGCACTGCCGCTCCGGCGCGGTCACCGAGGCCTCCCTGGCCTTCGCCCGCCTCTCCCCCGCCGTCGCCTTCGGCGCTCCCGACGGCCCGGCCGACCTCGTCTTCCTCATCGCGGCGCCCGAGCACGGCGACGCGGACCACCTCACCCTGCTGACGGCGCTGGCCCGGGCGCTCGTCCGGCCGGAGTTCGTGGCCTCGCTGCGCGCGGCCGGCTCGGCCGACGAGATCGTCGCCCTGGTGCAGGAGGTCGTCGCCCCCGAGCCGGCGCCCACCCCGGCGGCCACCGCTCCGGCACCCGCTGCCGCCGCTGCTCCCCCGGTCGCCCCTGCTCCCCCGGCCGCCGCCGCCCGCAGCCTCGTGGCCGTCACCGCGTGCCCGACCGGTATCGCGCACACCTACATGGCCGCCGACAAGCTGACCGCCGCCGCGCAGGCCGCGGGCGTCGTGCTGCACGTGGAGACGCAGGGCTCCTCGGGCTCCACGCCGCTGGACCCCGAGGTCATCCGGGCCGCGGACGCCGTCGTCTTCGCCGTCGACGTGGGCGTGCGCGACCGGGAGCGGTTCGCCGGCAAGCCCGTCGTCCAGTCCGGGACCAAGCGGGCCATCAACGAGCCCGACGTCATGATCCGCGAGGCGCTCGCCGCCGCCGACGACCCGCAGGCCCGCCGGGTCCCCGGCACCGCCGGCGGCGCCGAGGCGGCCCCCGCGGCCGGGCCCCGCCCGGGCACCGGCGCGGAGATCCGCCGCTGGCTGCTCACCGGTGTGAGCTACATGATCCCGTTCGTCGCGGCCGGCGGTCTGCTCATCGCGCTGGGCTTCCTCTTCGGCGGGTACCAGATCGTCAACGGCAACCCCGACGTCGACGGGCAGAGCTACGCGCTGAGCTGGGTGCTGAACAACTCGTTCGTGGACCTGCCCAGCGCGCCCGGGGTCGAGGGCCTCAACGACGGCTTCCTCGGCTACCTCGGCGCGGTGTGCACCGTGCTCGGGCAGGCCGCGTTCGGCTTCCTCGTCCCGGCGCTGGCCGGGTACATCGCCTACGCGATCGCCGACCGGCCCGGCATCGTGCCCGGCTTCGTCGTCGGCGCCGTCTCCGTCACCGTGGGCGCCGGCTTCATCGGCGGCCTGGTCGGCGGCATCATCGCCGGCTTCGCCGCCCTGTGGATCAGCCGCTGGAAGCTCCCCGCCGGCGTCCGCGGCCTGCAGCCCGTGGTGATCATCCCGCTGCTGGCGACGCTGATCTCCAGCGGCCTCATGGCCGTGGTCCTCGGCCGGCCGCTGGCCGCGGCGCTGGAGGGCCTCGGCGACTGGCTCAACGGCCTCACCGGCTCCGCCGCCGTCGTGCTCGGGATCGTGCTCGGCCTGATGATGTGCTTCGACCTCGGCGGCCCGGTGAACAAGGCGGCCTACGTCTTCGCCACCACCGGCCTCACCGCGGCGCTGGCCGGCGACGGTGGCGAGCAGCAGCTGGTCATCATGGCCACGGTCATGGCCGCCGGCATGGTGCCGCCGCTGGCCATGGCGCTGAGCACGCTGGTGCGGCCGGGCCTGTACACGCCCGCCGAGCGGGACAACGGCAAGGCCGCCTGGCTGCTGGGCCTCTCGTTCATCTCCGAGGGCGCCATCCCGTTCGCCGCGGCCGACCCGCTGCGGGTCATCCCCTCGATGATGCTGGGCGGCGCCACCACCGGCGCGATCGTCGCGGCGGCCGGGGTGGAGCTGCAGGCCCCGCACGGCGGCATCTTCGTCTTCTTCGCCATGGACGGCGTCCTGTGGTTCGTGCTCGCGCTGATCGCCGGCACGGTCGTCGGCGCCGCCGCCGTCACGGTCGCCAAGGGCATCGGCCGGCCGAAGGCGGACGTCGTCCCCGAGGACGCGGTCGACCTGGCCCACGCCCACGCGGCGACCAGCACCGTCCCCGCCCAGCCGGTCCGGGCGTAGTGCGGCAGGCTCGACCCAGCGTCCCCAGCAGCGAGGAGAGGCACTGATGCCCAGTCAGACCGTCACCGTCGGTTCCCGCGTCGGGCTCCACGCCCGGCCGGCGGCCCTGATCGCCGAGGCCGTGGCCAAGAGCGGCGTCCCGGTCACCCTGGCCACCCCCGGCGGCGCGCCCGTCGACGGCGGGTCGGCGCTGATGATCATGACCCTCGGGGCCAAGCAGGGCGCGGAGGTCGTCGTCACCAGCGACGACGAGGCGACCCTGGCCCGGATCGCCGACCTGGTGGCCGCCGACCTCGACGCCGAGTAGCCACCGCTGCGCACGACGGCGCCCGTCCCCCGGTGAGGGGGGACGGGCGCCGTCGTGCGTTCGCGGAGCGGCTCAGGCCTGGTCGGGCCGGGAGACGTCGCCGCGCCAGGCACCGGTCTCGGTGCCGCGCTTCTCGATGAACTCCTTGAACCGCTGGGCGTCGGCCTTCACCTGGCGGTCGTCGAAGCCCAGCGCCGCGCCGGCCTTCTCGACGATGCCCTGCGGCTCCCAGTCGATCTGGATCATGACGCGGGTCTTGCTGTCGTCGAGCCGGTGGAAGGTGACCACACCGGCGTGCTTGGCGTCACCGCTGGTGCTGGTCCAGGCGACCCGCTCCTCGGGGTGCTGCTCGGTGATCTCGGCGTCGAACTCCCGCTTGACGCCGTCGATGCTGGTGACCCAGTGGGTGTGGGTGTCGTCGATCTGGGTGATCCGCTCGACGCCGCCCATGAACTCCGGGAAGGACTCGAACTGGGTCCACTGGTCGTAGGCGACCCGGATCGGGACGTCGACGTCGACGGACTCCTGCACGCTGGCCACGGTCGGCCTCCTCTGTCTCGGGGTGTCGGTCGTGTCCGGCCTACCCACCTCGCGGGGGCCGGACACACGCATCCGGACAGGTCAGCGGAGCGCGGCCGCGACGCTCCCCCGCACGGGCCGGCCCTCGAGGAGCAGCATCTGCGCCAGGTGGTAGGCGTCGGCCTGCCCGGACCAGGTGTCGCCGGAGACCTCGCCGGCCGGGGTCAGCTCGTGGTGCCAGCTGCCGGTCGCCGGGTCGGCGAAGCGCTCCTCGCCGTGCGCCCGCCAGGCCCGTGCCAGCCCGGCGGCGCGGTCGTCGCCGGTGACGGCGTGCCGCACGTGGGCCGCGGCGACCGCCTCGCACAGCACCCAGTGCAGCCGGGCGCCGACGACGGGCCGGTCGTCCCAGTCCAGCGTGTACGGGAAGCCGGGCTCCCCGTCGGCCGCCCAGCCGCGCCCGGCCGCGGCGTCGAACAGGGCGAGGGCGTCGTTGAGCAGCCAGGCCGGTGCGTCGTCCCCCAGGGCCGCGCGCAGGTGCAGGCACAGCCGGGCCCACTCGAACTGGTGCCCGACGGTGACGCCGTAGGGCCGGAACGGGTCCGCCGGCCGGTCCCGGTTGTGCTCGGGGAGGGGCTCCCAGCGGGGCGTGAAGTGCTCGGGCAACCGCCAGCCGCGTTCGCGGGCCCACCCGTGCACGACCCGCTCCGTGCTGCGCAGCGCCCGGTGCCGGAGGGTGGCCGCGGTGGCCGGCTCCTCGGCGGCGAGGGCGTCGGCGGCGGCCAGGGTCGCCTCGACGCCGTGCATGTTGGCGTTGGCGCCGCGGTAGTCGCCGCAGACCGCCCAGTCGCGGCTCCACTCCTCCACCGCCAGGCCCGCGCCGTCGTCCCAGAACCGGCCGTCCCACACGGCCAGCGCCTGCCCCAGCAGCTGCCGGCCGCCGTCGATCCCGGCGGCGGTCGCGGTGGCGCCGGCGAGGACGGCGAAGGCGTGCACGTAGGCCGCCTTGGTGTCGTCCTCCTCGGCGGCCCGCCAGCCGCCGAACTCCGCGTCGTGCAGCGGCCCGTCGAGCAGCGCCGCCACGCCGTGCCGGGCCAGGCCCGCCGCGCCCGGGCGGCCGAGCAGGTGCGCCAGCCCGAAGACGTGGGTCATCCGGGCGACGACGTAGGTCTCCTGCGGCCGGTCCTCCCGCTCGCCGTCGGACCCGAGGTGGCCGAAGCCGCCCTCGGGGACCCGCGAGCGAGCGGCGAAGTCCAGCAGCCGGCCGAGGTCGGTCACCGGGCCCGCCGTCCCTCGGCCAGGGTCCGCGCGATCTGCAGGGCGGCCCACCCGATCGCGACGAACAGCACGATCCGCAGCAGCCCGGCGCCGACGACCGCCCCGCCCGACGAGGTGGTGGCCACGACGACGTCGAGCAGCACGAGCGCGAGCACCGCGGGCAGCAGCAGCGCCCCGGGCCGGGCGCCGGCGGCGGCCTCCCCGTCGGCTCGCGAGCCCAGGACGAGGAGGCCGGCGACGAGGCCGCAGAGGTGGCCGGCCGCCTGGACCAGCCACGGCAGGAGGCCGGGGTCGGAGGCGGGCCGGGTGCCGGCGAGGAGGATGGCGGCGCCGGTGCAGGCGGCGAGGACCAGCACCAGGCGCAGCGCCACCCGCAGCCGGTCCACCCGTTCTCCCCTCGCCGGCACCACCCTCTCAGAACGCGAGCGCCGCGGCCGGGTCGTGCAGCACGGCCCCGACGTCGGCGAGGAACCGGCTGCCGAGCTCGCCGTCGACCACCCGGTGGTCGAACGACAGCGCCAGCGTGGTCACCTGCCGCGGCACCACCCTGCCCTTGTGCACCCACGGCATCGGCCGGACCGCGCCGAAGGCGAGGATCGCCGACTCGCCGGGGTTGAGGATCGGGGTGCCGGTGTCGACGCCGAACACCCCGATGTTGGTGATCGTGATGGTGCCGCCGGCCATGTCGGCCGGGGAGGTGCGCCCGGCGCGGGCGGTCTCGGTGAGCTCGGCGAGGGCCCGGGCGAGGTCGGGCAGGGCGAGCCGGTCGGCGTCCTTGACGTTGGGCACGAGCAGGCCGCGCGGGGTGGCGGCGGCGATGCCGAGGTTCACGTGCCCGGGGACGACGATCTCGCGGGTCGCCTCCTCCCACCGGCTGTTCACCACCGGGTGCCGGCGCACCGCGAGCAGCAGCGCCTTCGCCACGAACAGCAGCGGGCTGACCTTGACGCCGGCGAACTCCGGCCGGGCGGCCAGCCGGGTGCGCAGCTTCATCGTGCGGGTGACGTCGACGGTGAGGAACTCCGTCACGTGCGGCGCGGTGAACGCGCTGGCCACCATCGCCGCCGCGGTGTGCTTGCGGACGCCGCTGACCGGGATCCGCTGCTCCCCCGCCTGCCCGGCCGCGGCGCCGGGGGCCACGGTCGCAGCCGCTGCCGGGGTCGCCGCGGGAGCCGGGGCCGCGGCCGCCGCCTCGACGTCGGCCCGCGTGATCACCCCGCCCGCGCCGCTGCCGGTCAGCCCGGTCAGGTCCACGCCCAGGTCGCGGGCCAGCTTGCGGACCGGCGGCTTGGCCAGCGGCCGCGGCCGGCCGGTGCCGTGCGGCGCCGGGCGGGAGGGGGCGGCCGCCTCCTGCAGGGCGTGCGCCTCGGCGGCGCGGCCGACCTCCAGCCCGCCGTGGCGGACGGGCTTGGTGTCGAGGTCGGGCACGGTGGCGAGCAGCGGGGTCCGCGACGGGGCGGGCGCAGCGGCCGCGACGGGCGCCGTGGCGCGGGCGGCGACGTCCGTCCCGCTGCGGCGGGGCCGCCGGCGGGCCTCGGTCGTCCGCGGCCCGTAGCCGACCAGGTTGGGCGTGCGCTCGGCGCCGCCCCCACCGGCCCCGTCCCCGGCCGGGGTCTCGCCGCCGACGTCGATGGTGACGATCGGGGCGCCGACCTCGACCGTGCTGCCGGCCTCGTGCAGCAGCTCGGTGACCGTGCCGGCGAACGGCGAGGGCAGCTCGACCGCCGCCTTCGCCGTCTCCACCTCGCACAGCGGCTGGTTGATCGTCACCTGGTCGCCCACGGCGACCAGCCACTGCAGGATCTCGCCCTCGGTGAGGCCCTCGCCGACGTCGGGGAGCCTGAACTGACGGAGCACCGCGGCCACCCCCTCAGAAACCCATCGCGCGGTCGACGGCGTCGAGCACGCGGTCCAGGTCCGGCAGGTACTCCTCCTCCAGCCGGGCCGGCGGGTAGGGGACGTCGTACCCGCCCACCCGCAGCACCGGCGCCTCCAGGGAGTGGAAGCACTCCTCGGTGACGCGCGCGGCGATCTCGGCACCCATGCCGAGGGTCACCTGCGCCTCGTGCACGACGACGCAGCGGCCGGTGCGGCGGACCGAGTCGTACACCGGGCCGAGGTCGAGCGGGGAGAGGGTGCGCAGGTCGACGACCTCCAGCGAGCGGCCCTCGCCGGCCGCGGCCTCGGCGGCCTGCAGCGCCGTCTTCACCATCGGGCCGTAGGCCAGGACCGTGACGTCGTCGCCGCCGCGGACGACCCGCGACCGGAACAGCGGCTCGGGCGTGGCGTCGAAGTCGACCTCGGCCTTCTCCCAGTACCGGCGCTTGGGCTCGAGGAAGACGACCGGGTCGGGCGAGGCGATCGCCTGCTGGATGCCCCAGTAGGCGTCGACCGGGTTGCTCACCGCGACGACCTTGAGCCCCGGCGTGTGCGCGAAGTAGGCCTCGGGGCTCTCGCTGTGGTGCTCGACGGCGCCGATCCCGCCGCCGAAGGGGATGCGGACGACGACGGGCATCCGCTGCCGGCCCTGCGAGCGGGCCGACACCTTGGCGACCTGCGTGATGATCTGGTTGACGGCCGGGAAGACGAACCCGTCGAACTGGATCTCGCAGACCGGGCGGTAGCCGCGCATCGCCAGGCCGACCGCGGTGCCCACGATGCCCGCCTCGGCCAGCGGGGTGTCGACGACGCGGGCCTCGCCGAAGTCCTTCTGCAGGCCGTCGGTGATGCGGAAGACCCCGCCGAGGCGGCCGATGTCCTCGCCCATGAGCACGACCGTCGGGTCGTCCTCCATGGCGCGGCGCAGGCCGAGGTTGAGCGCCTTGCCCAGGGTGAGCACCTCGGTGGCCATCAGTGGCTCCCCTCGAACGAGGCCTGGTAGGCCGTGAACTGCTCGCGCTGGGCGGCCAGCGGAGGGGTCTGCTCGGCGTAGACGGCGTCGAACATGCTCTCCGCCGGCGGCGGGTCCATCTCCACCGTGCCCCGCCGGATGCGGGCGGCGAGCTCGTCGGCCTCGGCGTCGACCTGCGCGAAGAACTCCGCGTCGGCCGTCCCCTCGCGGGCGAGGTGGACCTTGAGCCGGGCGATCGGGTCGCGCAGCTTCCACTCCTCCAGCTCGTCGGCCAGCCGGTAGCGGGTCGGGTCGTCGGAGGTGGTGTGCGCGCCCATCCGGTAGGTGAAGGCCTCGATGAAGGTGGGCCCCTGCCCCTCCCGGGCGGCGGCCAGCGCCGCGCGCGTGACGGCGAGGACGGCGAGGACGTCGTTGCCGTCGACCCGCACGCCGGGGAAGCCGAAGCCCGCGGCCCGCTGGAACAGCGGCACCCGCGACTGCCGCTCGATCGGCGCGCTGATCGCGTACTGGTTGTTCTGGCAGAAGAAGACCACCGGCGCCTGGAACGACGAGGCCCAGATCATCGCCTCGTTGACCTCGCCCTGGCTGGTCGCGCCGTCGCCGAGGAAGGCCAGGACCGCGGACTCGGCGCCGTCGCGCTGCACGCCCATCGCGTAGCCGGTCGCGTGCAGCGTCTGCGCGCCGATGACGATCGTGTAGAGGTTGAAGCCGGTCGCCGCGGCGTCCCACCCGCCGTTGTCCACGCCGCGGAACAGGCTCATCACGTGCAGCGGGTCGACCCCGCGCACCCAGGCGACGCCGTGCTCGCGGTAGGTGGGGAAGGCCATGTCGTCGGGCCGCAGCGCGTGCCCGGCCCCGACCTGGGCGGCCTCCTGGCCGAGCAGCGAGGCCCACAGGCCGAGCTCGCCCTGCCGCTGCAGCGCGGTGGCCTCGACGTCCCACCGGCGGACCAGCACCAGGTCCCGGTAGAGGCCGCGCAGCTCTTCGGCCGAGAGGTCGATCGAGTAGGTGGGGTCCTCGACGCGCTCGCCCTCGGGGCTGAGCAGCTGCACGAGGTCGGGCTGCGGGGGCAGGTGCGGCGCGCCGGCACCCGGCACCGGCTCGGCCACCTCGGGGGGCACCGTGGGCATGGGGCATCTCCTCGTCGTCTCCCGCGGCCCCGGGGTCACCGGGCGGCCGTGGTCGGCTGGACGTGCAGTGGCACCGGGGTGTGGCGCCACTCACATCATCGTGACACGACGCGTCCCGCGGCGAGCAGATCACCCGGTCGGACGACTGCGCAAGGATGCTCGGACGTCCAAAGCAGATCGCTCAGTCCTTGGACGTGCAGGCATGCCACACTGCGCAGTGTGCCGCCCCTGGACGCCACCGACGCCCGCCTGCTGCAGGCCCTGGCCGAGGACCCGCGCGCCTCGGTGATGGCGCTGTCGCAGCAGCTGGGCCTGGCCCGCAACACCGTGCAGGCCCGGCTCGCCCGGCTGGAGGCCGGCGGCGCGCTGACGTCCTTCACCACGCGGGTGCGCCCGGAGGCCCTCGGGTACCGGCTCGAGGCCTACATGACGGTGCAGGTCGTGCAGCGCAGCCTGAGCGACGTGGGAGCGGCGCTCGGCGGGCTCGACGAGGTCGTGGAGGTGACCGCCCTGTCCGGGGTCGCCGACCTGCTGGTGCGCGTGGTGGCGGTCGACGCCGACGACCTGTGGCGGATCAGCGAGCAGGTGCTGGCGATGCCCGGCGTCGAGCGCACCGACACCGCGCTGGCCATGCGCCGGCTCGTGGAGCACCGGGTCGACCCGCTGCTGCGCCGCGCGGCCGGCGGTCCCCCCGGCTGACGGCCCGGGTTGCCGCGTCGTGGCCCGGGTAGGGCGGTCGCGCCACCGTCCCGGGAGGAGGGCACGTGCCGCTGGACCCGACCGACCTGCTCGCCGAGCTGCTGCGCACCTACGGGCCGGTGGGCCGGGAGGACGACGTCCGGGACGTGGTGCGGCGCGAGCTGGAGCCGCTGGCCGACGAGACGTGGGTGGACGCCGCCGGCAACCTCGTCGCGCTGGTGCGGGGGTCCGGCGGCGCGGACGCCGGGCCGGTCGTGCGGGTGACGGCGCACCTGGACGAGCTGACGATGCTGGTCAAGCGGGTGGAGCCCGACGGCACGCTGCGGGTCACCTCGCTGGGCGTGATGTACCCGGGCAACTTCGGGCTGGGACCGGTCGCCGTCCTCGGGGACGCCGAGACCCTCACCGCCGTCCTCACCCTCGGGTCCGAGCACACGACGACCGACAGCACGCGGATCTGGGAGACCAAGCCCGACCAGGGCGACAAGGCGCTGGACTGGTCGCACGTGTACGTGTTCACCGGCCGGACGGCGGAGGAGCTGGCGGCCGCCGGCGTGCACCCGGGCACCCGCGTGTGCCTGCACGCGGACCGGCGGGGGCTGACCCGGTTCGGCGACTTCCACGGCTCCTACTTCCTCGACGACCGCGCCGCGCTCACGGCGGTGGTGCGGGCGGCCGCGCTGCTGCGGGAGGACGGGGGCCGCCCGCCCGCCGACGTGTACCTCGTGGCCAGCACCAGCGAGGAGATGGGCGGCATCGGCGCGACGTACGCCAGCCGCGTCCTGCCCGGGGAGGTCACCCTCGCGGTGGAGGTCGGGCCCGCCGAGGCGGAGTACCAGGTGACCGTGGACGGCGGCCCGGTGGTCGCCTACGCCGACGACTCGGTGGCCTACGACAAGCGGGTCTGCGACCACCTCGTCGCGCTCGGCCGGGAGGTCGGCGTCGAGCCGCAGACGGCGGTCTGGCAGTCGTTCGACTCCGATGCCTCGCTGTCCAAGGCCTCCGGGCAGACGCCCCAGGCGGCGCTGCTCTCGCTGCCCACGCTGTCGACCCACGGCTACGAGGTCATGCACACCGGCACCGTCGAGCGCGCCGCCCGGCTGCTCGCCGAGTACCTGCGCCGCCCCGCCCCCGGCAGCTGACCCCGCCTCCCGCTCGACGAGGTCTGCGCACTCGCCGGCACCAGCCGCTGACGGCGACCACGGTGCAGACCTCGTCAGCGGGGACGGCGGATCCGCACCGGTCCGCGCGCGGTGGCCACGTGGACGACCGCCCCGCGCTGGGTCACCTCGACCTCCCCGGCGGCGGCCAGCCGGCCCGCGGCCGCACGGGCGGCCGGCATGAGCTCCCGCCAGCCGTCGGGGTCGACCGCGCGGGCCGCCTCCGACGGGCAGATGGTGGCGCCGGCCGCACGAGCGCCGAGCAGCGCGGTGATCCGCTCCTCGAGCGCGCGGTCGACGTCGTCCACCCCGCCAGGGTCGGCCGAGCCCGGGCCGGCCGCCACACGGGTGTGCTGGTCAACGCCCCGGGTACCTCCCGCGCATGGCGAGGCAGACCCCGATCGGGACCATCGGCAAGGGCCGCCGGGGCATCAGCCCCCTCGGCTGGGCGCTGCGCGGGGCCGCGGCCGGGGCGGCGGCCAGCACCGCGCTGAACGCCGTCACCTACGTGGACATGGCCGTCCGCGGCCGGGGCAGCAGCTCCACGCCCGAGCGGACGGTGGAGGCGCTGGCCGAGAAGGCGCACCTGACGGTCCCCGGCGACGAGGAGACCCGGCGGAACCGCGTCCAGGGGCTCGGCCCGCTCACCGGCCTGGTGGCCGGCGTCGGGGTGGGGGTGCTCACCGGGTTGGCCCGGGCGGCCGGGTTCCGCTCCCAGTGGCTGGTCGGCACGCTGCTGACCACCACCGGGGTGCTCGTGGCCGCCAACGGGCCGATGACGGCCCTGGGCATCACCGACCCGCGCACCTGGTCGGCGACCGACTGGGCCAGCGACCTCGTGCCGCACCTGGTCTACGGCGCGGTGCTCAAGTCGACGATGGACGCCTTCGACCGCCCCTGATGGAGGACCCCGTCCTCCTCACCGCCCGCGAGCTCGCGGAGACGCCCTGGACGGGGCCGTTGCGTCATCTCGCCTGCCATCCGCGCTCGTCGACGCCGCCGGGGACGGGGGCCTCGGGGTCGTAGGGCGTGCGGGTGAACACGAACGTCCCCAGGTCGAGGTGGTCCGGCGCGATCCGCAGCGTCTCGCCCGCGTGGTAGCCGTCCAGCCCGACCCAGGTGCCGTCCTCGCGCGGTGCGAAACGGCTGGCCCGTCCCGCACGGCCGGGCATCGGTGCGAGGTCCAGCAGGCCGCTGCCCACGGCCCGCAGCACGTACGGCGCCGGGCCCCAGAACCAGACGCCGAGGACGTCGAGGTCGACCGGCGGCGGCGCCGGCCGCCACTCCTCCACCACCCGCGGCTCGGCGGCGCGCAGGTCGGCGAGCAGCCCGGGCCACAGCAGGGGGAGCCCGCTGGTGGTGTTGGCCAGCGTGACGGCGCCGGTGCCCTCCTCCCGGTCGACGAAGACGCCGGCCAGGAAGCCGGGCATCGAACCGCCGTGGCCGGTGTAGGTGCGCCCGTCCAGCCGGATCACCTGCAGGCCCAGCCCGTAGGCCGACCAGCCCGGCGCCGAGGAGTCGACCCCGGCGGGCACGCCCATCTCCTCCAGCGTCGCCGGGCGCAGCACGTCCCCGGTGTCGCCGAGCAGGAAGGCGGCGAAGCGGGCCAGGTCGCCCAGCGGGGCCCACAGCTGCCCGGCCGCGGCCATCACCCCGGCGTGGTGCTCGGGTTCGGGCAGGACGACGTCGGCCCACGGGTGCACCGCGCTGCCCGCGGCCGCCGGCGCCTGCGGGCGGGGCGTGGTCCGGGTCATCCCGAGCGGGGCCAGCACCTCGTCGCGGACGACGTCGTCCCACGACCGGCCGCGGTGCCGGGCGACGAGCTCGCCGAGCAGGCCGAAGCCGAGGTTCGAGTAGTGGAACCGGCGGGCGGCGCCGAGCACCACGTGCTCCTCGCGCAGCCGCAGCTCGTCGAGGGACCCGCCCGGTACGCGCTCCCACCAGCCGCCCGGGCTCTCCGCCGACGCGCCGGCGAGGTGCGAGAGCAGCTGGCCGACCGTGCGGTCCCCGAACGGCGTGCCGGGCACGTGCCGCTCGAGCGGGTCGTCGAGGCCGAGCCGACCCTCGTCGCGCAGCCGCATCACGACGACCGCGGTGACCGTCTTGCTGATCGAGCCGAGCCGGTACTGCGTGTCCAGGACCGGGCCGGGCACCTCGCCGCGGCCGGCCGACCAGGCCAGCCCACCGTCCCGGACCACGCCGGCGACCAGCCCCGGCGCCCGGCCGTCACGCTGGGCGAGAGCGGTCCGCGCCAGCAGGGTGCGGGCGGTCGAGGGCAGCACGGGCTCGGGCTCGGACATGACGGCGACCGTAGGCCAGCCCCTCCGGAGCCGCCGGGGTCAGGCCGTCTCGACCGCGTCCAGCCGGCCGGTGCGGCGGGCCCAGACCTCGAAGCCCACGGTGGCGAACGGCGGGACGGAGGCGGCCAGCGCCAGCAGCGCCGTCCCCGGTGACCAGCGCAGCACCCGGGCGGTCAGCAGGGTCACCGCGACGTAGAGCACGAACACCGCGCCGTGCACCGGCCCGAACACCTGCACGCCCACCTCGGAGGTCTCCGGCACGTACTTGACGTACATGCCGGCGAGCAGCCCGACCCAGGTCAGCGCCTCGGCGACGGCGACGGCGCGGAACAGCTGGACGGCGGTGCGCGGGTTCATCGGCTCCCTCTCGACGGCGACAGGCCCTCCGTCTCCAACGGCCGACGGTGCGGCAGGGTCCCCGCCGGGTGCTGTGACGTGCGTGGCAGGGTCGGCGGCGTGCGGGGACTGGCGCGGCGGGAGTTCTGCCTGGTCCTGCTGCGGCGGATGGCCGACGTCCGCCCCGACCTGGTGGCCGAGGCGCTGCCGCGGCTGTCGGCGACCCGCGGCGCGGCGCACGCGGCGCACACCCGGTGGCAGGCCCTGCACCACAGTCCCCGTGCGCCCCGCGGCCTGGCGCTGCGGACGGCGGTGCTCGGCCCGCCGGACACCTGCGTGCCGCGGCGGCACGGCGACCTCGAGCTGGAGCTGCGCCAGTGGCCGCTGCCGCTGTGGCCGCAGCTGCGCTGGCGGGTGGTCAGCGGCCCCGGCGGCGAGGTGCTGGACGAGCAGCTGGTCCGCGGCCCGGGCTCGGGGGTCCCGGCCGCCCGGCCCGACCGGCTGCTGGTCTGGCAGCACGTGGTCGACGACGTCGCCGCCGTCCCGGGCGCCTCGCACGTCGGCGCGCAGGCGCCGGCGCACTGGGAGGTCGCGCTGCCCGACGGCCGCCGCGCCCGCTTCGTCTGGGGCCTGCTGCAGGCGGTCCGGGAGCCCGGGGCGGCCTCCCTGCAGGGGCCCGCGGCGAGCGTGCGAGCCGTGGGGGACAGGGAGGCCCTTGATCAGCCGGCGAGGCGGCGGGCGCCCGCGTAGCCGCCCATCGAGTCGACGCTGGCCACCTTGACGACGTCCCCGGACGTCGGCGCGTGCACCATCTGGCCGTTGCCGATGTAGATGCCCACGTGGCTGACCGGGCTGTAGAAGAACACCAGGTCGCCGGGGCGCAGGTCGGCGCGGGACACCGCCTGGCCCATCTGCGACTGCATGCGGCTGGAGTGCGGCAGGCTGATCCCGGCGGCACGGAAGGCGAACTGGGTCAGCCCGGAGCAGTCGAAGGCGTTCGGACCGCCGGCGGCCCACACGTAGGGGTCGCCGCGCTGCGCCATGGCGGTGTCGACGGCGATCTGGGCGGCGCCGCTGCCGGCGACGATCGGCCGGGACGGCGCGGAGGCCGCCGGCTGGTCCCGCTCGTCGCGGCTGGCGGTCGTCTCCGCGCCGTGGGCGGCGGCCGCGGCGGCGAGGGTGGCCTGCTGCTCGGCGGCGGTCAGGCGCTGGAAGTCCGCGCGGTACTCGGCGATCTCGGCCTCGAGCGCGGCCTGCTGCGCGGCGACGGCGTCGTAGGTCCGCTGCGCCTCGGCGGCCGCGGCGTCGGCGGCGGCCCGGGCGGCCACGGCGGCGTCGCCGGCGGCCACGGCCGTGGTCAGCAGGCCGCTCTGGTGGTCGGCCACCATGCCCAGGATGCTCACCTGGTCGATGAACTCCTCGGGCGAGTCGCTGGTCAGCAGCGCCGCCAGCGACCCGCCGGTCTGGCCGGTCCAGGCGCTGCGGGCCACGCCGCGCACCTGCTGCTGGGCGGTGGCGACCTGCGCCTGGGCCGCGTCGGCGGCGGTCGTGGCCTCGGCGGCGGCGGCCTGCAGGGCGAGGAGGTGCTCGCGGGCCTCGTTGAACTGCTCGGTCACCGCCTCGAGCTCGTGACCGCGGGCGGCCATGAGCTCGGCGGCCTCGGCCGCGGTCTCCGGCTCCTCGGCGCCCGCGGGGGCCGGGACCAGCGCCACACCGAGGGCGACGCCGACCGAGGAGGCCAGCAGGAGGGCCCGGCGGACGACGGGGGTGCGGCGGCGGTGGTGCGGGCGCGCGGGGAAGGCACGCTCAGGGGTCGCCATGGTCCGGCGGCTCTCCGTTTCTCCGACGGCCGCCTACCGGGTTAGCTGACGGGTTCGGGCGGGAGATCGCCCGGTGCACGCGGTGGCCCGCGGGCACTGCACCCCAGGACTGCGGTGGGTCCCCGGCCCGGCCTCCCCCGGAGGGTCGGCCGGCTCGACGGCGTCCGCGGGGTGTCACCCAGGTCGGTGACGCTGCGCCCCGTCGAACACACAGACCGTAAGCGGCGTTATGGGCACGTGACAATCACCAGCGTGTAATTCGTTCGCTCACCGTGAGCAACCGGATCCGTTCCGACACACCGCAGGGGTCGGAGCCCAGGCTCGCCGACCGCCTGACCTGCGCGGATCCCCGACCCGGCGCCTCCGCGCCCGCCCGGAGGACGCCGGAGGGGCCCGCGTGACGCCTGCCACGGCCACCGGCCGGCCCGCGCCCCTCGTCCGCGCCGGGGTTTGCCGGTGCGGCGGCCCGCGCACTCCCGGGGCATGCGCATCACCCGACGGGCACTGGCCCGCCCGCTCGTCGTCCTCGCGATCGCCGGGTCCCTGACCACCGCGTGCAGCAACAGCGGCGGCAACACCGACGTCGACCGCAACGAACAGGAGTGCGGCACCGCGGAGAACAGCGGCGACTGCGCCGAGACGGAGGGCCCGCCGACCGCGACCACCGAGTCCGAGGGCTGAGCACCGCACGCTCCCCGCTGCCCGCGGGGGCCGCGTGGACCCGCGGCCGGGTCTCTGCGGAGCTGCGCTTCCTGGTGGCCGCCGTCCGCGACCGGCTGCGCGGGCGTGACCTCGCGCTGATCGGCGCCGGGCTGACCTTCTACGCCGGGATCGCCGTCGTACCCCTGCTGCTCGTGGCGGTCCGGCTCACCGGGCTGGCGGTCGGCGCGGCGGAGGTGGAGCGGCTCACCGGCCGGCTGACCGAGGTGCTGCCGGCCGAGCTGGGCGCCCGCGGCGTCGTCGTGGACCTGGTGGACGCCGGCCTGGGCATGGACCTGCTGGGCTTCGTGCTGGCCCTGCTCCCGCTGTCGCTCTACGGCGAGGGGCTGCGCCGGGCGCTGCTGCGCTTCAGCGGGCGGCACGACACCCTGACCGGCTGGCGCGGCCGGCTCCTCGGCCTGCCCCTGGTCGTGGCCACCCCGCTGCTGCTGCTCCCGCTGCTGCTGGCCGCCGAGGGGATGGCCGACCTGGGCGCCCGGGACGGCGTCGGCGCCGCGATCGCCCGCTTCGCGCTCGGCTACTACTCGGTGCTGTTCGTGCTCACCGTGCCGCTGGCCTGGGGGTTCCGCGTGGTCGCGGCCGGGCGGATGCGGTGGCCGGCGCTCGTCTCCGGCTCGCTGTTCACCGCCGCCTGCCTGTCGGGCTTCCTGCAGGGCTTCGCGTTCTTCCTCTCCCTGCCGCTGGACCTGGGCGCGCCCTTCGGCGGCCTCACCGCGGTGGGCGCGGCGGTCGCCCTGGCCCTGTGGCTGTTCCTGCTGCACCTGGTGCTGCTCGGCGGCTGGCTGCTCACCGGCGCCCTCGACACCCGGCTGGCGGCCGGCCGGGGCGCTCAGTCGTCGTCGGGCGGCAGCGGGATCCCCGGCTCGACGGGCGGGCCGCCGGGGCCGGGACCGTCGTCCGGCTCGTCCGGCTCGTCCGGCTCGTCCGGCTCGGGCTCCGGCTGAGGCGGCGGCTGGGGAGCCGGCGAGGGGCCCGACGGCGGTTGCGGCGCCGGTGTCGTCCCGCCCCCGCCCCCGCCGCCACCCGGGACAGGCGTGGGCGCCGGCTCGACGTGGTCGGCACCGTTGCTGATCAGGATGGTGACCACCTGGCCGGGCACCGCCCGGCCGCCCCGCGGCGGGCTGGTGCCCACGAACGACCCCGCCTCCAGCGCGCTGTCCACCCGGGCCCGTGCCGTGGCGAAGCCGGCCTGGCGCAGCGTGGCCTCGCAGCCACTGGCCGAGGAGCAGCCGGGCACCGGTCGGGTGTTGCCGCGGACGACGGCCGGGTCCGCGGGCGGGAACTCGCCGCTGCCGCGCGCCTCGAGCACGGGCGCCATGGCGTCGTGCCAGATGGTGGCGCCCTTGCCGCCGCCGAACCCGCCGACGTCCTGGTTCTGCTTGGGGTTGAGCACCATGACGCTCGCGGTGACCTCGGGCGTGTAGCCGACGAAGGCGACCGAGTAGTTGTCCTGCGAGGTGCCGGTCTTGCCGGCGATCTGGTGGCCGGGGACGTAGGCGCGGCGGCCGGTCTGCCCGCCGTACCCGGGCTCGACGTCCTTGCGCAGCATCTGGTTGAGCGTCGTGGCCACACCCGGCGGGATGGCCTCGGGGGTGCACCGGTCCCCGACCGGCAGCGGCTCGCCGTCCGCGCCGAGGGCGGGCGCGCCCGTCGGGTCCAGCACGGCCGTCACGGGGACGACGTCGCACTGCGTGCCGCTCGCCGCCAGGGTCGAGTAGGCGCTGGCCAGCCCCAGCGGGCTGGTGGCCTCGGCGCCGAAGGTGAACGAGCCCCGGTCGTCGTCGATGATCTGCTGCGGCAGCTCGGGCGGGCTGAACTGGAACAGGCCCATCGCCTCGGCCATCCGCACCGGCTCCTCGACGCTGCCGAGGGCGTCCTCCAGGGCCAGGAAGTACGTGTTGGAGGACTGGTAGAGCGCGGTCTCCATGTCCAGCGTGGCCCGGTAGTTCCCGGCGTTGCGGACGTCGTAGGGGCCGCTGCCGTCGCGGAAGACGCGCGAGACGTAGGGGTTCGACGTCGTCAGCGTGTAGGCCGGCGAGTAGCCCCGCGCCAGCGCCGCGGCGGCCACGAACACCTTGTAGGTGGAGCCGGAGCCCTGGCTGGGCGCCACGTTGAGGTTGTAGGACTCCTGCGCCGGGTCGTTCTGGTCGTAGCCGAAGACGCGGTTGACGCTCATCGCGAGCAGGTGCCCGGTGCCGGGCTCGACGGCCGTGAACATCGCCGCCAGCGGGTCGCCCATCGGCAGGGTGGCCAGGACGGCGGCGTCCCCCGCGCGCTGCAGCTCGGGGTCCAGCGTCGTCTGGATCACGTAGCCGCCGTTGTCCAGCTGCTCCTGGGTGAGCCCCAGCTCCTGGATCAGGTGGCGCTGCACGAAGTCGCAGACGAACGCCCCGACGCTGGCCTCCACGCAGCCCCGCCGCGGGGGGGGGGGGGGGGGGGGGGGGGGGGGGGGGGGGGGGGGGGGGGGGGGGGGGGGGGCGGGCGCAGGCCCCCCTCACCGGAACCGACCGAGCTCCACTAGAGCTCAACTTACTCACT
>NZ_JBJGZX010000011.1:0-142731 GCF_054050735.1 Blastococcus sp. SYSU D00813
GCTCGAGTGCGGTTCCCGCACTCGAGCGACTCCACTCACCCCATGTGCGGGTAGCGGTGGTCGGTCGGCGGCACGAAGGTCTCCTTGACCACCCGCGTGCTGGTCCAGCGCAGCAGGTTCTGCGCGGCGCCGGCTTTGTCGTTCGTGCCCGACGCCCGCCCGCCGCCGAACGGCTGCTGGCCGACGACCGCGCCGGTCGGCTTGTCGTTGACGTAGAAGTTCCCGGCGGCGAAGCGCAGGAACCGCTCGGCGTGCGCGATCGCGGCCCGGTCCTGCGCGATCACCGCACCGGTCAGGGCGTAGGGCGCGACCGACTCCATCTGGGCGAGCACCGTGTCGTACTCGGCGTCGTCGTAGACGTGGACGGCGAGCACCGGCCCGAAGTACTCGGTGGTGAAGACGTCGTGCCCGGGGTCGCTGCCCTCGACGATCGTCGGCCGGACGAAGAAGCCCTCGCTGTCGTCGCAGGTGCCGCCGGCGACGACGGTCAGCGCGTCGTCGGACCGGGCGCGGTCCAGGACGCCGGACAGCCGGTCGAAGGAGCGCCGGTCGATCACCGCGCCCATGAAGTTGGCCAGGTCGGTGACGTCGCCCACGGCCAGGGACTCGGTGGTGGCGACCAGGTCGTCGCGCAGGTGCCCCCAGACCGACCGCGGCACGTAGGCGCGCGAGGCCGCCGAGCACTTCTGCCCCTGGTACTCGAACGCGCCGCGGACCAGCGCGGTGCGCAGCACGTCGACGTCGGCCGAGGGGTGGGCGACCACGAAGTCCTTGCCCCCGGTCTCCCCCACCACCCGCGGGTAGCCGCGGTAGCCGGCGATGTTCTCCCCCACGGTCCGCCACAGGTGCTGGAAGACGGCGGTCGAGCCGGTGAAGTGGATGCCGGCCAGGTCGCGGTCGGCCAGCACGACCTCGGAGACGGCGACCCCGTCGCCGGTCACCATGTTGATCACGCCGGGCGGCAGCCCGGCGGCCTCCAGCAGCCGCATCACGAAGTGCGCGGCGAACTGCTGCGTGGGCGCCGGCTTCCACACCACCGTGTTGCCCATCAGCGCCGGAGCGGTGGGCAGGTTCCCGGCGATCGCGGTGAAGTTGAACGGCGTGACCGCGTAGACGAACCCCTCCAGCGGCCGGTGGTCGATCCGGTTCCAGGTGCCCGGCGCCGACTCCGGCTGCTCGGCGAGCAGTTCGCGCGCGAAGTGCACGTTGTAGCGCCAGAAGTCGACCAGCTCGCAGGCGCTGTCGATCTCCGCCTGCTGCGCGGTCTTGCTCTGGCCGAGCATCGTCGCGGCGTTCAGCGTCTGCCGCCACGGCCCGGCGAGCAGGTCGGCCGCCTTCAGGAAGACGGCGGCGCGGTCGTCGGCCGACAGGTCCCGCCAGGCCGGCGCGGCCTCCTTCGCGCAGCGGACGGCGTCGGCGGCGTCGGCGTGCGTGGCGTGCGCCGAGGTGCCGAGGACGGCGGCGTGCCGGTGTGGCTGGACGACGTCGAAGCGCTCGCCGGCGGCCATGCGCTGGGCGCCGCCGATGGTGCCGGTCAGCTCGAGCGGCTCGGCGGCGAGCTCGGCCAGCCGCCGCTCGAGGGCCGCGCGCTCCGGCGAGCCGGGGGCGTAGCCGAGCACGGGCTCGTTGCGCGGCGGGGGGACGCGGGTGGTGCCGTCCATGGGGGCCTTCTCTCTCGGGGGGTTCCTCAGGAGGTGCTGACGAGGGAGCGCAGGAAGAAGCGGAGGTTGGCCGGCCGCTCGGCCAGGCGGCGCACGAGGTAGCCGTACCAGTCGGCGCCGTACGGGACGTAGGCGCGCACCCGGACGCCGGCGGCGGCCAGCCGGGCCTGCTCGGCGGAGCGGATGCCGTAGAGCATCTGCACCTCCCACGAGTCCGCGGCGCGCCCGTACTCCGCCGCGAGCCGCTGGGCGAGGGCCACCATCCGCGGGTCGTGGCTGCCGACCATCGGGTACCCGCCGCCGCGCATGAGGACGCCGAGGCAGCGGGCGTAGGCGGCGTCGACGTCGTCCTTCCCGACGTGCGCGACCGACGGGGGCTCGTCGTAGGCGCCCTTGACCAGGCGCACCCGCGACCCGGGGACGGCGAGGGCGGCGACGTCGTCCTCGGTGCGGAACAACGCCGCCTGCAGGACCGCCCCGGTGCCCGGGTGCTCCCGGCGCAGCTCGGTGAGCACCCGCAGCGTCGAGTCGACCGTCGACGACTCCTCCATGTCGAGCGTGACCGTCGTGCCGATCGCCGTCGCCGCCTCGACCACCGGCGGGACCAGCTCCAGCGCCAGGTCCTCGCCGCCGGGCAGCGCCTGGCCGAAGGCCGAGAGCTTCACCGAGACCTCCGCCCGGGCGCCGAGACCGAGCGGGGCCAGCCCGTCGAGGGCGGCCAGGTAGGCGTCGCGGGAGCGGCGGGCGAGGTCGCGGTCCGTCACGTCCTCGCCGAGGTGGTCGAGGGTGACGGCGATGCCCGACCCGGTGAGCCTCCGGACGGCGGCCAGCGCGTCGTCCAGCGTCTCCCCGGCCACGAAGCGGTCGACCACCCGGCGGGTGGCGGGCACGCCGACGAGGGCCCGGCGCAGCGCCGGCCGGCGGGAGGCGGCGAGCAGGGCGGCCTTCGTACTGGGCACGGGCACCTCCGGCGGGCGTTTCCGACGCCGTCGACGCTAGGGCGGCGCCCGGGACCGGGCCAGCGACTGACGTGCGGGGACCGCAGCCCGGTCTCGTGCACTCGGCCAGTGCGCGACGACCCGCAGGAGCTCGTGGACCGGGTCGCCGCGGTGCTCGGCGCGCCGGCCACGCTGGAGGACCCGGACTCCGGCCTGCCGGCCTCCACCGGCAGACGCTGTACCACCGCCTCGGCCGGATCGCCGCGCTGACCGGCCTCGACGTGGCCGACGGCGACACCAGCCCGCTCGTGCACGCCTCCCTGCGCCGCGCCGTCCTCCCCTGGACCGGTTGCCCCGTGCGACCGGTTGCGCCCCACCGACGCGCCCCCCGGCCGAGCGTGACCTACCCTCGGAGGACAACTGGGAGGAGAGGCGTTGCCTCGAGACACCGAGGGCGACGCCGACGTCCTCAGGGTGCTGCGGTCAGCCACGGCCGCGGAGCACGAACGGGTCGAGGAGACCCTCGGCCTGATGGACCCGGCCCTGACGCGACGGCGCCTCGCCGCCGTCCTCGACCTCATGCACGGGTTCTGGACCGCCGCCGAGGCCGGCCTGGACGCCTGGGCCGCCCGCGAGCCCGCCGCCGCGGCGGAGCTGCAGTGGGACCGGCGCCGCCGCGCGGGCCTGTTCGCCGCCGACCTCGCCGTCCTCGGCTCGCCGGCCGCCGGCTCCCCGGCCGCCCCGCAGCTGCCCCCCGTCGCCGACACCGACGAGGCCCTCGGCCGGATGTACGTCCTCGAGGGCTCGACGCTCGGCGGAACCTTCATCGATCGGCACCTCGCCACGCTCCCGGAGCTGTCCGGCGGGGTCCGGTTGCGCGCCTTCAGCCCCTACGGGGACGACACCGGCGCGATGTGGCACGCCTTCCGGCGGGCCACCCGTGCGCACGTGGCCGGCGGCGGGGACCCCGGCCGCGTCGTCGGGGCGGCCCGGACCACGTTCACCGTGCTGGCCGACTGGTGCGAGCCGGCCGGGGTGCCCGCGTGAACGGGGAGGTGGAGCTCCTCCCGCCCGGCACGCCGATCGACCTGAGCAACTGCGAGCGCGAGCCGATCCACGTGCCCGGCAGCATCCAGCCGCGCGGCGTGCTGCTGACCGTCGACGAGCCGGGCCAGGTGGTCCGGCAGGCGTCGCGCAACCTCGCCGACCTGGTCGGCGTCGCCTGGGACGACGCGCTGGGCCGGCCGCTGGGCGAGGTGATCGGCGTGCCGGCGGCCGAGGCCGTCGCCCGGTCGGCCAGCGCCTTCGGCGACCTGCGCGAGCGCAACCCGGTCGAGCTGACCCTCGACGTCGACGGCGCGCCCGTGCCGGTCGACGCGATCCTGCACCGGGCCCTGCTGCGCGGCGCGGGGGACGTGCCCGGCGGCGACCTCCCCGCGGCGACCGCGCTCGTCGTCGAGCTGGAGCCCGCCCGCGGGCCGCGCCCCTTCTCGTTCCCGAACACCTACCAGGCCGTGCGCGGCACCGTCGCCGAGCTCAACCGCGCCTCGTCGCTGCAGGAGCTGTACGACATCACCGCGCGTGCCGTCCGGTCCCTGACCGGCTTCGACCGCGTGATGGTCTACCGCTACGACGCCGACTACAACGGCGAGGTCGTGGCCGAGGCCAAGGCGCCGGAGCTCAACCCGTTCCTGGGCCTGCACTACCCGGCGTCGGACATCCCGGCCCAGGCCCGGGCGCTGTACGAGAAGAACTGGATCCGGCTGATCTCCGACGTCGACTACGCGCCGTCGCCGATCGAGCCGGTCGCCCACCCCGCCACCGGGGAACCGCTGGACCTCACCTACTCGACGCTGCGCAGCGTCTCCCCCGTCCACGTCGAGTACCTGCACAACATGGGCGTGCGGGCGTCGATGTCGATCTCGCTGCTGCGCGACGACCAGCTGTGGGGCCTCATCGCCTGCCACCACTACGCGGGCCCGCACGCGCCGCCCTTCGCCACCCGGGCGGCCGCGGAGTTCCTCGGGTCGACCCTGTCGCTGCGCCTGGTGGACCGCCAGTCCGAGGAGGAGGTGCACCGGGCCCTGCAGGTGCGCTCCACGCTGGCCTGGCTCACCGCCGCCACGCTCGACGAGGACCGCGCGCTCACCGACACCCTCCTCGGCTCCCCCAGCCTGCTGGACCTGCTGCCCGCCGACGGCGTGAGCGTGTGCCTGCAGCGCACCGCCGGCGCGCGCGGCGCGGGCCTGCCCGACGGGCTCGCCGCCCGGATCGCCGCGTGGGCCGCCGAGCGCGGGGAGGACGTCGTCGCCACCGACGGCCTCCGCCGGCTCGCCCCGGAGCTCGACGTGCCGGACGACGTGGTCGGCGTCCTCGTCATCCCGCTGCCCGAGGGCCAGTACCTCCTGTGGCACCGCGCGGAGACCGTCCGGCACATCGACTGGGGCGGCGACCCGCACAACAAGGCGATCGCCGAGCGCGAGGGCGACGGGGTCCGGCTGAGCCCGCGCAGGTCGTTCGAGCGGTGGCGGGAGACCGTCCGCGACCGGTCCGAGGCCTGGACGCCGCAGCAGGTCACCGAGGCCACCGAGCTGCGCACCCACCTGCTGGAGGCGCTCTACGCGCGGCAGCGCAGCATCGTGCGCGCCGCCGAGATCCTGCAGCGCAGCCACCTGACCGCCCCGCCGCGGCGGCCCGACCTGCAGGTCGCGGTCCGCTACGTGCCCGCCACGCGCGAGGCCCAGGTGGGCGGCGACTGGTACGACGTGTTCACCCAGCCCGACGGCTCCGCGGTGCTGGTGATCGGCGACGTCATCGGCCACGACACCGCGGCCGCCGCCGACATGGCGCAGCTGCGCGGCCTGCTCCGGGGCATCGCCTACGACAACGGCGACGGCCCGGCCGCCGTGCTCGGCCGGCTCGACGCCGCCATCGAGGGGCTCGGGCTGGGCGCGATGGCCACCGTGCTCGTGGCCCGGCTGACCCCGTCCCCCGACGGTCGGGTCGCGGTCACCTGGTCCAGCGCGGGGCACCTGCCGCCGGTGGTGGTCGGTCCCGACGGGGCCGGACGGCTGCTCGACGGCGGCCGGCCCGGGCTGCTGCTCGGCGTCCTCCCCGGCGCACCGCGGACCGACACCGAGGTCGTGCTCGAGGACGGCTCCACGCTGCTGCTCTACACCGACGGCCTGGTCGAGCGCCGCGACCAGCTGTTCGACACCGGGGTCGAGCAGCTGGTCGCGGCGCTCGGGGAACTGCGCGGCGCCCCGGTCGAGGAGGTCTGCGACGACGTCCTCGCCCGGCTGGTCCCCGACGGGGCCGAGGACGACGTCGCGCTGGTCGCCGTCCGGCTGGACGCCGGGGGCCGCCGGGCCTGAGCCCGGCGGCCTCCCGGACCCGGGCGGCTACCCGGCGCGGAACTCCGCGTCCAGGCCGTCGTCCTGCGGACCGCCGTCGGCGGGCAGCGGGGCCTCGTCCTCGGCCGCGCGCAGCTCGGCGTCGGGGGACGGACGGTGGGGATCGACGTCCCGCTGCAGCTCGGCCAGCAGCCGTTCCTCGTCGGGGCGCAGGTCGCCGGCGCCGAGGTGCTCGCCGGGCTGGCCGGCGTCGGTGCCGCTGGCCATGCCGGAGTCGGGGAGGTCCGGCTCGGTCATCACGGGCCTCCTCAGCGCGGGAAGTTCGGCTCGAGCCGGGGCACGATCTGCATCTCCGGCACGAACGCCGAGGGGTGCAGGGTGACCAGGTAGCGCACCATCTCCGCGACGGCGGCCGGCGGCATCATCAGGTGGGACGGGATGCCCCACTGCTCCATCATCGGCGTGTCCATGGCCGCCGGGATGACCGCCTGCACGCGGCACGGGAACGGCCGCTCGGTGCCGTCGTCGGCCCGGGTCGCCTTCTCCCGCAGCTCGCGCTGGATGCACCGGGTGGCGTTGAGGAAGCCGGCCTTCGAGCCGTTGTAGGCGATCGCGCCGCTGCCGGAGGTGATGGCCGACAGGCTGACCACGTGCACGACGTCGGCCGTGCGGCCCTCGGGCAGGTGCTGCACCCGCTTCATGAACTCGCTGGTGAGGAAGACCGGGCCCTCGCAGTTGACCGCCTGCACGCGCTGGTAGTCGGCCAGGTCGATGTCGGTGACGTACCCCGGCCGGTCGATGCCGGCGACGTTGGCGAGGACGTCGAAGGCGTCGCCGTGCTGCTCGAACAGCTGCGCGACCACCGCCTTGCGGCTGGCGTCGTCGGTGACGTCCAGGGCGACGACGTCGGCCTTGCCGCCCGCCTCGCCGACCAGCTCCGCCGTCCGCTCGCTGCCCGCGGCGTCGATGTCGGCGATGGCCACGTGCGCACCGGCCTCGGCCAGCGCGAGGCAGGTGGCCCGCCCCAGTCCGCTGGCACCTCCGGTGACGAGCGCGACCCGCCCGTCCAACGACCCACTGCCGGCCATCCACGCCTCCGTCTCTCCTGTGCGCGCCGGGGAGATCACGGCGCTCCGCCAGCCTCGCCGATCGCGGACCGGCGCGCAGGTCGGGGGCTCAGGCGGGGTGCGCCCACACGTCGGCGAGCGTGACGCTCTCCAGCGCGCGCTCCGCCAGCAGCGCCGTGAGCTGGTCGAACACGGTGGTGACCGTGGCGTGGTTGGCGTGGCCGATGACGATCGACTCGGCGGCGAACCACCGCCGGGCCGCGGCCATCAGCTCGCCGGCGGTCAGGACGCGGTGGTCCTCGAGGGTGCCCTCCCACATGGCGACGGTGGGGTGGCCGCAGTCGGCGGCGATCCGGTCGACGCGCGCGTCGCGGCTGCCGTAGGGCGGCCGGAAGAACGGCGTCCCGCCCGCGCCGAAGGTGTCGGCCAGGAACCGGCGGTTGCGGGTGATCTCCTCGGCGACCGCCGCGTCGTCGAGGGTGCGCAGGTCCGGGTGGGACCAGGTGTGGTTGCCCATGGCCACCTGGCCGGACTCGACCAGCGGGGCCAGCGCGCGGGCGTTGTCGGTCCAGGAGCGGTAGCAGCCGTTGGGGAAGAAGGTCAGCCGCAGCCCGGTCTCGGCGGCCAGCTCCGTGAAGGCGCCCACCACCGCCGAGTTGGTCCCGTCGTCGATGGTGAGCGCGATCCGCGTGCCCTCCCCGGGCAGCCGGTCGACGACGCCGAGCGGCGGCGGCAGCGTCCCCGGCGGCTGGGTGGGCGTGGCTGCGGCCGGCGCCACCAGCCGGCCGCGGGCCACGACCTCGCGCGGCTCCTCGACCAGCCCGGCGGTACCTCGGCCGACCGCGGCACCGAGCACACCGGCGGCCAGCAACAGGACGAATCGGCGGCGCTCCACGCGGCGGGACGCTAGGAGGGGCGCCGCGCGCGTCCCGGCCAGCGACACCCCGGCGCCCGCGTGCCCGCCACGGGCCGTCAGCTCCCGGTCACGCCCCCGCCGGCAGGGAGCACTTCGCGCGCGAAAGTCCCCTCGGGTCGGGAGCGCTTCGCGCGCGAAAGTCTGCGGTCAGGCTCGGTCAGGCGGCGGGGGCCAGACCCGCGGCCTCGATCAGCCGCGCCTGCTCACGGCACCACGGCGACCAGGCGTCGCCCTCGCTCTCCTGCCGGGCGCGGAACGCCGTCCAGTCCAGCAGCTCCCAGGCGCCGACCTCGCTCGGGTCGGGCGCCGGGTCGCCGGCGAAGCGGCCGAGGTAGACCGGGCAGACCTCGTTCTCCACGACGCCGCGGAACTCGGCGCGGTACCGGTACCCGGGCAGGGCGGGGCGCAGGTCGGCCACACCGAGCCCGAGCTCGAACGCGGCACGGCGGGCGATCGCGGCGGCGTCGTCCTCGCCGGGACCGGGGTGGCCGCACACGGTGTTGGTCCACATGCCGGGGAAGGTCTGCTTCCCGTCGGCCCGGCGGGTCACCAGCAGCCGGCCGTCGTCGGAGAAGAGGTAGGCGGAGAACGCCCGGTGCAGCGGCGTCTCCCCGTGGTGCACCAGCGGCTTGGGCAGGGTGCCGATCGCCGTCCCGTCGTCGTCGACCAGCACGATCAGCTCCTCGCTCACGACCACAGTGTCCTCCCTCCGGGACGACGCCGCGGCCAGAGCCACCTGAGCCGCGCGGAGCCGGACCGGGCGCGTCCGCCGGGGAACCCCGGGCCCGTCACCGGCCACGACCCCGGCGTGCCGGGACCGCCGGGGTCGGGCAGTGTTCGGGCATGGACAGCTTCCGCCGCGAGGGCATGGAGTTCGACGTCCGGGACGCCGGACCGGCCGACGGCGAGCCGGTGGTCCTGCTGCACGGGTTCCCGCAGGACCGCACCGCCTACGACCGGATGGCGCCGGTGCTGCACGGGGCCGGGCTGCGCACGCTCGCCCCCGACCAGCGCGGCTACTCCCCCGGCGCCCGCCCGACCGGCCGGGCCGCCTACCGCCTGCGGGAGACCGCGCAGGACGTGCTGGCCCTGCTCGACGCGGCCGGGCTGGAGGCGGCGCACGTCGTCGGCCACGACTGGGGCGGGATCGTCGGCTGGGCGCTGGGGGCCTGGTACCCCGAGCGGGTGCGGACCCTGACCGCGCTGTCGGTGCCCCATCCCGCCGCGATGGCGAAGGCGCTGGTGACCAGCGACCAGGGGCTGCGGTCGTACTACATGGCGCTGTTCCAGCTGCCCGTGGTCCCCGAGCGGCTGGTCCTCGCCGGCGGCGGCGCGGCCCTGCGCCGGATGCTCCAGCGCGGCGGGCTGCCCGAGCAGGCGGTCGACCACTACGTGCAGCGGATGCGCGAGCCGGGGGCGCTGACCGCGGCGCTCAACTGGTACCGCGCGCTGCCCTTCGGCGTCCGGGACGCCGTCGGCCGGGTGGGCGTGCCGACGCTGCACGTGTGGAGCACGGAGGACGCCTTCCTCGGCCGCGCCGCCACCGAGGCGACCCGGCAGCACGTCACCGGCCCCTACCGGCTCGAGGTGCTCGAGGGCGTGACGCACTGGATCCCCGAGCTCGCCGCCGAGCGCACCGCCGAGCTCGTCGTCGCGCACATCCGCACGGAGCGCTGAGCGGAGCCGCCCGAGCGCGGGCTCCGTCACCGGGAAAAGGCGCTCGACCGACTCCGCAAGATGGAGCGCGTGACCTTCCCCGCGACTCCCCTCACGACGCCCACCCGACTCCGCGAGCGCATCGGCTACGACCGCGCCACCGTGCACGCCGTCCTGGACGAGGCGGTGGTCTGCCACGTCGGGTTCGTCGTCGACGGCCGGCCCGTCGTCCTGCCGCAGCTGCACGCCCGCGTCGGGGACCGGCTGTACCTGCACGGCTCGACCGGGGCGCGGGCGCTGCGCGGGGCCGCCTCCGCCGGGCTGGACGTCTGCGTGACGGTCACCCTCGTCGACGGGCTGGTGCTGGCCCGCTCGGCGTTCCACCACTCGGTCAACTACCGCTCGGTGGTCGCGCACGGCACCGCGACCGTGGTCACCGACGCGACGGAGAAGTCCGCCGCGCTGGAGGCGCTCGTCGACGCGGTCGTGCCGGGTCGCAGCGCCGGCAGCCGGGGGCCGGACAAGCGGGAGCTGGCGGCGACCACCGTGCTGGTGCTGCCGCTGGAGGAGGTGTCGGTGAAGGTCCGCACCGGCCCGCCGTCCGACGACGACGAGGACCTGGACCTGCCGCACTGGGCCGGCGTGCTGCCTCTGCGCACCGTGCCCGGGACGCCGCAGCCGGCGCCCGACCTCACCGCCGGGATCGAGTTGCCCGCGCACGTGCGCGACTGGCGCCGCTGACCCGCGCGGAGGAGGCCGGTGGGCGCGACGCCCACGGACCTCCCCCGCGGTCAGGCGACGTGGTGCGTGGGGGCGCCGGGCTCCGCGGCGACGCCCACGTGGGCGCCTCCCACGCGGGAGGACGACGCCGGCACCCGCAGCGGCACGGTGCACCCTCCGCAGTGCAGCGTGTCGCCGGGCAGGACGTCGGTCTCGGTGGTGGCGGTGCAGTGCGGGCACCACACGCGCCGGAGGTCGGTTCCGGTGAGCGCCACGCGGATCTCGGCGTCGGTCATCCCCAGCCGGAGCGCGGCGTCGCGGGCGGCGCGGACGTCGTCCGCCGGGCCGGCCAGCATCAACCCCCAGCCGGCGGGCGCCCCCCGCACCATGCGCTCGAGCTCGGCGAGGCTCACGGCGTCGGCGCGCTGGGCCGCGGCCCAGGTGACCGGCGTGCTCGGCGGCGCCTGCTGCACCCAGCGGCGGACCACCCGCATGCCGGCGGCGCCGAAGGCGAGCATCCCGACGGCGTGGGCGGAGGGGTCGACGACCGGAGGCGCCACGGTGGTGGAGGAGGCCGGCGGCTCGCTCTGCGACATGGAGACTCCGGGGGGACGCGGACGGCGGGAGGACCCACGGTAGGGACCAAGGACCCCGTCGGAGGTTACCGGATCGTTACTTCCTGTCCACCGCCCGAGCACCCGCCGCAGCGGCCGGGCATGAGCGCCACCCTCCCCGGGCATCCCAGGACGGACCTCGTCGCCGAGAGCCCCCGGGAGTCCCCGTGTCCACGACCAGTCCCGCCCGCCGCTGGCGCACCGCCGCGGCCGGCCTCTTCATCGCCGCCTCCGCCTTCTCCGTCGCCGCCTGCGGTGAGGACGTGGTCGACGACGACGTCGAGCAGAACATCGAGGAGGGCGTCGACGACGCCGAGCAGGAGGTCGAGGAGGGCGTCGAGGACGCCACCGACGGCCCGGACGACGACGGGGACGGCTGACCCACCGCGTGACGGGGCGCCCGCCCGGGTAGGCGGGCCCCCGTGACCACGCACGCGCCGACCACGACGCCGACCCGGTCGCAGCGTCTCGACCGGCTCCCGTTCACCCGCGAGCACGGCCGGCTGGTCGGCGGCTCGGGGATCGGCTGGGCCCTGGACGCCATGGACGTCGGGCTCATCTCCTTCGTGATGGCCGCCCTCCGCGAGGAGTGGTCGCTGAGCTCCACGGAGTTGTCGTGGATCGGCTCCATCGGCTTCGTCGGGATGGCGCTGGGCGCCACGCTCGGCGGCCTGCTGGCCGACCGCTTCGGCCGCCGGCAGGTGTTCGCCCTGACCCTGCTGGTGTTCGGGCTGGCCACCGGCGCGGCCGCGCTCTCGTGGTCGGTCGGGGCGCTGCTGGTGTTCCGCTTCCTCATCGGGCTGGGCCTGGGCGCCGAGCTGCCCGTGGCCTCGACGCTGGTCAGCGAGTTCGCGCCGGCCCGGCTGCGCGGGCGGATCGTGGTCGCGCTCGAGGCGTTCTGGGCCGTCGGCTGGCTGCTCGCCGCGCTGATCGGCTACTTCGTCGTCCCGCGCAGCGCCGACGGCTGGCGGTGGGCGCTGCTGCTGGGCGCGGCGCCGGCGGTCTACGCCGTCGTCGTCCGGCGGGGGCTGCCGGAGTCGGTGCGGTTCCTGGAGCTGCGCGGGCGGACAGCGGAGGCCGAGGCCGCCGTCCAGCGGTTCGAGCGGGCCGCCGGGGTGGCCTCCCCGCCGCCGGCACCCGAGCGCGCCGAGGGGCAGCCGGTCGCACCGGCCGAGCGCGGGCGGCTGTGGGACGCCGCCCACCGCACGCGGACCGCGGCGCTGTGGACCGTGTGGTTCGGCATCAACTTCGCTTACTACGGCGCCTTCATCTGGCTGCCCACGCTGCTGGTCGCCTCGGGGCTCTCCCTGGTGCAGTCCTTCGGCTACACGCTGCTGATCACCCTCGCCCAGCTGCCGGGCTACGCGGTCTCCGCCGTGCTGGTGGAGACGTGGGGACGGCGGCCGACGCTGGCGGTGTTCCTCGCCGGCTCGGCACTGGGCGCGGGCCTGTTCGCCGTCGCCGACAGCACGGCCACCGTCCTGGTCTTCGGCATGACGCTGTCGTTCTTCAACCTCGGCGCCTGGGGTGCCGTCTACGCGGTGACCCCGGAGGTCTACCCGACCGCGCTGCGCGGGACCGGCGCCGGCGCCGCGGCCGGGTTCGGCCGGATCGCCTCGATCCTCGCGCCGCTGAGCGTCCCGCCGCTGCTGGACGCCGGCGGCGAGGGGCTGGTCTTCGGCGTGTTCGCGGCGTTCTTCCTGCTCGCCGCGGCCGCGTCGCTCCGGCTGCCCGAGCAGCGCGGCCGCACCCTGGAGGACGCCGCGACCTGATCGCAGAGAGATCTTTGCAAAGTCCTCTTTGCGGTCCTACGGTCGGCACGTGACCGACGACCGCCCCGACCCACCCGCGCCCCAGCCGGCCGTCGACGTCTCCGACCCGCGGGTCCTGCGGGCGCTGGCCCACCCGCTGCGGGCCGGGCTGCTGTCGCTGCTGCGGCTCGAGGGCCCGTCCACGGCGACCCGGCTCGGCCGGCGGCTCGGCGAGAGCAGCGGAGCGACCAGCTACCACCTGCGCCAGCTGGCCGGGTTCGGCCTGGTCGAGGAGGTCGCGGGCGACGACGGGCGGGAGCGCTGGTGGCGGCCGGTGCACCGGAGCACCCGCTGGGCCTCCGAGCGGCTACTGGAGACCGACGGCGGCGCCGAGGTCGTCGGCGAGTTCACCCAGCACCTGCTGCGCCAGCAGGCCCGCGTGCTGGCCGCGCTCGCCGGGCAGCACGACGACCTCGACGAGGAGGAGCGGAGCACCGTCTCGCTCAACGACTGGGCGCTGCGGCTCTCCCCCGACCGTGCCCGGGCGCTGGCCGAGGAGCTCAACGGCGTCCTCGCGCGCTGGCGGGCGGAGGAGGAGCAGCCCGGGCAGCCGGTGGTGCACGTCCTGCTCGACGTCTTCCCGCTGCGGGAGTACCCCCTGTGACCGCCGCCCTCTCCCCCGCGGCGGCGACCCGGCGCTACGTCCTGCTGACCACCCTGCGCTGGCTGCCCACCGGCATCGCCCTCCCCGGCATGGCACTGCTCGCCACCGCCCGCGGACTGCCCCCCGCCGACGTCGGCGTGGTGTTCGCCGTCGGGTCCGCCGTGGCGCTCGTGCTCGAGCTGCCGACCGGCGGGCTGGCCGACGCCCTGGGCACCCGGCCCGTGCTCGTCGCCTCGGCGGTGCTGCAGGGCGCCGGTCTCCTGGTGTTCGCCGCGGCCGGCTCGCTGGCCGGCTTCGCGCTGGCCACCGGCCTCGTGGGCGCCGGCCGGGCGCTGGACTCCGGCCCGCTGGAGTCCTGGTTCGTCGACACGGTGGCGCGCGCCGACCGGGCGGCCGACCCGACCCCGGGGCTGGCGCGGGGCTCGGCGGCCAACGCCGTGGGGCTGATGGCCGGCGCCGTCCTCGGTGGGCTGACCCCGGCGGCGGCCCAGCGGTGGGGCGGCGACGGCGACGCGCTGGCGGTGCCGTTCGTCCTCGCCGCGGGCCTGGTCGCGGTCCACCTCACCGCGGTCCTGCTGCTCGTCGTCCCGCTCCCCCGCCCGTCCGGATCGGCCGGGCCGAGGGTGCGCCCGGGCGTGGCCGGCGTGCCCGTCCTCGTCCGGGACACCGTGGCCGGCACCCTCCGCGACGGCACCCTGCGGCGGCTGGCCGGCATCACGCTGTTCACCGGGGTCGTCCTCGCCACGCTGGAGTCGGTGGGGCCGCTGCACTTCGGCGCGCTCGCGGGCGACCCCGCGGCGGGCACGGCGGTCTTCGGGACGGTCATGGCGGTGTCGTTCGCCGCGGCGGCGGCCGGAGCCACGCTCGCCCCGGCCGCCGGCCGGCTGGCGCGCGGGTCGGTGGCAGCGGCGAGCACGGTCCTGGCGCTGGCCTGCGCGGCCGCGGTGGTCGGGGTCGGCACGGGGAGGCACGTCGCCGTCGCCGGGGCCGCCTGCGCCGCGTTCTACCTGGCCAACGCCGCGGCCTGGCCGCTGCGGCAGCGGCTGCTGCACACCCGCGTCGGCGCCGGGTCGCGGTCGACCACGGTCTCGGCGATGTCGGTCGCGCTCATGGTCGGCGGCATCGCCGGCAGCCTGGTCATGCCGCGGCTGGGCGAGCTCCTCGGCCTGCCGTGGTGCCTCGCGCTGACCGCCGTGCCGCTGGTCGCGATCGCGGCGCTGTCGCTGCGACTGCCCCGCCCCGAGACCGCCGCCCCGGACCGGGACGGGGCCGGGGAGGCGCCGGTGCCCGCCGGCCGGGCATAGCGTGGCCGGCATGCCAGAGACGCCCGAGCACGACCTCCCGCGCGGCATCGGCCGGCCGGCGACCGGCGCGCTGCTGCACGCCGGCTACTCCCGGCTCGACCAGCTCGCCGGGGTGCCGGAGCGGGAGCTGGCGGCGCTGCACGGCGTCGGCCCGAAGGCGATCCGGCTGCTCCGGGAGGCCCTGGCCGAGCGCGGGCTCACGCTCGGCGGAGGGGTGGGCGCCGGTCCTCCCGGGTAGCGGCAGCCCATGGCCGACCTCTCCCCCGGACACCTGCAGGGCCTCAGGGTCGCCGTCACCGGCGCCAGCGGCAACGTCGGGACGGCGCTGCTGCGTCGGCTGACCGACCCCGCGCACGGCATCGCCGAGGTGCGGGGGCTCGCCCGCCGCCGCCCGCCCGAGACCGCGCCCTACACCGGGGTCGACTGGCACCTGGTCGACCTGGGCGAGCAGTCGAGCGAGGACGACGTCCAGCGGGCGCTCGATGGCGTGGACGCCGTCGTGCACCTGGCCTGGGCGCTGCAGCCGGGCCGGCACCCCGAGCGGCTGCACGCGGTCAACGTCGACGGCACCTACCGGGTCGCGCGCGCGGCCGCCCGGACCGGCGTGACCCACTTCGTCCACATGTCCTCGCTCGGCGCCTACGCCGCCGGCGCCCGGGACCAGCAGGTGCGGGAGGACTGGCCGGTCACCGGCATCCCCAGCTCCCAGTACAGCCGGGACAAGAGCTCGGCCGAGCGCGTCGTCCGCCAGGTGCTCGGCCACCGGCCGGAGACGACGCTGACCGTCGTCCGCCCGACGCTGGTGCTCCAGCCCGAGGCCGCCAGCGAGATCGGCCGCTACTTCCTCGGGCCGCTGGTCTACGCCGCGGCGCGGGCGCTGCCCGGGTCCGTCGCGCAGGCCCTGCCGCTGCCGCTGCCCGCGCTGCGGGTCGGGTTCGTGCACGCCGACGACGTCGCCGACGCCGTCGTCCGCATGCTCGACCGCCGGGCGCCGGGGCCGTTCAACCTGGCCGCCGAGCCGACGCTGGACGCCGACGGGCTCGCCCGGGCGCTGGGGACCCGGCGGATCCCGGTGCCCGCGTTCGTGCTGCGGGCCGGGCTGACCGCCGCGCACGCCGCCCACCTGGTGCCCACCGAGCCCGGGTGGCTGGACCTGGGCCTGGGCGCGCCGGCGCTGGACACCACCCGCGCCCGCACCCAGCTGGGCTGGACCCCCGAGCACGCCGGCGACGACGTGCTGCGCCGGTTCGTCGAGGCCCTGGGCCGCGGTGAGGGTGCGCCCGGCCCGCTGCTGCGGCCGGCCGGTGGCCCGTCGCGGGACCCGTCCGGGGACCCGGCCAACGTGCCCGGCGGCAGCTGAGGGGGTCAGCCGACGACGTCGGCCCGTGCCGCGACGATCGCGCCCAGCCGGGCGGCCACCTCCTGGGTCGAGTGGTCGTCGGTGAAGACGTACGCGCGGCGGCGCCGGATGCCGTCGACCACGTTGGCCGCCACCTGCTCGGCGGTGACCGTGCCGTAGGGGTTCATGCCGGTCCGGATGGCGCCGGGCATCACCAGGCTCACACCCACCGGCGCGCCGATCCCCTCCAGCTCGGCGCGCAGGACGTCGGCCAGCCCCAGCAGCCCGTGCTTGGCAACCGAGTAGGGGCCCAGCTCCGCGAGCGGCGCCACGGTCGCCATCGAGCCGGTGAACACCACGTGCCCCTCCTCGCCGGTGGCCAGGATCGGCGGCACGAAGGCCCGCACCCCGTGGACGGCGCCCCACAGGTCCACGTCCAGCACGCGGTGCCACTCCGCGAGGGGCAGCTCCCACGACCGGCCGCGATTGACGATGCCGGCGTTGTTGACCGCGACGTGCAGGCCGCCGAACCGCTCGACCGCCTCGGCGGCCACCCGCTCGACGTCGTCCGGGTCCGTGACGTCGACGCCGGTGGCGTGCACCTGCGCCCCACCGGCGGCGAGCCGTTCGGCCTGCTCGCGCGCGCCGTCGGCGTCCAGGTCGGCCATGACCACCCGCGCCCCCTCGGCGGCGAGTGCCGCGCTGACCGCCAGGCCGATGCCGCTCGCCGCGCCCGTGACGACCGCCGTCCGTCCCTCGAGCCGTTCCATCCGTGCCGCTCCTGTCAGGGGATCCCGCCGTCGACCCGCAGGGTCGCGCCGGTCGTGTAGCTGGAGGCGTCCGACGCCAGGTACAGCAGCGCGCCGACGACCTCGGCCGGCCGCCCGGCCCGCTGGAGCGCGTGGCTCGGGAAGATGCCGTCGCCGGTGCCGGTGTGCGCCGCCCACTCGGGGTGCGCGTCGGTGGCGTGCGGCCCGGCCATCAGCGTGTTGACCCGCACCGTCGGCCCGAGCGCCTGCGCGAAGGACTCGGTGAGCGAGTTGAGCCCCGCCTTGGCCGCCGCGTAGGGCGCGATGGCGGGGTTCGGGCGGATCGACCCGGTGGAGCTCACGTTGACGACCGACCCGCGCCCGGCGGCGACCATCCGCTCCCCCACCAGCGCCGTCAGCCGGAACGGCCCCTTGAGGTTGAGGTTCAGCACGACGTCGAACAGCTTCTCGGTGACGTCGGTCAGCGAGTCGTACACCGGCGACGTCCCGGCGTTGTTCACCAGGACGTCGACCCGGCCGAACCGCTCGTAGGCGGCGTCGACCAGCCCCGGGATCTGGTCCCACCGGCCGGCGTGCACCGCGTACGGCAGGGCGGACCGGCCGGTGGTCGCCTCGACCTCCTCCGCCACCGCCTCGCAGGCGGCCAGGTCACGGCTGGCGACGACGACGTCGGCGCCGCACCGGGCCAGCCCCCGCACCATCTCCCGGCCCAGCCCCCGGCTGCCGCCGGTGACCAGCGCGACCCGGCCGGTGAGGTCGAACAGCTCGTCGGCGTGGCCCACGCCGGTCAGCCGCGGTAGTCGCTGGTCGCGGCGAGCTCGGCGGCGTCGGCCATCATCGACAGGGCGATCGGGCCGAAGTGCTCCCGCGGCGAGCCGGGGGTGGCCCGCTGGAAGCCCTGCTCGAGCACGATGGCGTGCTTGAACTTGATCAGGACGTAGTAGTAGTCCATGTCGTCGACCTGCCGGCCTGCCTCGCGCGCGAAGTGCTCCAGCAGCTGGTCGCGGGTGGGCATGCCGCGGGTGTCGACGTAGCCGCCGCCGGCGTCGGGGTCCTCCGGCCACCCGCCGGCGACCAGCGCGAGGTCGAGCTTGGGGTCGCCGATCGTCCCCATCTCCCAGTCGATGATCGCGGCGAGCCGGGCGGGGGCGCCGTCCCGGAACATCACGTTGGCGAACTGGTAGTCGCCGTGCATCAGCCCGGGGACGAAGTCCAGCGGCTTGTGCGCCCGCAGCCAGGCCGCCGTCTCGCCGTAGCCGGGCAGCTGCCGGGCGCCGTCGATCCGGGAGAAGAACGTCGTCCACCGGTCGACCTGGCGTTCGTGGAAGCCGTCGGGCCGGCCCAGGCCCTCCAGCCCGGCCGCGCGCCAGTCCAGCCGGGACATGGACACGATGCCGCCGACCAGCTCGAGGGCCAGCCCGCGGCGGGCCTCCCCGTCGGAGTCGAACGGTGCCGGCCACCGCTTGTCGGTCAGCTGCATCGGGGACCAGCCGTCGACGAAGCCCATCAGGTAGAACGGCCGGCCCAGCACGGACGCGTCGTCGCACAGCGCGACGGCCGGCGTGTGCGGGACCGCGGTGCCGTCCAGCGCCTCGATGATCCGCCACTCGCGGAGGATCCCCTCGTCGCGGGAGGCCGGGGCCGAGGCCGGCGGCATCCGCAGCGCCGCGTGGAGGTCGCCGCGGCGGACCTCGAAGATCTCGTTCTGCGCGCCGCCGGAGAGGAACCGGATCTCCACCGGCCCCGCGCCGCCCAGCTCCTGCGCGTCCAGCCAGGCGGTGAGCCGGCCGACGTCCAGGCCGCTCTCCCGCGCCGTCGCGGTCACGGCCGCGCCGCCACGAGCTCGGCGTCGGGCTGCACCGCCTCGGGCGTGACGCCGTCGGGCCCGACGCCGGCGGCGTACCCGACGGTGCCGGGGAACGGCTCGGCCGGCTGCGGCTCGGGAGCGGTCATCCCGTACTTGGCCAGCGCCGCGGCGGTCCTCTTCGGGACGAACTCGCTGGGCACGCCGTCGGTCACCGGGGTGTAGCCGCGCAGCACCTGGCGGGCGACGGTGACCTGGTGCACCTCGGTCGGCCCGTCGACCACGGCCATGACCTCGGCGCCGAACATCATCCGGGCCAGCGGCATGTCGGCGCTGACGCCCAGCGCCCCGTGCAGGTGCAGCGCCCGCTGGGTGATGTCGTGGTAGATCCGCGGCATCACGGCCTTGCAGGCGGCGATGTCCTTGCGCACCTTCCGGTAGTCCTTGTACCTGTCGATCTTCCAGGCCGTCTGGAGCACCAGCAGCCGGAACATCTCCAGCTGCGCCCAGGAGTCGGCGATGTAGCCCTGCACGAACTGCTTGTCGGCCAGCAGGGTGCCCTGGGTGCGCCGGCTGATCGCCCGCTCGCACAGCATGTCCAGCGCCCGCTGGGCCTGGCCGATGGTGCGCATCGCGTGGTGGATGCGGCCGCCGCCGAGGCGGGTCTGCGCGATGGCGAAGGCCTGGCCCTCGCCGCCGAGGACGGCGTCGGCCGGCAGCCGCACGTCGGTGAACCGCAGGTCGGCGTGCAGTGCCTCGTCCTCGGTGTCGAAGGCCAGCGCGACGTTGCGGGCGATGCGGATGCCGGGGGTGTCGGCCGGCACCAGGAACATCGTCATGCTCTCGTACGGGTCGGCGTCGAGGTCGGTCTTCGCCATGACGATGAAGAAGGTCGCCGTCTTCGCGTTGGACGCGTAGTACTTCGCGCCGTCGAGCACCCAGCCGTCGCCGTCCCGCCGCGCGTGGGTCGTGAACTGCTTGGGGTCGGAGCCGCCCTCGGGCTCGGTCATCGCGTAGCAGGAGAAGATCTCGCCGTTCAGCAGCGGCTGCAGGTAGCGCTGCTTCTGCTCCTCAGTGCCGTAATGCGCCAGGATCTCGGCGTTGCCGGTGTCGGGCGCCTGCGTGCCGAACACGATCGGCGCCCACGACGAGCGGCCGAGGATCTCGTCGAGCAGCGCCAGCTTCAGCTGCCCGAAACCCTGCCCGCCCAGTTCCGGAGTCAGGTGCGTTGCCCACAGCCCCTGGGCGCGAACCTGCTCCTTGAGCGGCTCGACGACCTCCTTCGCGCGCCCGGTCAGCGGGTTGAACATCCCCATCGGGAAGGCCAGGTCGAGCGGCTCGACCTCCTCCCGGACGAACCGCGCCGCCCAGTCCAGCTTCTCCTGGTACCCGGGCTCGGTCTCGAAGTCCCACATGGGCGGAAGGCCCCTCTCGTCCTCGGTGACGACTGCCGTTCGGACGTTCCCGCACGCCGTTCTTGCTGTCAAGAACATCATTCTGCGAGACTGGGGCGCATGGCGGACGACGGACACGGCGGGACCGACGACGTGCTGGAGCGCGTCGTCCAGCGGGCGCTGTCCCAGCGGGGGCTGACCTACGAGGAGGAGGTCCGCCGGCTGATGCGGGCCGGGCTCGAGGTGATGGTGCGGTGCGGCACCTCGGCCAGCCCGCGGGTCTCCGACATCGTGGCGGCGGCCGGCCTGTCGAACGACGCGTTCTACCGCTACTTCCCGTCGAAGGGCGCCCTGGTCGGCGCGCTGCTGGAGGACGGCGCGGCGCAGCTGCGCAGCTACCTGGTGCACCAGATGGCCAAGGAGCCGACGGCGGAGGGGCAGGTGCGCCGCTGGGCCGAGGGCGTGCTCACCCAGGCCCGCGGCGAGGTCGCGGCGACCACCCGCGCGGTCATGTGGAACGCCCCGACCGCCGGCAGCGACGCCCCCTACGGGCGGCACTTCGCCAGCGAGGTGCTGGCCGGCCTGCTGGTGGAGCCGTTCACCGAGCTGGGGAGCGGAGCGCCGGCCACGACGGCGCGGCTGGTCGCGCACGCCGTCCTCGGGGCGCTGTCCGACCACGTCTGGGCCGGCACGGAACCGGCCGACGACGAGCGCGACCAGATCGTGGCGTTCTGCCTCAGGGCCGCCGCCGGGACGGCCGCCGACCCGGGCTGACCGGCGACCTCAGCCCCGCGCGGTCCAGGCCCCGATGGAGCGGCCGGTCGGGCCGAACACCGCCGCCGCGGACTCCGCGCGCAGCGAGACGAACAGCCCCTCGGCCTCGGCCAGGACGGTGTCGGGCTCCGCCTCGGCGACCAGCCGCCCCCGCGCCGTGGTGCGCCGGCCGTCGGCCTGCTCGACGCCGGCGGTGAGCACGAGCGGGACCCCGAGCCGGACCGGCCGCCGGTAGCGCACCGTGAGGGTGGCGGTCATGCCGCCCCGGCCGGCGGCCCGGACCGAGCGCGCCAGCACGTGGTCCAGGAGCGTGGCGACGACGCCGCCGTGCGCCAGACCGGGCGGGCCCTCGTGCGGCTTCCGCAGCGTCACCCGTCCGACCGCCGTCCCCTCCGCGGTGTCGGTGGCCACCAGCGGCGGCGCGACCGGGCTGCCCGGCCCGTAGACCGGGCTGTACCAGCGCTCGCCGGTCTCCGGGTCGTCGACCCGGGCGATCTCGTAGAGGTCCCGCTGCGCGCCGCGCAGGCGCCCGGCCAGCCGCCGGGCCTCCTCGGCTGCCGCCGCGAGCTCCGCCTCGGGCACCTCCGTCCGGACGGCGGCATCGGCGAGCTCGCGCAGCGCCTCGCCCAGCTCGGCGACCGCGTCCCGCCGGACGGCGCGCTCGGCCGGCGTCAGCGGCGGCAGCTCAGCCACGCGCCATGCCGGCCTCGCGCAGCAGCCCCCCGCCGATGATCACCCGCTGCACCTCGCTGGTGCCCTCGTACAGCCGGTAGAGCCGGGCGTCCCGGTAGAAGCGCTCGACCGGCGTGCTGCGCAGGTAGCCCATGCCGCCGTGCACCTGGACGGCGCGGTCGGTGGCGCGGCCGACCATCTCGGAGCAGAAGAGCTTGGCCGAGCTGGGGCCGATCGAGGTGTCCTCGCCGGTGTCGTAGCGGGCGGCGACGTCGCGGACCAGCGCGCGGCCGGCGACGAGCTCGGTGTGCATGTCGGCGATCAGCGCCTGCACGAGCTGGAACCGGCCGATCGGCGCGCCGCCCTGCTTGGCGGTGGCGGCGTAGGCCACCGACTCGTCGAGCACCCGCTGGGCCATGCCGACGCACATGGCGGCGATGTGCAGCCGGCCCCGGGAGAGCACGGTCAGCGCCTTGGAGTAGCCGCGGCCCTCCTCACCGACCAGCGCGTCGGCCGGCACCCGGACGTCGTCGAAGAAGACCTCCGACGTCCACGCGCCGGACTGGCCCATCTTCTCGTCCTTGGCGCCCAGCGAGACCCCGGGCGCCTTCGCGTCGACGACGAAGCTGGAGATGCCCCGGCCGCCGCGCTCCTCGGGGTTGCTGCGGGCGAAGACGACGAACAGGTCGGCGATCGGCGCGTTGGTGATGTAGCGCTTGCTGCCGTTGACGACCCAGTCGTCGCCGTCCCGGCGGGCGGTGGTGCGCAGGCCGGCCGGGTCGGAACCGGCCTCGGCCTCGGTGAGGGCGAAGGAGCCGATCAGCTCGCCGGCGGCCAGCCGCGGCAGGTAGCGCTCCTTCTGGTCGTCGCTGCCGAACCGCGCGATGACCTGCCCGGCGATGCCGTTGTTGGTGCCGAACAGGGAGCGGAACGCCGGGGTCGTGTAGCCGAACTCGAAGGCGAGCTCGACGTCCTCCTTCATGTTCACCCCGAGGCCGCCGTACTCCTCGGGCAGCGCGTACCCGAACAGGCCCATGTCGGCGATGGCGCCGCGGAGCTCCTCGGGGATGCGGTCGTGGCGGTCGATCTCCTCCTCGCGGGGGACGACCACCTCCCGCACCAGCTGGCGAACCGCGTCCCGGATCTGGCTGAAGTCCTCGGCGTCCACCCGGCCATCTTGACGCGCCTGTGTGGCCCCTGCCGGGGCCCTCCATCAGGCCAGGGCGTCGAGGCGGGCCATGTCCTCGTCGGACAGGGTGAGCCCGGCGGCGCCGAGGTTCTCGGTGAGGTGGTCCACCGACTTGGTGCCCGGGATGGGCAGGACGACCGGGGACTTGTGCAGCAGCCAGGCCAGGGCGACCTGGGACGGCGTGGCGCCCAGCTCGCGGGCGATGTCGGCGACCGGGCTGTCCGGGGCGGCGAGGTCACCGGTGGCGATCGGGAACCACGGGATGAAGCCGATGCCCTCGGCGGTGGCGAGGTCCAGGACGTCCTGGGACTGCCGGTTGGTGAGGTTGTACAGGTTCTGCACGCTGACGATCTCGACGACCTCGCGCGCGGCACGCAGCTCGTCGACCGAGACCTCGGAGACGCCGACGTGCCGGACCTTGCCCTCCTCCTGGAGCTCCTTGAAGACGCCGAGCTGGTCGGCCAGGGGGACGTCGGGGTCGATGCGGTGCAGCTGGATGAGGCCGATCCGCTCCAGCCGCAGGTGGCGCAGCGAGAGCTCGACCTGCTGGCGCAGGTAGGCCGGCCGGCCGACCGGCGTCCAGATGCCGGGGCCCTGCCGGGTCAGCCCGGCCTTGGTGGCGATGACCAGGCCCTCCGGGTACGGGTGCAGCGCCTCGGCGATGATCTGCTCGCTGACGAAGGGGCCGTAGGAGTCGGCGGTGTCGATGAAGTCCACGCCCTGCTCGACGGCGGCGCGGACGACGCGCAGCGCACCGTCGCGGTCGGCCGGCTCGCCCCACACGCCGGGGCCGGGCAGCTGCATCGCGCCGTAGCCGAGCCGGTGGACGGGCAGGTCCCCGCCGATGGAGAAGGTGTCGCTGAGCTGTGCGGTGGTCATGCCAGCTGCCAAGACGCCAGCGCGCGCGGGTGTTCCCTGCGGCGTGTTCGATGGCCGTGTGAGCTCTGACCGGGTGGGCGAGATCGTGGTGCTGCGGCACGGGCAGACCGAGTGGAGCCGCAGCGGCCAGCACACCGGGGTCACCGACCTGCCGCTGCTGCCCGAGGGTGAGGAGAAGGCGCGCTCCCTGGCCCCGCGGCTGGCCGACCGCCGGTTCGTGGAGGTGCTCACCAGCCCGCTGCAGCGCGCCCGGCGGACGGCGGAGCTGGCGGGCCTGGCCGCGACCGGGATCGACCCGGACCTCGTCGAGCTGGACTACGGCGGCTACGAGGGACGCACGACCGCGGAGATCAGCGAGGAGCTGGGCCGGGAGTGGTCGGTCTGGCGGGACCCGGTCGTCCCGGGCGACACCCCCGGGGAGACCCTGGCGCAGGTGGCCGAGCGGGTGGACCGGGTGCTGGACCGCGCCCGCGCGCGGCTGGCCGACGGCGACGTCGCGCTGGTCGCCCACGGTCACGTGCTGCGCATCCTGACCGCCCGCTGGCTGGGGCTGGGGCCGGAGGCCGGAGCCCTGCTGGCGCTGCCGGCCGGGGCCTACGGCGTCCTCGGGCACGAGCACGCGCGGCCGGTGCTCACCGGCTGGGGGCTGTGACCTCCTCGAGGACCTCCTCGAGCGCGGGCTCCAGCACCACGGGACGGCCGAAGAACCAGCCTTGACCGAGGTCGACACCGAGCGCGGCGACCCGCTCGGCGCTCGCCTCGTCCTCCACCCCCTCGGCGACGACCAGCGCGCCGACCCGGTGGGAGGCGTCGACGACCGCCCGCACCATCGTCCGCGCCATGTCGTCGGGCAGCGCCTGCACCAGCCGCTTGCCCAGCTTGACGACGTCGGGGCGCACGGTCGCGAGCAGCTCGCGGCTGGCCCAGCCGGCGGCGACGTCGTCGAGCGCGACCCGCCAGCCCAGCTCCCGGTACTGCTCGAGCACCGAGAGCAGGTGCCCGTGCTCGGTCACGGCGGAGGGCTCGGCCACCTCGATCACCAGCCGCTCGGGCGCGAGGCCGGCGTCGGCCATCAGCTGCCGGGTGCTGGCCAGGTCGGCGTCGGGGCGGTGCACCGACGTGGGGTGGGTGTTGACGAACAGGTCGGCCGCGCCGAGCCAGGGCGCGGCACCGGCGACAGCGCACTCGCGCCCGATCCGGTCCAGCCGCGGCAGCCAGTCGGCCGACTCGGCGACGAAGAACAGGTCGCCGCCGCCGACCTCCCGCCCGTCGACCAGCCCGCGCAGCAGCGCCTCGTGCGCCACCACCTCGCCGTCCCCCAGCCGCACGATCGGCTGGTACACGCTCCACAGCTCCGCCTCGGCGAGCACCCCGACCTCGGCGGTGATGCCCCGCCGGGCCAGCTCCACGGCCAGGCTCGGGGCGGTCAGCAGGCGGGTGACCAGTGCCGTGTACTCGCCGGGCGGGTCGGTGGCCACGCGCACCACCTCGGCCTCGGCGGTGGTGAGTTCCCGGGAGAGCCGGTCGAACAGCCGCTCCACGCCCAGCCCGTCGCGCTCGTCGGTCAGGTCGAGCAGGCCCTCTGCCCGGTAGACCGACAGCCCGACCGCCCGCGCGATGCCGGCGACCACGGGCAGGACGCTCCCCACCGGGCTGGCCATCAGCAGGCGGGTCGCCACCTCCGGCAGCTCCCACGTCTCGCGCCGCCGGTTCGTGCTGATGGTGCTGGGCACCTCAGCAGGATGACCGAGGCGACACCCGGTCACGGTCAGGCGCGCGGAGCCACCCCGCCGGGCGACACCACCCGTCCGGGGTGACCGAGATCCGGAACTTCACAGCTTTAGTGTCTAAGGTCTGCGTCATGGTGACCGTCGTGACCCCCGAGACCCCGCGCACCAGCCGAGGAGGCCGCCCGCGCGACCCCAGCCGTGACGGGGTCATCCGCGAGGCGATCCTGCGCCTGCTCGGCGACGTCGGGTACGGCGCGCTGACCATGGACGCCGTCGCCGCCGAGGCCGGCGTGGGCAAGGCGACCATCTACCGCCGCTGGCGGACCAAGCAGGACCTGGTCGTCGACACCGTCTCGGTGATGAACCAGTCGCTGGCCAGCCCGGTCGACACCGGATCGCTCGAGGGCGACGTGCGGGCGATCGTGCACCGGCTCGTCGACGTCATCAACGGCCCGGTCGGCACCGCCATCCGCTCGCTGCTGCCGGCCATGCAGCACCAGCCGGCCCTCACCGAGGCGTTCGCCCACGGCCCGCTGCAGGCCTGGCGCGACTCCTACGCGCGGATGTGGGCCCAGGCCGAGGCCCGCGGGGAGCTCCTGCCCGGCGTGAACCGGTCGGTGCTGGCCGAGAGCACGACGGCGCTGCTGGTGCAGCGGTGGCTGCTGACCAACGAGCCGGTCACCCACGAGTACGCCGACGAGGTGCTCGAGGGGATCGTCCTGCCGCTGCTGCAGACCAAGCGGCCCTGACCCCGGCGGGTCACCAGCCGAGGGTGCCGGGCTCGCCCTTGAACGGGCCGACGACGTCGGGGGTGATCCACCCGCCGTAGAAGTCGCCGGCCTGCGCCCGGACCGCGACGCCGTCCACGCGGGCGGCGTCGACCCGGCTCGGGTAGAAGGCGACGGCGCCGCGCAGGTGCTCGTAGCCGGCGGTGGGCCGCTCGTAGGACCAGCCGACCGACCGCAGCCGGCGCCCGCCCACGACGGCGTCCCAGTAGCTGGCGACGCCCTTCCACTCGCACCACGAGGCGCCGTCCCCCGGCTCCAGCACGCCCGGGACGACGTCCTCGCGGGGCACGTAGTAGACGGGCGGGTGGCTGGTCTCGCAGACCCGCACCGCGCGGGCGGTCCGCGCGACCACCCGGCCGCCGAGCTCCACCTCGACCAGCCGCCCGGTCACCTCCGCCGAGGGAGGGCGGGGGTAGTCCCAGACCGACTCCTGCCCCGGCCCGACGGGGTCGCGGCGCGGGACGTGCACGGCTGGGTCAGCGCTTGCGCCCGCCGGTCAGCGCGCTGCGGTTGCGCCGCCGGCCGCGGACGGAGTTGACGACGACGACGGTGACGAACACGCCCACCGCGCCGACGGTGGCCTTGCCCGCCGGGGACTGCAGGAACCGCACCACGGCGGCCTGCCCCTGCGCCTTCAGCCGGTTGGGGCTGCTGCGGTAGGCCAGCTGGTCGAGGGTGGCCGCCAGCGACTCACGGGCAGCGTCGATCTCCAGCTGGATCTGTCGAGGGTCGCGAGGCACGCCCACAGCCTGCCAGAACGCCGCGGACCCGGCGCGCGGCCGCGGTCCCGGGCACCCGCACGGGCGACGCGCCCCCTCCTCCCACGGCGGCATCTGGCGGGAGCCGGTGGGTCCGGCGCGGCCCCGGCCGTAGACTCCGGGGCCGCGCGGGAGTGGTGTAACGGCAGCCACGCCAGACTTAGGATCTGGTGCCTTCGGGCGTGCGGGTTCGACTCCCGCCTCCCGCACGCGCCTCGATCGAGGACCGCGCGCGCCCGGCCGCCGGCGGACCACGGACTCCCCGGACCGCTCGCGCGACGCTCCGGTGGGCAGCTCCCGCAGCGAGCAGGCCGACGGCTCCGGCCCCGCTGCGGACCCGTCGCTGCGCCTCGCGCCCCCGCTCGGCCCTGACGTGGGGGCCGCGGGGGCGATCCGGCCCGCCGCACCGGTCGCCTCGGCGCGCCCGGGAGGCGCCGGGTCGGTCACGTGTCGCTCGACGGCGCCCACGGCGACGTTGACATACCGAGCACTCGCTCTCTAACTTACCCCCGGCGCGCGCAGTGACGGAGGGAACAGATGGCCACGCAGGGCGAACGACGTGCGGCGACCCGCACGGCGCTGCTCGACGCGGCGCTCGACCGCCTCGTCTCCGACGGCGTGGCCGGCTGCACCACCGCCGCGGTCTGCGCCCGGGCCGGCGTCTCCTCCGGCGCCCTGTTCAACCACTTCCCCACCAAGGCGGCCCTGCTCGGCGCCGTCGCGGCCCGGGTCTTCGACGAGGCGGTCACCGAGTACCTCGCCCGGTTCGCCGAGATCTCCGCCGTGAGCGGGGACCCGCTCGGCGACGCCGTCCGGCTGCTGTGGCACACCCACGACGAGCCGCGCCTGGCCGCCGTCCTCGAGCTGACCGTCTGGGCCCGCACCGACCCGGAGCTCGCCGCGCAGCTCGAGCAGGTGAACGGCCCGCACACGGCGCGGGTCCTCGGCGTCGCGCGCGACCTGCTGCCGGCGTACGCCGACCACCCGCAGTTCGAGGCGGTCTTCGACCTCGCAGTGAGCGCCGTCTTCGGCGTGGCGCTCGGTGTCGTCGGCGAGGCCGAGCGCAAGCACCGCATCGAGACGCTGGTGGCCGTCGTGCACGCGCAGCTCGGCGACCGCTGACCCGACCGGCCCACGAGGGAGAGAACGTGGAGCAGTTCCTGCGCGGCTCGCTGGCCGACATCACCGAGATCGACCTCGTCCTCTACGCGATCCCCGCCTTCCTCCTGCTCATGATCGTCGAGGGAGTCGTGCTCACGCGGGAGGCGCGGGAGGACGCGATCGACGCCGAGGGCGAGCGCCGTGCCCGGCTCGGCTACGCCGCCAAGGACACCGTGGCCAGCCTCAGCATGGGCCTGGGCAGCCTGGTCGTCCCGGTCGCCGTCACCACGGTGCTCGGTCTCGGCGGCTACGTGCTGCTGTGGAACGCCACGCCGCTCGACCTGGGCAACGGGTGGATCGCGTGGCTGGTCGCGATCGTCGGCAAGGACTTCACCTACTACTGGTTCCACCGGGCGTCCCACGAGGTCCGGTTCCTCTGGGCGGCCCACGTCGTCCACCACTCGAGCGAGCGCTACAACCTGTCGACGGCGTTGCGGCAGTCGTGGACGCCGCTCACCGAGTGGCCGTTCGGTGCGGTGCTGATCCTGCTCGGGGTGAACCCCGTGCTGTACGCGATGGCGAGCTCGGTCAACCTGCTCTACCAGTTCTGGATCCACACCGAGGCGATCGGCAGGCTGCCGCGGCCGATCGAGTACGTCTTCAACACGCCCAGCCACCACCGGGTCCACCACGGGATGAACCCGCAGTACCTGGACAAGAACTACGGCGGCATCCTGATCGTGTTCGACCGGCTCTTCGGCACCTTCGAGCCCGAGGTCGAGCCGGTGCGCTACGGGATCACCAAGCCGCTGGCGAGCCACAACCCGCTGCGGATCGCCACGCACGAGTACGTCGCCATCGTCCGCGACATGCGGACCGACCGCCGGTGGTCCCACCGCCTGGGCCGGCTCGTCCGGGGGCCGGGCTGGTCGCCTGTCCCCGCGGCGTCCGCCCGGCCCGAGCCCGCCCCGCTCTAGCCGGTCGTGCCGGCTCGGGCCGACCGCGTCGCACGCGCGCCGACGCGCTCGGCCGTGTCACCTCACCCGGGTGGCGACCGGCTCGGCGGAGAAGAGCTGCTCGGGCTGTCGTGTCCGACCACCTCGGCGACGACGTGCAGGTCGGGATGTCGGCGCCCGCGACGCAGGCCGGCGGCTGCGGACGCCGGAGCGGCCGAGGACACTGGTCCCCCATGGGCACCCCCAGCCGGCTCCTCCGCTCCCGACTGCCCGCCGGGCCGCCCGAGGGCGACGTCCGCGAGCGCGTCTGCGCCGGCCTCGTCGGGGACGTCCTCGAGATCGGCTACGGCGCCGGGCTCAACCACCCGTACCTGCCGGCCGAGGTCACCGGGGTCTGGGCGATCGAGCCCTCCTCGACCGCCCTGCACCTGGCCGAGACCGGCCGCGGCGACTCCGCCGTCCCGGTCGTCGCCGCCGGAGACGACGCCCAGCACCTCACCTTCCCCGACGACCGCTTCGACTCCGCGCTGTCCACCTGGGTCCTCTGCGGCCTCCCGGACCCCGTGGCCGCCCTGGCCGAGATCGCCCGCGTGCTGAGACCGGGCGGCGTCCTCCACTTCGTCGAGCACGGCCTGTCCCCGGACCCCTCGGTCCGGCGCTGGCAGCGGCGCGGCCCGCGCACCGAGCGGCTGCGCACCGCCTGCTCGCTGGACGACGACGTGGCGGCGCTGCTGGCCGCGTCTCCCCTGACCGTCACGGAGCTGACCCGGTACACCGAGCCGCGGCAGCCGAGCTGGGCCAGTTACACCTTCGAGGGCCGCGCGACCGCCTGACCTGCGGTTTCCCGAGTCAGGAGCGACTCACACCGCGCCGGTGCCGGGACGCGTGGGGCAGGTGGGACACCCCGTGTTGCGGATCCGCATCGGGTGCGTGCGGCGCGCCGGCGGAACTGCCCGGTCCTGCTTCCGTGTGCCCCGCGCGGCGGGGGGCGCTCGCGCGGGGGCGGAACGGGGCGGCGGCGATGGCAGAGAGCACGGCGGGCGGGACGGCGCACGGGATCCCCGCGCCGCGGTCCAGCTCCGAGTGGGCGTGCGGCGAGGCACTGGAGGCTGCGGCCACCTACGTGCAGGGCGTCCGCGAGGCGCCGACGGCGGCGGCCCGGGCCCGGGCGGCGGCCTCCCGCGACGGCGTGGCGGCCGTCCGCACCGTGCTGCGCCAGCTCCCCGACCACCGGATGGTCCTCAGCGACGAGCCGGCCGGCCGGGAGCTGCGGGCCTGGTTCCGCCCCGACCGGCGGCTGCCGTTCAACCGCGCGCCCGTCGCCGTCCTCGAGCTGCCCGGCAGCCAGGCCGAGTACCTGAGGGGGCGGTCCCGGCAGGCCCTGCGGACCAACCTGACCCGGGCCGCCGCCGAGGGGCTGCGCTGCGCACCGGTCGAGGACGCCGGCGAGCTGCACCGGGTCGCCGCCGCCGTCGCCACCCGGCGGGCGACCACGCCCGACACGCTCGTGCGCCCGGGCCAGCTGCCCGCGCGGGACCGGCTGTGGTCGGCGGCCTACGACGCCACCGGCGAGCCGGTCGCCCTGTGCCAGGCCGTCGTCGACGAGGACCGCGCCGGGCTCGTGCTGATGGTCACCGCCGTCGGGCACGCCGCCGCGCCGCTGGTGCGCTACGCGCTGCACGCCCACCTGACCGGCCGGCTGGTCGACCGCGGGGTGTCCACGCTCGCCGTCGGCGGGTCGATGCTGCTGACCAGCACCGGCACCCGGTACTTCCAGCGCCGCACCGGCTTCACCCCGGTGCACCTGCGCCCGGAGCCGGCGCCGGCCCGGCGGCGGACCCGCCCCACCGTCGTCCTGTAGGAACGGCGCCGCCGACCGCCGTCAGTTCGCGAACCGCTCCCGGTAGTCCTCCCCCGGCTCGTACGCCACGCCGGCGGCGACCAGCTCGTCGATCTCCCGCTGCGACAGCCCGATGCCGTCGAGCACCTCGCGGGTGTGCTGGCCGACCAGGGGCGCCGGGCCGGCGATCCGTCCCGGCGTCTCCGAGAAGTCGACGAGGTGCCCGAACTGGCGGGTGCGCCCGAACAGCGGGTGCTCGTACTCGGCGACCAGCCCCAGCCGCACGTTGTCGGCGTCGTACAGCGGGGCGACGCCGCCCTGCGTGTCCAGCGGCAGCTCGCACGGCACCCCGGCGGAGTCCAGCGCGCGCTTCCAGTTCCACGACGTCCGCCGGGCGAACGCGGCCTCCAGCGCGGCCTCGACCTCCGCCCGGTCGTCGTGACGCCGGCCGGTCAGCTCGCCGGCGTCGACGGCCGCGCACAGCGCCGTCCACTGCGCGTCGGTGGTCGCGCACACCTGCACGTACTGCTCGTCCTGGCAGCGGTAGAGCCGGTAGCCGGGGCCGAGGCCGTGCAGCCCGGCGTCCAGGTGCGGCCGCTCGCGCGGCACGCCGTCCACCAGCAGCGCGTCGGAGGCGAACACGGCGCCGCCGTCCAGCAGCGAGGTCCACAGCTCCTGCCCCTCGCCGGTCCGGTCCCGGTGCGCCAGCGCCAGCAGGACCCCGACCACCGACAGCACCGCGTTCGCCTGGTCGGTGAAGCCGAACCGGACGTACAGCGGCCGCTGCCCCAGGTGCACCGCGCCCTGCTCGTACTCGATGCCGCCGCTGGCCTGGTACAGCGGGTCCAGCCCGCCGGAGTGCCCGAGCGGGTCGGGGAGCCCGTAGGCGTAGGTGTTGCAGTAGATGACCGACTCGTTCACCGCCCGGCAGTCGGCGTAGCCGATGCCGATCCGGTCGGCGACGCCGCGCGTCATGTTGTGGTGGACGACGTCCGCGGTGCGCACCACCTCGAGCGCCACCTCCCGCCCGCGCGGGTCCTTCAGGTCCAGGGCCAGGGACCGCTTCCCCCGCTGGCAGCCGTTGAACGGCGCCTGCGCCATCCGCATGTTGTCGCCGCCGACCGGCTCGATCTTGACCACGTCCATCCCGAGGTCGCCGAGCAGCATCGGGCTGAACGGGCCGGCGAGGTACTGACCGAAGTCGACCAGCCGCAGCCCGCCCAGGGCGGTCGGCAGCGCGGGCGCAGCGGAGGGCACCGGCTCCGCGCGGGCGGTGCCCCAGCCCTGAGCGCGCAGCGCCGCGCCGTGCTCGTCCAGGCGGGGCCGCGGCGAGACGATCGCCCCGGGCGTGCCGAGCAGGTGCACCGGCACGCCCATCTGCGTGGTCTCGCCCAGCTCGGGGTCGGCGACGGAGGCGACCATGCCGTTGGCGGCCAGCTGCGGGTGCGGGTCGGCCAGGGCCTGCTCGGCGGGGACGACCGGCTCGCAGGCGTGGTTCTCCTCCCGCAGCACCTGCGCCAGGTCGGCCGTCTTCCACGACGCGAAGGCGGCCACCCGCTCGGCGTGCCAGGCCTCCCGCTGCTCGGCCGGCGCCGACGCCTGCAGGTAGGGGTGCGGCTGGTCCAGGCCCAGGATGTCCTCGATCGACCGCTTCGGCGTGAGGCCCGACAGCACCGAGAGGTGGATCCAGCCGTCGGCGGTCTGCCAGATCATCCCCTGGTGGATGCCCGGCGGGTACGTCTTCGCCATCACCTCGTGGAACGCCGGCGCCCAGTGCTCGACGTCCTGCCAGATCTGCGTCGTGTAGAGGAACAGCCCCTGCAGCAGCGACGTGCGCACGTGCTGGCCCCGGCCCGTCGTGGCGCGCTGGTGCAGCGCGGCGAGGATCCCCATGGGCGCCAGGAAGACCGCGCCCAGCGTCGGGGTGGGCGCGTGGTTGTACACCGGGCCCGTCCGCCAGCCCGGCTGCTCGGTCTGCGCGCCGCCCGCGGCCTGGACGAGGGCGTCCCAGCCCGGCCGCTGCTCGTTGCGGTGCCCGACCGGCCAGGCCGACACCGAGCAGTAGACGAGCGACGGGTGCCGGTCGTGCACGGCGTCGTAGCCGAGGCCGAGCCGGTCCATCACGCCCGGCCGGAAGCCCTCGACCAGGACGTCGGCGCCGGAGAGCAGCTCCTCGAGCACCGCCGCGTCGGCGGCGTCCTTGAGGTCCAGGGCGATCGAGCGACGGCTGCGGTGCCACACCGCGCTGCCGTGGTAGCCGCGGAACGGGTCGCCGCCCGGCGGCTCCACCTTGACCACGTCGGCCCCGTGCTCGGCCAGCATCGTGATGCCCACCGAGGCGCCCGGGCCCCAGGTGAGGTCGAGGATCCGGATGCCGTCCAGGGCGCTGCCCGACCGAGTCGTCACAGGCGGAGTGTGTCGGCCGTCACCCGGCGGCACAATGCTCCCGGCCTGGATACCGTCAGGCATTCGATAGAGGGAGGACGACGATGTCCGAGGCGGCGACCGCCGATCCCGCGGCCTGGGCGGAGGCCGGCCTGGGCTTCCGCGTGGAGGAGGGCGTCGCCTGGCTCGTCCTCGACCGCCCGCAGGTGCGCAACGCGATCCACCACCCGCTGCGCAACGCGTTGCTCGCCGCGATCGAGGAGGTCCGCGCCGACCCGGCGATCCGGGCCGCCGTCGTCACCGGGACCGGCACCGCCTTCTGCGCCGGGGCCGACCTCATGTCCCCGCCGCACATCGAGATCCCGCCCGAGCGGCAGCGCGGCGCCCTGGCCAACGTCGCCCGCGAGGACGGCCGGCGGTTCGGCTGGTGGCGCCTGGCCCGGGCGATCTGGGAGAACGAGAAGCCGTTCGTCGCCGCCGTCAACGGCCCGGCGTACGGCGGCGGCTGCAACCTGGCGCTGGCCTGCGACCTGGTCGTCGCGGCGGAGTCGGCCCGCTTCAGCGAGGTCTTCGTCACCCGCGGGCTGCCCCTGGAGGGGGCGGCGGCCTACCTGCTCACCCGGTCGCTCAGCCCGGTGCGGGCCAAGGAGATGGCGCTGTTCGGCGACCCGGTCGACGGGCGGACGGCGGCCGAGTGGGGGCTGGCCAACCGCTGCGTCCCCGACGACCGGCTGCTGGAGTTCGCCGGCGGCTGGGCGCGGCGGCTGGCCGCGGGGCCGACCATCGGCATCGGCCACGTGAAGGGCCAGGTGAACGAGGCGTTCGAGCAGAGCATGGAGCAGGTGGCCCGGCACGAGGTGACCCTGCTGGGCCTCGGCATCGGGAGCGACGGGCAGGAGGCCGTGCAGGCCTTCCGCGAGCGCCGCGAGCCCCGGTTCACCGGCCGGTGAGCGCGCCCAAGGTGCTCGTCGAGCGGCGCGGGCACGTGCTGGTCGTGACCATCAACCGGCCCGAGGTGCGCAACGCCGTCGACGGCGAGGTGCACATGACCGTCGGCCGCCTGCTCGACGAGGTGGAGGGCGACCCCGACGTCCGCGTCGTCGTCGTCACCGGCGCCGGGGACAGGGCGTTCTGCGCCGGTGCCGACCTCAAGGCCAACGCCCGCGGCGAGACGGTGCTGCCGCCCGGGTTCGAGCACTGGGGCTTCGCCGGCTGGGTGCGCCACCCGATCGGCAAGCCGACGATCGCGGCGGTGAACGGAGCCGCGATGGGCGGCGGCGCCGAGCTGCTGCTCTCCTGCGACCTCGCCGTCGCCGCCGAGCACGCCGTCATCGGCCTGCCCGAGGTGAAGATCGGCATGATCGCCGCCGACGGCGGTCCCTTCCGTGCGCTGGCCCAGCTGCCGCAGCGGATCGGCATGGAGCTGGTCCTGACCGGCGACCCGATCAGCGCGGCCAGGGCCCTGGAGTTGCACCTGGTCAACCGGGTCGTGCCCGGCAGGCAGGTGCTCGACGCCGCGCTCGAGCTGGCCGGCCGGATCGCCGCCAACGCGCCGCTGGCGGTGCAGGCCAGCAAGCGGATCGCCCTGGGGTTGCGCGACGGCGTGCGCCCGGCCGAGCGGGTGCACTGGGAGCTCACCCGTGAGCACGCGCACGCCACCGCCGGCTCCGCCGACGCCGAGGAGGGGGTGCGCGCCTTCCTGGAGAGGCGCCCGCCGGTCTGGACCGGCCGGTGAGGCTCGGGATGCCGCTGTCCTACAGCGGCGGGTTCCGGGAAGCGGCCGCGGTCATCAGCGAGTACGAGGCGGCCGGGCTCGACGTCGTCCTCGTGCCCGAGGCGTGGTCCTTCGACGCGGTCAGCCAGCTCGGCTACCTGGCCGCGCGGACGACGACGTTGCAGCTGGCCGCCGGCATCCTCAACGTCTACTCGCGCACGCCGGCGCTGCTGGCCATGACCGCGGCCGGGCTGGACGCCGTCTCCGGCGGCCGGTTCACCCTCGGCCTGGGCGCGTCCGGCCCGCAGGTCGTCGAGGGCTGGCACGGGGTGCCCTACACCGCGCCGCTGGCCCGCACCCGCGAGGTCGCGGACATCTGCCGGGCCGTGTGGCGGCGGGAGCCGGTCGAGCACCAGGGCGCGCACTTCTCGGTGCCGCTGACGACGGAGCGCGGCGGCAGCGGGCTGGGCAGACCGCTGGAGCTCGTCGACCACCCGGTCCGCGAGCGGATCCCGCTGATGCTGGCGGCGCTCGGGCCGCGGAACGTCGCGCTGGCCGCCGAGCTGTTCGAGGCGTGGGAGCCGCTCTTCTACCTGCCGGAGCGGGCCGCGGACGCCTTCGGCGGCCCGCTGGCCGAGGGCGCCGCCCGCCGGGACCCGGCGCTCGGCCCGCTGGACGTCGTCGCCGACACCCACCTGCTCGTCACCGAGGACGCCGATGCGGCCGAGCGCGCCCTGCGGCGGGTGCGCCGGCACCTGGCGCTCTACATCGGGGGGATGGGCGCGCGGGACCGGAACTTCTACAACGACCTGGCCGTCCGCTACGGCTTCCCCGACGCCGCCCGCGAGGTCCAGGACCACTACCTCGGCGGCCGGCCGCAGCAGGCGGCCGCCGCACTCCCCGAGGAGCTGGTGCGCGGCGTGTCGCTGGTCGGGCCCCGCGGCTTCGTCGCCGAGCGGGTGGCCGCCTTCCGCGCGGCCGGCGCCACCACGCTCAACGCCACGCCGCTGGGCGAGGACCACCGCACCCGGCTCGCCTCGCTCGCGGTGCTCAGGGACGTCGCCGGCTGAGCGCCGTGCCGGCCGCGGCTCGCCTCCTCCGGCGCGACACGCCGAGGGACGCGACGCACCGGGGTCGGGCAGATCACGTCGATGTGTTTCCCCAGGTCACGCCGCGGACAGCGGGTCCGGGGCCGGGCGACGTCCCCGCCTGCGTCGTAGCGTGGGAGGACGGCCGCCGTCCCCGCCGTCGCCGGACGGGCGGCCGTCGCACGTATGTCCGGACACGACCCCTCGGAGCCCATGACCTCCCCTCGCACCACCCCCGCCGAACGCCCCGACGAGGCCGCCGACGAGCCGAAGAAGACCACGCTGAGCCCGGTGCAGATCACCGCCGGCGCCCTGGCCTCGGTCTCCTCCGCCGTGGTGGCCTCGTTCTTCGGTGTGGCCGGCACCCTCATCGGTGCCGCCCTCGCCAGCGTCATCAGCACCGTCACCGCCGCGCTGTACACGAACTCGCTGAGCAGGACGAACGAGCGCCTGCGCCAGGTGCGTGTCCAGCTCGCCGGTCCGGGCTCCCCCGGGCGGACGGCCGCGGACGCCACGGCCGAGCTCCCGCGGACGACCGCGGGGACGGCGGGGACGGCGGCCGAGACGCGGGCGCTGCCCGCGGCGCTGGACCCCCGGCGGGCCCCGGCCCCGCGGCGCGGGCCCCGCTGGCCGCGGGTGGCCGTCTACGCCGTCGCGGTGTTCGGGCTGGCGATGGTGATCGTCACCGGCATCGAGGTCGTCGGCCAGCAGCCGGTGTCCGCGCTCGTCGGCGCCGAGGAGGCCTCCTCCACCACCACGCTGGGCGAGCTCACCGGCGACTCGTCCTCCGGGGACGAGGACCCGGGCACGCCGGTGCCGACGCCCGCGACGACGTCGGAGACCCCGGCGACGGAGACCCCCGGCGACGACGCCGGCACCACCGCTCCGACGACCTCCGGCACGGCGACCGAGACGCCCTCGGAGTCCACGCCGGAGGAGACCGGCAGCTCGACCGCAGAGCCCACCGGCTCCTCCGACGAGGCCCCGCAGACCGGGGAGTCCACCGGGCAGGACGGCGGGACCTCCCCCGAGGCGGCCGGGGACGACGCCGGAGGAGCCGCGGCCACCCCGTGACCGCGCGGGCTCAGACCAGCTGCACCCGCAGGTCGAGGACCACCGACGGCACGTCCGGGTCGTCGTCGTCCACCACGGCCACCAGGAGCACGTCGTCGCCCGCGACCGCGCGCAGGGCCAGTCCCTCCACCTTGTGCACCCGCCCGCCCGGCGCGGGCAGCGGCGCGACGGCGACCACCTCGTCGCCGTCGACCAGGGCGAGCGCGGTCGCGACGACCGGGCCGTCGTCGACCGCGTTCGGGGTGTCCTCGGCCGCCGCGCTCAGCAGGGTGCGGCCGTCGGGGAGGGCCACGGCGTCGGTCACCGCGAGCCCCACCCCGGCGACCTCGCCGAGGTCGTAGCGGCGGACCGCGCCGACCGGGACGGTCGCGGGGTCGGCCCGCCCGAGCACCGCGCCGACGAGGGCGTCCAGCGGCAGGTCGACCCCGGCCGAGGCCACCCCGGCGGCGAGGTTCCCGCGCTGGTACCAGCGGACGGTGTCCCCGTGCCGGCTGCCGCCCTCGAGGTTCAGCTGGTCGAGGGGGACGCCCGCGGCGACGGCGACCCGGCGGTACAGCGGGGACAGGTCCGCGGCGACGACGGCCGGCTCGCCGCGCTCCAGCCGCACCAGCACCCCGCGCATCCGGCGCGGGGAGGAGCCCGAGCCCAGCGCCAGCACCGCCGGCGCGCCGTCGACCTCCACCGGGCAGGCCACCTCGAGGTCGGGCTTGAGGTGCTTGGTGCCCGCGGCGGAGGAGAACCGGTCCAGCCCCTCGACCGGGGGCAGCAGCCGGACCGGGACGACCGACATCCCGCGGCGCCAGGCGGCCACCGTCGCATCGTCCTGCACCACCAGCCAGCCGTCGCCGAGCGGGGCGATGCCCGAGGCGGCGCTCACCGGCGTCCCGTCGTCGAACCGCAGCCCGTCGACCGTCTCCACGTGGACCTGCACGTCCGGCCAGTGCCCGCGGCGGGGCGCGTCCACGCGCCCGGGCGGCTCAGCGCTGCGGCGGTGCGACCTCGACCGAGTGCGGGAAGGGGTCGCTGCCGTCGCGGAAGGCCGCGACCTCGGCGAACACCGGCAGCGCGGCGGCGGCGGCGAGCACGGCGAACGAGGCGGCCAGCTTGCGGAGGACGGACGGCACCGGCCGATCCAAGCCGGTCCCCGGCCGCCGTGGGGGCGCGCGGGCCGACATCCGCCCGATCCGGGGACACCGGGACCGGTCAGGAGCCGACGAGCGCCCGGTGCAGGACGGCGATGAGCTCGGTGCGGGTGATGATCCCGACCAGCCGGCCGTCGTCGTCGACCACCGGCAGGTTGCGCAGTCCCCGGTCGGTCATGAGCTCGACCAGCTCGGCGACCGGGGTGTCCGCGCGGACGGTGGTCACCGGGGTCGTCATCACCCGCTCCACCGGGTCGAACTCGACGATGTCGCGGTTGAACAGGTCGAACACGGTGATGATCCCGACGACGCGGTTGTCGTCGTCGACCACCGGCACCGCCTTGACGTGGTGCTGGTTGATCACCATCCGCGCCCGGTAGAGGGTGTCGCGGGGCCGGACGCTGATCACGTCGCGGGCCATCAGGGTGCCGACCTGCAGGCTGCCCAGCCGGCGGTCGAGCGCGTGCGCCTCGGCGTCCCGGATCAGCGCCACGACGTCGCCGGGGAGCACGTCGAGGCCGCGGTCCAGCCGCGCGATGGCGCGGGTGACGTCCTCGGTGGAGACGCCGACCCGCTCGCTGGGCGCCGGGTCGGTGCCCTGCGCGGGAGGGGGCGGCGGGGGCACGTGCGGGTAGGGCCGGCCGGTCAGGTTGTTCACCAGCGCCCCGACGAGGAGGAGCACCACGGTGTTCACCCCGACCGGGAGGACGGCGAACGCGTACCCCTGCTCGGCGACCGCCGACCCGCCCACCGCGGCGAACAGCGCGCACGCGCCGCCCGGCGGGTGCACGCAGCGCAGCAGCATCATCACGGCGATGGCGGCGCCGACGGCGACCGCGGCGGCGAGGGTGACGTCGTCGAGGAGCTTGCCGGCGGTGACCCCCACGAGCGTGGAGACGACGTTGCCGACCAGCAGCGACCACGGCTGGGCCAGCGGGCTGGCCGGGGCGGCGAACAGCAGCACGGCGGTGGCGCCCATCGGGGCGACGATGAACGGCAGCGCCTCCGGGCCGCCGGGCAGCACCCGGGCAGCCAGCGCGGCGACCGCGATGCCGACGAGCGCGCCGAGCCCGCCGCGGGCCAGGTCGAACGGCCGGTAGCCCACCGGTCCGGGGCGCAGCGAGGCCAGCCAGGCCCGGCGATCGGCGTACACCCGTCGTCCTCCCCCGACGGCTCCGTCGCCGTCGACCCGGGGACCCTAGCCCGCCGCGACCGCCCGGACGGGCCGCGGCGCCTCACCCGTTCGGGTCGCTCCGGCGCCGCGCCGGCTGCGGCCGTGCCCGGGGACTGCCGACCCTGCGGTCATGACCGCTGTCCTCCCCCGCACCACCGGCCGGCACCGCGCTCCCGAGACCGCTCCCGAGCCGGGCACGGCCTCGGCCGGCGAGCTCCTGTGGGCGCCCGCGGCCGACTTCCGCGCGGCCTGGGCGCGTGGCCGGCACGCCGCCCCCGAGCCCTCCGGGCGGCACGCGGCCGCCGAGGACGGCGCGTTCGACTGGCTGGGTTCCGCTCCCGCGGCGGGCTGACCGCCGCCGTGCTGCGGTTCAGCGTCCCCCGAGCGCCGCGGCGACCACCGGGACCAGGGCCGCGAAGGCCTGCGCCCGGTGGCTCCTCGCGTCCTTCTCCGCAGGGGCGAGCTCGGCGCTGGTGAGCTCCAGCCCGTCCGGGACGAACACGGGGTCGTAGCCGAAGCCGTTCGTGCCCCGCTCCTCGCGGACGACCCGGCCGCGCCACTCGCGCTGCACGACCTCCTCGCCGCCCTCGGGCGTCACCAGCGCGGCCGCGCACACGAAGGCCGCGCCGCGCCGCTCGTCGGGCACGTCGGCGAGCTGCGCGAGCAGCAGCGCGGTGTTGGCGCGGTCGTCGCCGTGCCGCCCCGACCAGCGCGCCGAGAGGATGCCGGGCATCCCGTTGAGCGCGTCGACGGCGATGCCCGAGTCGTCGGCCACCGCGGGCAGGCCCGTGTACCGGACCGCCTCCCGCGCCTTGAGCAGCGCGTTCTCCGCGAACGTGGCACCGGTCTCGGGGGCCTCCGGGTACTCCGGCACGTCGCGCAGCCCGACGACCTCCACCCCCGGGACGGCACCGGCGAGGAGCCGCTGCAGCTCGGCCAGCTTCCCGGCGTTTCGCGTGGCCAGGACCAGCCGGGTGCTCATGCCGACAGCGCCCGCTGCTGGACCGCGGTGAGCTCCGCGCAGCCGGCGACGGCGAGGTCGAGCAGCGCGTCGAGCGTCGGGCGGTCGAACACCGCTCCCTCCGCCGTCCCCTGCACCTCGACGAACCCGCCGGCGCCGGTGCAGACGACGTTCATGTCCGTGCCGGCCCGCACGTCCTCCTCGTAGGCGAGGTCCAGGCGCGGCTCGCCGTCGATCACGCCGACGCTGACCGCCGCCACCGAGTCCACGAGGGGCTTCGGCCTGGCCAGCTTCCGCCGCTCCCCCAGCCAGGAGACGGCGTCGGCGAGGGCCACGTACGCGCCGGTGATCGCCGCCGTGCGGGTGCCGCCGTCGGCCTGCAGCACGTCGCAGTCGATGGCGATGCTGTTCTCCCCCAGCGCGCCGAGGTCGACGGCGGCGCGCAGCGACCGGCCGATCAGCCGGCTGATCTCGTGGGTGCGCCCGCCGATGCGGCCCTTGACCGACTCCCGGTCGCCGCGGGTGTGCGTGGCGCGCGGGAGCATCGCGTACTCCGCGGTCACCCAGCCCAGGCCCGAGCCCTTGCGCCAGCGCGGCACGCCCTCGGTGACGCTGGCCGCGCACAGCACGCGGGTGCGGCCGAACTCCACGAGCACCGAGCCCTCGGCGTGGTCGAGCCAGTGGCGGGTGATGGTCACCGGCCGCAGCTGGTCGGCGGTACGGCCGTCGGGGCGGGGCTTGGGGCTCTGCGGGGCGGGGCTCACGTGCGCCGACAGTAGTGCGCGGCCCGCGCGGCGCGCCCGGCTCGACCGGCCCGCGGCGGCCGGCCACGGCAGGATCGGCGCATGCGATCCGAGCTGCGCTCCGTCCGGACCGGCGGGGTGCCCGCCGTCGTCGACCTGACCGACGAGTGCGCCGAGTTCGTCTCGGGCGAGGCCGACGGGCTGCTCCAGGTCTTCGTCCCGCACGCGACCGCCGGCGTGGCGATCATCGAGACCGGGTCGGGCAGCGACCCGGACCTGCTCGCCCAGCTGGACGTCCTGCTGCCCCGCGACGACCGCTGGCGGCACCGGCACGGCAGCCCTGGCCACGGCCGCGACCACGTGCTGCCGGCGTTCGTCCCGCCGCACGCCACCGTGCCGGTGCTGGAGGGCCGCCTGCAGCTGGGCACGTGGCAGCGGATCTGCCTGGTCGACACCAACCAGGACAACCCGCAGCGGCACGTGCGGCTGTCGTTCCTCGCCGGCTGACTCCCCCGGCCGCCCGGCACCGGCGGCACCTGCCCGGCATGGAGCCGCCGGCCCCGGCACGGCAGGATGCGCGGCATGACCGACACCGCCGCCACTCAGGACGCAGCCCCCGTCCGCCTCTCCCCCGGTGACCCGGCGCCGGACTTCACGCTGCCCGACGCCGACGGCAACCCGGTCTCGCTGTCGTCGTACCGCGGCCGCCGGGTGGTCGTGTACGCCTACCCGGCCGCGCTGACGCCGGGCTGCACGACCCAGGCGGTCGACTTCACCGCGGCGGCCGGCGAGCTGGCCGAGGCGGGGCTGGACATCATCGGCATCTCACCCGACCCGCCGGCCAAGCTGCTGCGCTTCCGCGAGAAGGAGCAGCTGGGCATCACCCTGGTCTCCGACGTCGACAAGTCGGTGCTGACCGCCTACGGCGCCTTCGGGCCGAAGAAGCTGTACGGCAAGGAGGTCATCGGGGTCATCCGGTCGACCTTCGTCGTCGACGCCGAGGGCCGCATCGAGAAGGCCGCCTACAACGTCAAGGCCACCGGCCACGTCGCCAAGCTCCGCCGGGACCTCGGACTGGGCTGACCCGCCGCCCCGTCCCCCCGACGCCCCGCCCGGCCCGTGCCGGACGGGGCGTCGTGCCGTTCGGGGGCGGTCCGGGGCCGGTCCGGGCGTCCCGGGCGGGGCGTCCCGAGTGATCGGGACGGCGGTCCCTCGTGCTCGGGTCACGCGGAACGCGAGAGTCCGGGAGACGAGATCACCGACTCCGCAGGGGAGACACCCGAGATGCGCCGCACCACCCTGACCACCCGCCTGCTCGCCGCGGGCTGCCTCGCCGCCGCGCTGGCCGCCACCGGCTGCAGCGCCGACGACACCGACGACAACACCACCCCCGCCTCCGGCGACAGCACCGCGGCCGAGGGCCAGGACGCCGACCTGGCGGCCTTCTGCCAGGGGGTCGTCGACTACGACGCCACCCCGAAGCCGATGGGCGGCGAGACCGGTGAGCCCAGCGCCGAGGACGTCGCCGCGTACGGCGAGGCCCTGGCCGAGCCCGTCCAGGCCATCGTGGACAACGCCCCGGACGCGGCCGCGGACGCCGCCGCCACGCTCCACCACCTGCAGCAGCAGCTGGCCGGCGGGGACGCCGCCGGCCTGTTCGAGCCCGACGCGGTCGAGGCCGTCGGGGTCATCCAGACCGCCGTCGCCGACGAGTGCGGCCACACGGCCGTGACCGTCACCGCCGTCGACTACAACTTCGAGGGCATCCCGGCCGAGCTCCCGGCCGGCGTCACCACCTTCGTGATGCCGAACGAGACGACCGCCGACGAGGAGCACGTGATGCTCATCGCCCGGGTGGCCGACGGGCAGACCCTGACGCCCGAGGAGTTCGTCGCCGACCCGGAGGGCTCCTTCGCGAAGATCGAGCTGCTGGGCGAGACGTACGCCCCGGCCGGCGCCACCGGCGGGGTGACCCTCGACCTGCCGGCCGGCGAGTACCTGCTCATCTGCCCGGTCGCCCACGACGAGGCCAGCCCGCCGCACTTCATGCTGGGCATGATCGCGGCCGTCACCGTCGCGTGACCCCGCGTGCCCCCGCGGGGACCGGTCCGGCCGGTCCCCGCGGACGGCACCCCGGCGTCCTGAGCCGGCGGGCCCTGCTCGGCGGGGCCCTCGCGGCGCTGTCGCTGCCGGTGCTGTCCGCGTGCACCGGCGGTCCGGCCCGGCCGGCCGCGTCGTCGTCGCCGTCCCCGCAGCGCCCTGCCCCCGCGCTCGCCGAGGACGGCACCCCGCTGGTCCCCGTCCCGCCGCTGGCCCCCTCGACCGTGGACCCCGACGGGGTCCGGGTCTTCCGGCTCCGGGCCCAGGCCGGCACCACCGAGTTCCGCCCCGGCACCCCCACCCCCACCTGCGGCTACGAGGGCGCCCACCTGGGCCCGACGCTGCGGGCGCGGCGAGGGGAGACGGTGCGGGTCGAGGTGGTCAACGAGCTCCTCGAGGACACCACGCTGCACTGGCACGGCATGGAGCTGCCCGGCGCCGCCGACGGCGGCCCGCACGCGGCGATCCTGCCCGGCGGCTCCTCCTGGCCGACCTGGACCCTCGCGCAGCCGGCGGCCACCTGCTGGTACCACCCGCACCCGCACGGGGCCACGACCGCGCAGGTGCTGCGCGGCCTGGCCGGCGCGTTCCTCGTCGACGACGACGCCGCGCCCGCGGGGCTGCCGGCCGCCTACGGGGTGGACGACGTCCCGCTGCTCCTGCAGGACACCCCCTTCACCCCCGACGGGCGCATCGACGAGGAGACCCGCACCGCCATCGGTCCGCTCGGGAACGCCGTCCTGGTCAACGGCGTGGCCGGCGGGTGCCTGCCGGTGACCACCACCCGGGTGCGGCTGCGCGTGGTCAACGCCTCCCCGGCCCGGGTGTACGCGCTGGCCGCCGCCGACGGCCGCGAGCTCGCGCTGGTCGGCACCGACGGCGGGCTGCTCGCCGCGCCGGTGCCCGTCCGGTCGGTACGGCTCTCCCCCGGCGAGCGGGCCGAGGTCGTCGTCGCCCTGGCCGCCGGTGAGCGGGTCCCGATGGTCTCCGTGCCGCCGGACCTGGGCCTGCGCCCGCAGCTGGCCGCCCCCTACGGCGCCGCGGAGACCCTGCCGCTGCTGGAGCTGCGGGCCGCCGACGAGCTCACCCCCTCGGCCGAGGTGCCCGCCGTGCTCGCCGACGTCCCCCCGCCGGACCCGGCCGCCGCGACGGCCGAGCGCGCGTTCGAGCTGACGGCCAACCGGGTCAACGGTCGGGCCCACGACCCCGCGCGCATCGACCTGCGGGTGCCGCTGGGCGCCGCCGAGGTGTGGACGGTGACCAGCGCCCACGAGCAGCCGCACAGTTTCCACCCGCACGGCGTCCGCTTCCGGGTGCTGTCGGTCGCCGGGGCGGCGCCACCGCCGGAGCTCGCCGGCTGGAAGGACACCGTCTACGTGCCGCCGCGCACCCCGCTGCGGCTGCTGGTGCACTTCGCCCAGCCGGCCGACGAGCGGACTCCGTTCATGTACCACTGCCACGTCCTGTGGCACGAGGACCAGGGGATGATGGGTCAGTTCGTGGTCGGGCCCGCGACCTGAGCGTCTCCGCCGGCCGCCGGGGAGGGGTCGGTGGTCCGTCGCAGCCGCAGCCGGGCGGAGCTCGTGCCGGTGAGCGGGACCGCCCGCCCGGCGGCGGCCAGCCCCTGCTCGGGCACGTCGCTGTAGATCGCCTCGTACTCGCCGGCGCGGACGAGGAAGGTCTCGTGCCAGATGCCGGTGCGGCCCTGGGGGTCGCGGCGGTACCACTCCAGCCAGGTGGGCCGGTGCAGGTCGCCGGGGTCGCGGGCGAAGGCCTCGAGGTGCTCGAAGCTGCGCCAGTACTGGACGATCGTCGAGAACCCCGTGCGGTAGGCCAGCAGCCCCTTCTCCGGGTGCGCCACGAGGTCGGCGAGCATCGCCCCCATCCCGCGCCGGCGGCCGCCGAGGTCGAGGAAGCTGCTCGCCAGCTGCCACGGCCTGTTCAGCCGGGCACCGATCAGCAGGACGACGAAGTCGCCGTCGATCTCCGCGCCGAACCGCCCTCGGTGGACCTGCGTCATGGCCTGCTCCTCGCCGACGGGACCCCCGTGCCGACGGCGATCCTCCCGCTCCGCGCACGGCTCCGGCACCCCCTGCGGTCACGCCGTCCAGGTGCCCGGTCGCGGCTGGCCGCCGGGCGGGTCGGCGTAGCCGGCGTCCCACGGGAAGCGGTCACGGGGGTCGGGCCAGGTGAGCTGGTAGGCGGGGACCGAGAACTCGTCCGGCCGCGAGTACCAGCGGTTGGCGCCGAACAGGATCTCCCCGGGGTTGGGGCACACCTCCACGACCAGCAGGCCCCCGGGCTCGCGGACCAGCACCTCGCCGGGCACCAGGTCACGGCCGCCGGCGACGAGCCCGGCAGCCCACTGGAGCATGCCGTGCCCGACGGCGGCCCCGACGCCCACCACGACGAGCTCGGGGTGGCCGAGGCCGAACAGGCCGATGGTGTAGGCGAAGGGTGGCTGCCCCGGCTCCTCGCCGGGGCCGACGTGCTGCACCGCCCAGCGGTGCTCGCGGATCACGGCGGCGAGGTGGGCGTCCTCCTGGTCGAGCCAGGCGGTGGTCTGCGGGTCGAGGGACGACATGGCCGCAGCCTCGCCGCCGGGGCCGTCGGGACGCCGGCGGCCGGCGGACCGGCTGTGGACGGCGACCGCCCTGTGGACGGCGCGCCGGGACCGTCGGCTAGGTCTGCAGGGGCAGCAGCTCCGCGGCGAACTCGTCGACGAACCGCTCCCAGGACCCGGGGTGGCCGGCCGGGCGGACGACGAACTTGCTCACCCCGCCGTCGACGTGGGCAGAGATGACGCGCCGCAGCTCGTCCCACCCGTGCGGCACGAGCGTGCGGGGGTCGGTGCCCGGCCGCCGGGCCGCGACGGCCGCCAGCAGCCGCTCGTCCGGGCCGTCGAGGGCCACCGGCAGGCTCATGCCGTGGTGGTCCTCGTCGACCGCGCGCCCGGCCTCGGCGGCGGCGTCCCGGATGACGCGGACGGCGTCGGCGGCCTCGGCCGGGGTGAGGAAGCTGCCCAGCCACCCGTCGGCCAGCCGGCCGACCCGGCGCAAGCCGGCCGGCGCGGAGCCGCCCAGCCACAGGTCCAGCGGCCGCTCCGGGAGGAACCCCACCGACGCGTCCTCCACCTGGAAGAACTCCCCCGCGAAGGTCACCCGCGGCTCGGTGAGCAGCCGCCGGAGCAGCACCAGCGACTCGTCCAGCACCGCTCCGCGCCGGCCGGCGGGGACGGGGAACCAGGCCCGCTCCGCCTCGCGCGCCGGCTGCAGCCCGAACACCGGGAGGATCCGCCGCGGTGCCAGCCAGGCCAGCGAGGCGAGCTGCTTGGCGACCAGCACCGGGTGGCGGCCGGGCAGCACGCTGACGCCCGTGCCGAGCTTGAGCCGGCGGGTGCGCGACGCGGCGTGCGCGAGCCCCACCACCGGGTCGACCACGGGCGCGGCGACCTGCTCGGAGAACCACAGCGAGTCGATGCCCGCGGCCTCCAGCCGGTCGACCAGGGCGGGCAGGTCGTCCGACGCCGCCGTCGCCCCCAGCCCCAGTCCGACGCGGACCTTCACGCCTCCTCCGCGGCAGCCCGGGCGCGCGCCCGGCGGCGGCCCTCGTGCATCGCCGCCACCCGCGCCACCGGGATGGTGTGCCCCTCGGCCACCAGGTCGGCCGGCAGCGGCTGCGGCTCCGGCAGCGCCTCGGCCCAGGGGTCGCCCGGCCCGATGAGCTCGGCCGCGGTCCGCACGGTGACCCGGCGCGGGTCGGCGTCGTCCAGGTCGGCCCACGCGACCGGCGTCGAGACCGGCAGGCCGGGCCGGATCCGCGGGCTGTAGGCGGCCACGATCGTCGTCGTCCCCGACCGGGTGGAGTCGACGAACACCCGCCCGTGCCGGTCCTCCTTGATGTAGGCGGTCGTGGCCAGCGCCGGGTCCAGCCGCTCGGTCCGCGCCGCCAGCGCCCGGGTGGCGGCCGCGGCGTCGGCCGGGTCGGCGTCCCGGACCGGGACGACGACGTGCACGCCCTTGGACCCGCTGGTCTTCACCGCGCCGGCCAGGCCGGAGTCCTCGAGCGCGCGCCGCACCAGGTGCGCGGTGCGCACCACGACGTCGAACGCCGCCCCCTCCGGCGGGTCGAGGTCGAGCACGAGGCCGGTGGGGCCGGCGGCCCCGGCCGGCAGGAACGGCACGTGGAACTCCACCGCCCGCTGGTTGGCCAGCCACAGCAGCGTGCGGCGGTCGTCGCACAGCACCTGGTGGATCTCGCGGTGCGTCGAGGCCGACCAGACCGGCACGGTGCGCACCCAGCCGGGGGCGCCCTTGGGCACGTTGCGCTGCATGAACGGCGCCGAGCCCGGCCGCACCCGCATCACCGACAGCGGCCGGCCCGCGAGCAGGGGCACCAGCCGGTCGGCGAAGGCGTCGAGGTGGTCGACCAGGTCGCCCTTGGTCACCTCGAGCCCGTCGCCCAGCGGCGAGTCCAGCGAGGTCTGCCGGACGCCGTCCCGTTCGTCATCGACCACCGGGCCACCGTGCCGCCCCCGGCGGGCACCGGCAAGACGGACCGGCCGTCAGACCTCGTAGGTCGTGCCGGGCCGGACGAGCTCGGCGGCGGCGAAGACGCCGCGGGCGGCCGCCAGCTGCGCGACCGGGTCGACCCAGGCCGGCACGTGGGTCACCAGAAGCCGGCGCACGCCGGCGGTGGCGGCCAGCTCCCCGGCCTGCCGGCCGCTGAGGTGCAGGCCCGGTGGCTGCTCGGGACCGTCGGGGTGCGCGGCCTCGGCCAGCAGCACGTCCGCGCCACCGGCGAGGGCGGCGACGCCCTCGCTGGGGCCGGTGTCGCCGGTGTAGACCAGCGACGAGCCCCCGGCGGTCAACCGGACGGCGTGGCACTCGATCGGGTGCTCGGTCCGGGCCGTGCGCAGCGCGAAGGGGCCCAGCCGGTCGGTCGCCGGCGCGGGCCGGAAGTCGAAGACGTCGGTGAGCGGCTTGCCGCCCTCCTCGCAGATCACCGCGAGGCGCTGGTCGGCGCCGGGCGGCGCGACGAGCGGGATCCGCCGGCCGGAGCTGCGGCCGGACCAGCGGTGCCAGACGACGAAGGGCGCGACGTCCATGCAGTGGTCGGCGTGCAGGTGGCTCAGGTAGACGGCGTCGACGGCGTCGGGGTCCACGATCCCCTGCAGCGGGCCGAAGGCCCCGTTGCCCAGGTCGAGGAGCACCCGGAAGCCGTCGTGCTCGACGAGGTAGCAGGAGGCCGCCGACGCCGGCCCGGGCCCGCTGCCCGAGCAGCCGACGACCGTCAGCCTCACGTCGCGCCCCCGTCTCGCATCCCCATGGCGCGGGCCAGGCTAACCGCCCGCGCGCACCCGCGCGGGGCGGGAGGGCCTGGTCAGGCCCAGAGCTGGCCCTCCAGCGCCGAGGTCGCCTCGTCCAGCGTGCCGGCGTAGGCGCCGGTCGACAGGTACTTCCACCCGCCGTCGCAGACGATGAAGACGATGTCGGCCTTGCGGCCGGCGGCGACCTCCTTGTCGGCGATGCCGAGCGCCGCGTGCAGGATCGCCCCGGTCGAGATCCCGGCGAAGATGCCCTCCCGCTCGACCAGCTGGCGGGTGCGGTGGATGGCGTCCTCGGGGCCGACGCTGAACCGGGAGTCCAGCAGCGACGCGTCGTACAGCTCGGGGATGAAGCCCTCGTCGATGTTGCGCAGGCCGTACACCAGCTCGCCGTAGCGGGGCTCTGCGGCGATCACCTGGACGCCGGGCTTGTGCTCGCGGAAGTAGCGCGAGCAGCCCATGAGGGTGCCGGTGGTGCCCAGGCCCGCCACGAAGTGGGTGATCGAGGGCAGGTCGGCGAGGATCTCCGGCGCCGTCCCGGTGTAGTGCGCCTCGGCGTTGGCCGGGTTGCCGTACTGGTACAGCATCACCCAGTCGTCGTGCTCGGCGGCCAGCTGCTTGGCCATCGCCACGGCCTGGTTGGAGCCGCCCGCGGCCGGCGAGCTGATGATCCGGGCGCCGTACATCTCCAGCAGCTGGCGCCGCTCGACCGAGGTGTTCTCCGGCATCACGCAGATCAGCCGGTAGCCGCGCTGGCGGGCGACCATGGCCAGCGAGATGCCGGTGTTGCCGCTGGTCGGCTCGAGGATCGTGTCCCCCGGCTTCAGCGACCCGTCCTTCTCCGCCGCCTCGATCATCGAGATGGCCGCGCGGTCCTTGATCGACCCGGTCGGGTTGTGGTCCTCGAGCTTGGCCCACAGCCGGACGTCGGGGGTCGGCGACAGCCGCGGCAGCCCGACGAGCGGGGTGCCGCCGAGGGAGTCGACGAGGGAGGCGAAGCGGGCCATGGCAGAGCTCTTCCGGAGGGGGACGGGGCGGAGGGCCGGGCGGAGGGCGGGACGGCGGCGGCTCAGCAGCCGCCGGCGACCGCCGGGAGGATGGTGACCGAGTCGCCGTCCTTGACCTGGGTGTCCAGCGCACCGGTGAAGCGCACGTCCTCGTCGTTGACGTAGACGTTGACGAAGCGGTGCAGCTTGCCCTCCTCGGTGACGAGGCGGTTCTTCAGGCCGGGGTGCTGGCTGTCGAGGTCGTCGACGAGCGCGCCGAGCGTGGCGCCGCTGCCCTCCACGGTCTTGGCCCCACCGGTGTGGGTGCGCAGGATGGTCGGGATCCGGACCTCGATGGCCATGGCGTGCGGTTCTCCTCTGGGGTCGTGCGGGATGCGGGCACCGCTGCACGGCAGCGGGTGTGGTGCGTCAGTGCGGGCAACGCCCGCTCGCCGCCGGGGATTCCGGCGGCCCTCCTGCAGGGGCCCGCGGCGCGCGGAGCGCGTCGTGGGGGGCAGGAGGGTCCTCCGACTTCTCTCAGTCGTAGACGACGGTGGTCGGCGAGTGGCCGAACAGGTAGGACTCGACGACCTCGACGTCCTCCTCGGTCACCTGGCCGTCGACGATCCGGAAGCTGCGGAACTCCACCTCGTCGCCGGCCAGCCCGGTCTGCGCCCCGTGGTGCCGGGTGGAGACCAGCACGTAGTGGGCCTCGGGCTCGGAGGCGTAGCTGATGTCGGTGCGCGAGGGGTAGGCCTCGGTGGCGGTGTGCGAGTGGTAGACGACCACCGGCACCTCGTCGCGGTCGTCCATGTCCCGGTAGAGCCGCAGCAGGTCGCCGGAGTCGAACTCGTAGAACGTCGGCGAGCGCGCCGCGTTGAGCATCGGGATGAACCGCTCGGGGCGGTCACTGCCCTCGGGACCGGCGACGACGCCACAGGCCTCGTCCGGGTGGTCCTCCCGGGCGTGGGCCACGATGGCGTCGTAGGTCGCGCGGTCGATGCGCAGCACGGGCCCAGTCTAGGCGTCCTCCCGGACGGGTCTCCGCCGTCCTCCGGACCGGGGACGCGCCGGACGTGGGCGACACCGCATCCGGTGGCGGGCGTCACGCCGCGCGGCAGGCGTTACGGTCTCGTCTCGTGCTGGTCGACCTCCTCCTGGCCGCCGTGGTGGCGCTGCTCGCGCTGCCGGCGCTGTTCCTGGGCGCCCGCGGGCTGCTCCGGCGGCGCGGCCGGTTCAGCGGCGACCCGGGCACCGACCGCGCCTCGCTGGTCGTCCTGGTGCTGCTGCGCGTGCTGGCCCTGGTCCTGCTGCTGGGGTCGGCCGGGCTGACGCTGCTGTCGACGATCGGCGCGGCGGTCAAGGACGTCGAGCTGCACGGCTTCGTCTACGTGTTCTTCGTCCTCAGCGTGCTGCTCGCGCTGCTGGTGCTGTCTACCTTCGGCCGGCGCGTCCGGAGGCGAGCGAGTCCACGAGCGACCCCTGCACGGCGGTGAGCCAGTAGTAGACGGCCAGCTGCTGGTCGGTCTCGCTCGCGAGCTCGGCGGGCGGCTCGGTGTCGGCGTCGACGCCCAGCCGGGTGCCCAGGGCCAGCCGCAGGTCGTTGGTGGTGCGCAGCCACGCACCGGCCTGGTCGGCGTCCAGCCGCAGCTGCCCGCCCTCGGCCGGCAGGGTGGCGCGCACCGTGGCCAGGTCGTCGGCCTTGCCCGCCACCAGGCTGCTGCGGGTCAGCTCGCGGTACTCGGCGGCCAGCCGCGGGTCGCCGCGGTGCCCCTCGGGCAGCAGCCGGGCGAGGACCTCGTCGCCCTCGACGTCGTCCTCCTCGCCGGTCAGCAGCTGCTCCAGCTGGTCGAGCAGCAACCCGACGATGCCGGCCTCGGCCGGGTCCAGGCGGGCGACGTACTCGTCGCCCTTCCGGCGGAAGGGCCTCATGCGTCCTTCTGGTAACTGGCCCACAGCCCGTAGGCGTGCAGCCGGCTGGTGTCGTGCTCCATCCGCTCGCGCGGGCCGGAGCTGACGATCGCCTTGCCCTCGTGGTGCACCTGCAGCATCAACTCCGTGGCCTTCGCCTCGTCGTAGCCGAACAGCTCCTGGAAGACGTACGTCACGTAGGTCATGAGGTTGACCGGGTCGTCCCAGACGATGGTCACCCAAGGACGGTCGAGGTCGTTCTCCTCCTCGACGACGGTCTCGGGCGACCGTGTCGGCGCGAGCGGTCCGGCCACGGGGGAGAGCTTAGGCGCCCGGCGCCCGACGGGTCAGCGCGCGCGGGCGTGCCTAGGCTCGGCTCCATGCCGACCGGAACCGCCCTGCTCACCGACCGGTACGAGCTGACGATGGTCGCCGCCGCCCTGGCCGACGGCACCGCCGACCGCGACTGCGTCTTCGAGGTCTTCTCCCGCCGGCTGCCCCACGGCCGCCGGTACGGCGTGGTCGCCGGCACCGGCCGGCTGCTGGAGGCGCTGCCCGCGTTCCGGTTCGGCGACGAGGAGCTGGCCACCCTGCGGGCGCAGGGCGTGACCGACGCCCGGCTGCTGGACTGGCTGGCCGACTTCCGGTTCGGCGGGGACGTCGACGGCTACGCCGAGGGCGAGTTCTTCTTCCCCGGCTCCCCCGTGCTCACCGTGCGGGCGTCCTTCGCCGAGGGGGTCCTGCTGGAGACGCTCGTGCTGTCCGTGCTCAACCACGACAGTGCCATCGCCTCGGCCGCGGCGCGCATGGTCGGCGCGGCCTGCGACCGGCCGTGCATCGAGATGGGCTCGCGCCGCACCCACGAGCAGGCCGCCGTCGCCGCGGCCCGGGCCGCCTCGCTGGTCGGGTTCGCCTCCAGCTCCAACCTCGAGGCCGGCCGCCGCTACGGCGTCCCCACCACGGGCACCAGCGCGCACGCCTTCACGCTGCTGCACGACGACGAGGCCTCGGCGTTCCGCGCGCAGGTGGCGACCCTGGGCCCCGGGACGACGCTGCTGGTCGACACCTACGACGTCGAGCAGGGCATCCGCACCGCCGTCGAGGTGGCCGGCCCGGAGCTGGGCGCCATCCGGCTCGACTCCGGGGACCTCCCCACCCTCGCCACCCGGGCGCGTGAGCTGCTGGACTCCCTCGGCGCCACCGGGACCCGGATCATCGTCACCAGCGACCTCGACGAGTACGCGATCGCCGGGCTGATGGCGGCCCCGGTCGACGGCTACGGCGTCGGCACCTCGCTGGTCACCGGGTCGGGGGCGCCGACCGCCGGCATGGTCTACAAGCTGGTCGAGCGGGACGGCGTCCCCGTGGCGAAGCGGTCCGAGGGCAAGAACTCCGTCGGGGGCCGCAAGCACGCCGTCCGCCGGCACGACGCCGGGGGCACCGCGACCGCCGAGGTCGTCTGCGCGCAGCCGATCGAGCCGCAGGACGGCGACCGCGAACTGGTGGTCGAGCTGGTGCGCGGCGGGCGGGTCTGCCGGGAGCTGTCCCCGCCCGACGCGCTGGCCGAGGCCCGCGCCCACCACGAGCGCGTGCGGGCGACCATGCCGGCGGAGGCCTTCGCCCTGTCGCGCGGCGACTGCGCCATCGAGACCATCCACCAGTGACCACCGCCCACGACGGGAGGACCCCATGACCCGCGCCCTGCTGGTGATCGACGTCCAGAACGACTTCTGCGAGGGCGGCAGCCTCGCCGTGCGCGGCGGGGCCGACGTCGCCGCCGCCATCAGCGAGCACGCCCGGACGGCGGCCGGGGACTACGCGCACGTGGTGGCCACCCGCGACCACCACGTCGACCCGGGCGGGCACTTCTCGCCCTCCCCCGACTTCGTCGACAGCTGGCCGGCGCACTGCGTCGTGGGCACCGGCGGCGTGGAGCTGCACCCGCGGCTGGACCGCGGGCCGATCGAGGCGGTGTTCGACAAGGGCGAGTACGCCGCCGCCTACTCCGGCTTCGAGGCCCGCTCCGACGGGACGCCGCTGGCGGAGTGGCTGCGCTCCCGCGGGGTGGACGCCGTCGACGTCGTCGGCATCGCCACCGACCACTGCGTGCGCGCGACCGCGCTGGACGCCGTCGCGGAGGGCTTCGCCACCCGGGTGCTCCTCCCCCTCACCGCCGGTGTCTCCGAGGCGACCACAGAGGCCGCGCTCGACCAGCTCCGCACCGCGGGCGTGGAGCTCGAGGGCGCCGTCCACCGCGCCGGCTGACCCCTACAGCGCGTCGAGGACCTCGTCCCTGGTGAAGCCGAGGACCTGCAGGACGGCGTCCAGGTAGGGCTGGTTCAGGGCCGCGTGCGCCTGCTCGCGGACCACGGGCTTGGCGTTGAACGCGATGCCCAGGCCGGCGGCGTTGAGCATGTCCAGGTCGTTGGCGCCGTCACCGACCGCGACGGTCTGCTCGAGCGGGATGCCGTACTGCCCGGCGAACCGGGCCAGCGCGCGGGCCTTGCCGGCGCGGTCGACGATCTCCCCGACCAGTCCCCCGGTCAGCCGGCCCTCGGCGACCTCCAGGGTGTTGGCCGCCGCGAAGTCCAGGCCCAGGCTCTCGGCCAGCGGGTCGGTGATCTGCGTGAACCCGCCGCTCACGATGCCGCAGCGGAAGCCGAGGCGCTGCAGGGTGCGGATGAGCGTGCGCGCCCCCGGGGTGAGCACCAGCGCCTCGCGGACCTCGTCGAGCACCTCGACGGGCAGCCCGGCCAGCGCCCCGACGCGGGCACGCAGCGACTCGGCGAAGTCCAGCTCCCCGTTCATCGCGGCCGCGGTGATCCGCGCGACCTCGGCGGCGCGGCCGGCGCGGGCGGCCAGCTCGTCGATCACCTCGCCGCGGACCAGCGTGGAGTCCACGTCGAGGACGATCAGCCGCTTGCTGCGCCGCGCCAGGCCGACCTGCTCGACGGCGATGTCGGTGCCGGTCTGGGCGGCCACCTCGGCCAGCACGGTCCGCAGCTCGGTGGCCTCGGCGCCGGAGACGGTGAGCTCGAAGCTAGTGACGGGGACGTCGGAGAGCCGGCGGACGGCGTCGATGTTGGCCCCCGCGCCGGCGATCGCCGCGGCCGCGCCGGCCACGGCGCCCGGGGTGACCGGCCGGCCCAGCAGGATGACGTGGTGCGGCCGGTCCCCGCCCGGGGCCGCGACGTCCGGCCCGGCCGGCTCGACGCCCACCTGCATGCCGGTCTCCTCGGCGACGCGCCCGGCCAGTCCGGCCAGCCGGGACACCAGGGCCGGCTCGTCGCCCTCGCCGTCCGGCGCCGCCACGACGACGCCCAGCACCAGCTGCCCGTGGACCACGACCTGCTCGACGTCGACGACCTCGACCGACGGCAGCCCGTCCCCGGGGGCCGCGAGGGCCGCGAACAGCCGGGCCGTCACGCCGGGGCGGTCGGGGCCGCTGACGGTGAGGACGGCGCCGGGCCGGCGGGCGGTCTTCCGGGCGAGCGTGCGGGGGGCGGGGTCCAGCGACACGCCGTCATCGTGCCGCACCGCCGTCGGCACCCCCGGCACCGGCCCGAGGGCGCCGCCGCAGCATCCGGACACGGCGACGCCCCGCCGGCCGGGGCCGACGGGGCGTCGTCGCAGGAGGGTGCGGGGAGAGCTCCCGGCTAGGTGAAGTCGGGGTCGTTCTCGCCCTGGCGCCGACCGGCCGTTCCGCCGATCTCGCTGACGCCGGCGTAGGGCTCGTGCCGCTTGCCGACGTGCGCCTCGCGGTGCAGGCGCTCGATCAGGTGCGGGTAGTGCGCCTCGAACGCCGGGCGCTCGGAGCGGATCCGCGGGATCGACAGGAAGTTGTGCCGCGGCGGCGGGGAGGACGTCGCCCACTCCAGCGAGTTCCCGTGGCCCCACGGGTCGTCGCGCAGCGCGAGCTTCCCGTACTTCCACGACTTGAACACGTTGTAGAGGAACGGGATGGTCGAGGCCCCGAGCACGAAGGACCCGATGGTCGAGAACGTGTTCAGGAAGGTGAAGCCGTCGCCGGGCTGGTAGTTCACGTACCGGCGCGGGAAGCCCTCGCCGCCGAGCCAGTGCTGCACCAGGAACGTGGCGTGGAAGCCGACGAAGGTCAGCCAGAAGTGCAGCTTGCCGATCCGCTCGTCCATCATCCGGCCGGCCATCTTGGGGAACCAGAAGTAGATGCCGGCGTAGGCGGCGAACACCACGGTGCCGAAGACGACGTAGTGGAAGTGGGCGACGACGAAGTAGCTGTCGTTGAGCTGCCAGTCCAGCGGCGGGCTGGCCAGCAGCACACCGGTGAGACCGCCCAGGAGGAAGGTGACCATGAAGCCCAGCGAGAACAGCATCGGCGTCTCGAAGGTCATCTGACCCCGCCACATGGTGCCGATCCAGTTGAAGAACTTGATGCCGGTCGGCACGGCGATCAGGTAGGTCGTGAAGGCGAAGAAGGGCAGCAGCACCGCGCCGGTGGCGTACATGTGGTGCGCCCAGACCGCCACCGAGAGGACGGCGATGAGCAGGGTCGCGCCCACCATGCCCTTGTAGCCGAACAGCGGCTTGCGGCTGAAGACCGGGATGATCTCGGTGACGATGCCGAAGAACGGCAGCGCGATGATGTAGACCTCGGGGTGGCCGAAGAACCAGAACAGGTGCTGCCACAGCATCGCCCCGCCGTTCTCGCGGGAGAAGATGAGCGAGCCGAGGTTGCGGTCGGCCAGCATGCCCATGATCGCCGCGGTCAGGATCGGGAACGCGAAGAGGACCAGCAGGCTGGTGACCAGCGTGTTCCAGGTGAAGATCGGCATCCGGAACAGGGTCATGCCGGGCGCGCGCAGGCAGACGATCGTGGCGATGAAGTTGACGCCACCGAGGATCGTGCCCAGACCGCTGACCGCGAGGCCCGAGAACCACAGGGTCGCGCCGGCGCCCGGGGAGTGGACCGCGTCGGAGAGCGGGGCGTAGGCGTACCAGCCGAAGTCAGCCGCGCCGCTGGGGGTCAGGAAGCCGGAGACCGCGATGGCCGAGCCGAGGAAGAACAGCCAGTACGACAGGGCGTTCAGCCGCGGGAAGGCGACGTCGGGCGCACCGATCTGCAGCGGCATGATCAGGTTCGCGAACGCGAAGAACAGCGGCGTCGCGAACATCAGCAGCATGATCGTGCCGTGCATCGTGACGAGCTGGTTGTACTGCTCGGGCGAGAGGTACTGCAGCCCCGGCTGCGCCAGCTCCCCACGCATCAGCATGGCCATCAGCCCGCCGATCATGAAGTAGGCGAACGAGGTGACCAGGTACATCAGGCCGATGGTCTTGTGGTCGGTGGTCCGCAGCAGGTTCGAGAGCCGCGAGCCCTTCTCGACCTCGCGAGCCGGGCTGGGCCGGCTCACGATCGGTGCTGGCGCGATCGTCACAGCGCGAGCTTAGACCGTGCCGCGGACGGACCTCGCGCCGACGCCGGGCCTCCAGGTCACGGTGCGGTCACGCCGCCCGCAGCCACGCGCCGACCTGCACCGCGACCGTCACCCGGACCGGCTCGGGCAGCCCGGCCAGGCCGGCCGCGAGGGCCTGCGGCGACAGGTGGCGCGCGTGCGGCCCCATCCCCACGAGGGTGGCCACGGCCGACCGCGGGAGGGCCAGCGTCTCCCGGTGCACGGTGCTCGTCCCCGGTTCCAGGTGCGGGGCGAGGGTGGCCGACAGCCGGGCGTCCTTGTCGGGGTCGACGCGCAGCAGGCCCAGCGGGCCGACCAGCTCGGCCAGGTGGTCCGGCGCGGGCGTGACCACCACCAGCCGGCCGCCCGGCCGCAGCACCCGCGCGGTCTCCGGGCCGTTGCGCGGCGCGAAGACGCCGAGCACCCGGTCGACGGCGGCGTCCCGGACCGGCAGCCGGGCCCAGGCGTCGGCCACGACGGCGAGCACCCGCGGCGAGACCGCGGCGGCCCGGCGCGCGGCGTAGCGGGAGGCGTCCAGGACGACACCGACGGCGCCGGGGAGCCGGTCGAGCACGGCGGCCAGGTGGTGGCCGGTGCCCCCACCGAGGTCGAGCAGGGCCGCGGGCCGGTCCCCCTCGAGCACGGCGTCGGCCAGCGCCCCGGTGACGCCGGCGAAGCCCCCCGAGCCGAGGAAGGCCACCCGGTCGGCGACCATCTGGGCGGAGTCGCCCGCGGCGGGTGCCCGGCCCGGCGGGAGCAGCGTGACGTGCCCCTGGCGGGCCCGGTCGAAGGCGTGCCCGGCGGCGCACCGCAGGCCCGTGTCGCCGTCGGCCGGCGCCAGCGGAGCGGTGCACACGGGGCAGGCGAGCAGGTCGACCGCGGCGGCGGGGAACGGCCGCCGTCCGCTCACCGGGGGACCCGGTGCAGTTCGACGTCGCGGAGGGCGCCGCCGTCGGCGACGGCGGTGAGGAAGGTGCAGTGCGGCTGGCGCCGGCGGTCGGTGGGCGAGCCGGGGTTGAGCAGCCGCAGCCCGGTGGGCGCGGTGGTGTCCCAGGGGATGTGGCTGTGCCCGAACACCAGGACGTCGGTGTCGGGGAAGCGCGCCGCGCACCGGGCCTCGCGCCCCTTGGCGTCGCCGGTCTCGTGGACGACGGCGAGCCGGACCCCCTCGACCTCGGTCCGGGCCACCTCGGGCAGCCGCTCGCGCAGCGGCCCGTGGTCGTTGTTGCCGTAGACCGCGAGCAGCCGCCGGGCCCGCCGCTCGAGCTCGTCGAGGAGCGCCACGTCGACCCAGTCGCCGGCGTGCACCACCAGGTCGGCGTCCTCGATCGCCTCCCACAGGACATGAGGTAGGTCACGCGCCCGCCTCGGGACGTGCGTGTCTGCCGTCACCACCAGCGAAATCGGCACGGGTCCATGGTCCCAGGCCGATACCTTGCCCAGCGGCCGACGACCTCGGCCTCCCCCTGAGCACCGCGAGGAAGCACTCCCATGTCCGACCCCACGTCCACGCCCGCCGCAGCGGAGACCCCGCCCGACGAGCCCTACGAGAAGCGCTGGCTGGCGCTGGGCGTCATCGCCCTCACCGTCCTGCTGGTCATCCTCGACGCCACGATCGTCAACATCGCGCTGCCCGCCGTCTCCGGTGACCTGGGGATCAGCGCCGCGAGCCAGCAGTGGATCGTCACCGCCTACACGCTGACCTTCGGCGGCTTCCTGCTGCTCGGTGGGCGCATCGCCGACTTCTGGGGCCGCAAGCGCACCTACCTCGTCGGCGCCGCCGGCTTCGCGGTCGCCTCCGCCCTGGGTGGTGTCGCCCAGAACGAGGGCATGCTCTTCGCCGCCCGGGCGCTGCAGGGCGCCTTCGGCGCGCTGCTGGCGCCCGCCTCGCTGGCCCTGATCACCGTCCTGTTCACCGACGCCCGCGAGCGGGCCAAGGCCTTCGCCGTCTACGGCGCCATCGCCGGTGGCGGCTCGGCCGTCGGCCTGCTGCTCGGCGGGGTGCTGACCGAGTACGCCGACTGGCGCTGGTGCTTCTGGGTGAACCTGCCCGTCGCCCTGGTCGCGGTGGTGCTGGCGATCCCGTTCGTCCCGGAGAGCCGGGCGCCGGGCGACACGCGGTACGACATCCCGGGCGCGGTGCTCATCACCCTGGGCCTGGCGTCGTTCGTGTACGGCTTCACGCGGGTCGCCGAGACGTCCCAGACCAACGCCGCGGAGGCCGCGGCGGCGAACGAGGCCGCGCAGGGCACCGGCGCCCCGATCGTCGTGCCCGACAGCGGGTGGACCGACGGCCTCGCCTGGCTGTTCATCGTGCTCGGCGTGGTCCTGGTCGTGGCGTTCGTGCTGTTCGAGCGGCGGGTGCGCAACCCCCTCATGCCGCTCCGGCTGGTGGCCGACCGCAACCGCGGCGGGGCGTACCTCACCGCCGGGCTGCTCGGTGCCGGCCTGCTCGGCGCGTTCTTCTTCCTGAGCCTCTACTTCCAGCAGGTGCTCGAGTACAAGCCCGTCCACGCGGGCCTGGCCTCGTTGCCGACCACGCTCGGCGTGCTGGTCGCCGCGGGCGCCGCCAGCGCGCTGGTCGTGAGGACCGGGCCCAAGCCCCTCATGGTCGCCGGCGGCCTGCTGGCCGCGGCCGGCCTGTTCCTGCTCAGCCTGGTCGACCTGGACACCGGCTTCTGGGCGCTGCCCTTCCCGGCACAGCTCCTCCTCGGCCTGGGCCTGGGCTTCACCATGGTGCCGCTGTCCAACCTGGCCCTCCTGGGTGCCGGCCAGCACGACGCCGGCGCCGCGAGCGCGCTGCTCAACGCCACCCAGCAGGTCGGGGCGTCGGTCGGCACCGCGCTGCTGGCCAGCCTCTCGGTCGGCGCCACGAGCGCGGCGCTGGCCGACCTCGTCGCCGACGGGGACCCGCAGGCGCCGATCGCGGCCCAGGTCGAGGGCTACACCACCGCCTTCACCTGGGCGTCGGTGCTGCTCCTGGCCGGCGCCGTGGTGTCCGCCGTCCTCATCAAGGCGACGAAGGAGGACCTGCCGGCCGAGGGCGCCGCGCCGGTCCACGTCGGCTGACCGGCGTCCACCCCCGCCGCAGCGCGTCCTCCCCCACCGTCCGCGGTGCGGGAGGGCGCGCTGCGACCGGGTCAGCCGGTCGTGGCCGCACCGGTCAGCGGTCGCCCGCGGCCAGGGTGCGCAGGCGGGCGTTGTAGGCCTCGAGCTCGGCGTCCTCGGTGCGGTCGGCCGCGCGGTCCTGCCGCCGGGCGCGGCGCTCCTCCGAGCGCATCCACGAGAACAGCACGACGGCGAGCACGAGCGCGGTCGGCAGCTCCCCGAAGGCCCAGGCGATGCCGCCGGCGACCCCCTGGTCCTCCAGCGGGTCGACCCCCCAGCCGGCCGGCGGCTCGGCGAAGCTGTCGACGACCAGCGAGGTCGCCATCATCACCGCGACGCCGAAGAAGGCGTGGAACGGCACGGGCGCCATCAGCTCGAGCATCCGGCCGCCGTGGCCGACCTGCCGGGGCCACGGGTCCTGGGCCAGCACCGGCCCGAAGAACAGCAGCCCGGTGACGACGAAGTGGGCGAGCATGAACTGGTGCCCGACGGGCGAGGACATCAGCGCGTCGAACACCGGCGTGAAGTAGATGCCGTAGAGGCTGGCGATGAACAGCGGCACGGTGAACAGCGGTGAGGCGACCGCCTGCGCGAGCCGGCTGTGCAGCCCGTTGAGCAGCAGCGCCCGCGGCACACCGGCCGCACCGGTGCCGCGGGGCAGGGTGCGCAGCGCCAGCGTCAGCGGCGCCGCCACCAGCAGGAGCAGCGGCGAGAGCATCGACAGCACCATGTGCTGGGTCATGTGGACGCTGAACAGCACCATGCTGTAGCCGTTGAACCAGGTGCCGGTCACGGCGAACAGCGAGAGGGTGCCGGCGACCCAGGCCGCCGTCCGCCACCACGGCCAGGCCACGCCGGTGCGGCGCAGGCGGACGACGCCGACCAGGTAGACGACCAGCCCGAGCAGGCTGAGCACCGGCAGCACCGACCAGGCGTCCAGGTGCGGCAGGAACAGCCGCCCCGGCGACGGCGGTTCGCCGGGCACCCACATGCCCGAGTGGTGCCCGTGGTCCACCGATGCCTCCTGTCGCTGCGACGTCCGGCACCCACTGTCCCACCAGCGGGGCGGGCCGCGACCGGCTAGTCGTGCACCGGCGCCTCGTGCGCGGCGTGCGTCGCGGCCTCGAGCTGGAAGGTGCAGTGGGCGACGTCGAAGCAGTCGCCGAGGCAGGCGCACAGCGCGTCGAGCACCCGGCCGCCGTGGCCGCCGTCCAGGGCCTCGTCGGTGACGACGACGTGCGCCGACAGCACCGGCAGCCCCGAGGTGATCGTCCAGGCGTGCAGGTCGTGCACCGCGAGGACGCCGTCGACCTCGAGGATGTGCGCGCGCACCTGGTCCAGGTCGACCCCGCGGGGCGCCGCCTCCAGCAGCACGTCGAGCGCCTCCCGCAGCAGCGACCACGCGCGCGGCAGGACCAGGCACCCGATGAGCAGGGACGCCACCGTGTCGGCCGGCGTCCAGCCGGTCAGGGCGATGACGACCGCGGCGACGATCACGGCCACCGAGCCCAGGGCGTCGGAGAGCACCTCCAGGTAGGCGCCGCGGACGTTCAGCGACTCCTCCCGGCCGCGGTGCAGCAGGGCGAGCCCGACCAGGTTGACGAGCAGGCCGGCGCCGGCGGCGAGCAGCATGACCGGCGCGTGCACCTCGGGCGGGTCGGAGACGCGGCGGACCGCCTCGACCACCACGTAGCCCCCGACGCCGAGCAGGAGCAGGCCGTTGGCCACGGCCGCGAGGATCTCGACGCGCTGCCAGCCGAAGGTGCGCCGGCCGCGCGGCGGCCGCTGCGCCAGCGAGACGGCGCCCAGCGCCAGCCCGATCCCGAGCGCGTCGGTGGCCATGTGCCCGGCGTCGGCCAGCAGGGCCAGCGAGCCCGACACCACGGCCCCGACGACCTCGGCACCGAGGACGGCGACGGTCAGCGCCAGCACCAGGGCCAGGCGGCGGCGCTGTCCGGCGGCGGCCGTGCCGTGGGAGTGGCCGTGGGAGTGGCCGTGCGAGTGCTCCGCACCCATCAGCGGCTCACCTCCCCGGGCCGTTCCACACCCGCGAGTGTGCCGCACCCGCGGCCCCGGTCCGGCCCCCGTGCAGGGACCCGCCGCGAGCTCGCGAGCGGTGGGGGGCACGGGGGTCCTTCATCAGATCTGGACGCCGCGCTCCCGCAGCCACGGGATCGGGTCGACCTTGGTGCCGTTCAGGCCACCCACGTGCACCTCGAAGTGCAGGTGCGGACCGGTGGACTGGCCGCGGTTGCCCAGCAGCGCGATCGTGTCGCCGGCGCGGACCACCTGCCCGGGCACGACGAGGATCTCCTCCATGTGCCCGTAGACGGTGACGTCGCCGTTCTCGTGCTGGATGTAGACGGCGTTGCCGTAGCCGCTGGCCGGGCCGGCCTCCAGGACGACGCCGTCCATCGCCGCGTACTCGGGCGTGTACATGGGCGCGGCCAGGTCGATGCCGGCGTGCATCGTGCCCCAGCGGGCCCCGAAGCCGCTGGTGAGCCGGGCGCCCTGGACGGGCAGGACGGCGTCGGGGCGCGCGGCCTCGGCGATCGCCAGGACGGTCAGCTGGTCGGCCTCGTACTGGGCGGTCGCGGCGGCGAAGCGCTCCATGTCGCGGCTGGTCCGGCTCGCGGCCAGCTCCGCGAGCTGGGCGGCCTCGACCCCCACCGGCGCGGGCGCCTGCAGGGCGGTGCCCTCGATGCCCAGGGCGCGGGCCACGCTCACCGACTCGCTGACCGGCGGCGCCGACGACGGCTCGGCCGCGGCCTCGGTCTCCCCGCCGGTGACCACGCCGAGGCCGGCGGCGGTGACCAGCGCGGCGGCCAGGTAGACGAACGGACGGCGGCGGACCAGGCCCGTGCGGCGCCGCCCGCGGCCGGCGGTGACCGGCGTCGCGCACCGCTCGGGGTCCTCGGCCCCGGCGTCGGCCCGGTCGGCGGTCCCGGGATCGGCCGGGTCGCCGGCGGCGGAGGTGGCGGCCTCGTCGGTGGCGCCGGTGATCACGAGCGGCGCGTGCACCTCGGGCGCGACCTCCTCGAGCCCGGCCAGGGCCGTGGCCTCCGCCTGCCCGGTGAGGTCGGCGAGGTCGGCGAGGTCCTCCGGCGCGGCGAGGTGGGTGTCGGCGTCGGCCGGGGCCGGACGGACGGTCCGCTCCGCCCGGGGACGACCGGCCCGCTTCCTCTCCCGTCGGGCCGCGTCCCCCGGGCGCTGCGCCGGGATGGTCGGTGGGACCTCCTCCTCCGCCGGTGCGGGGCGAGCCGGAGCCGCCTCCGCCGGGCCGTCGAGGGGGGTGCCGGAGCCCGGAGCGGGCACCGCCGCCTCGTCGAGGACGGGGTCGTGGTGGAGCTGGGACATGCACCTGACTTCCGCAGGGGACAAGGACGTGTTGCGTGTGGTCCGGGAAGAGGACGGGAGCCATGTAAACACGCCGTGACCGGTTCGTGATCTGTGAGGCGGGGTAGTACCCATTGGTTGTGTGGCGCAGGCCACTGAGCTGCACGGATGTCATTCAGCACTCCGTCGAACCGGTCTCACGCTGAGTGAGCGACGCGCCGGTTGAACGCTGAACGAGGCGCGATGAGCCTCACCACCGGGCAGAGGCCCCTGGTCGGACCCCTCCGACGACGAGTAATGAGGAGCTCCCCGCATGCGCGCAGTGACCTGGCACGGCCGAGCCGACGTCCGGGTGGACACGGTCCCCGACCCGACGATCCAGGAGCCGACCGACGTGGTCGTCGAGGTGACGTCCAGCGGCATCTGCGGCTCCGACCTCCACCTCATCGAGGTGATGGCGCCCTTCATGAGCGTCGGCGACGTCATGGGCCACGAGCCCATGGGGATCGTCCGCGAGGTCGGCCGGGACGTCACCGCGGTCAAGCCCGGTGACCGGGTCGTCGTCCCCTTCAACATCTCCTGCGGCACCTGCTGGATGTGCTCGCAGGGCCTGCAGTCGCAGTGCGAGACCACGCAGAACCGCGAGCAGGGCTTCGGCGCCTCGCTGTTCGGCTACACGAAGCTCTACGGGCAGGTGCCCGGCGGTCAGGCCGAGTACCTGCGGGTGCCGTTCGGCAACACGCTGCCGATCAAGGTGCCCGACGGCCTGCCCGACGACCGGTTCGTCTACCTCTCCGACGTCCTGCCCACCGCCTGGCAGGCGGTGCAGTACGCGGCGGTCCCGCCGGGCGGCACGCTGCTGGTGCTCGGGCTCGGGCCGATCGGCGACATGTGCACCCGGATCGCCCACCACCTGGGCATCGAGAAGGTGTACGCCTCGGACGTCGTCCCCGAGCGCATCACGCGGGCCACCCGCCGCGGCACGAACGTGATCCGCTCGACCGACCAGGCCGAGGTCGTCCAGGCGATCCGGGACGCGACCGACGGCCGCGGGGCCGACGCGGTCATCGACGCGGTCGGCATGGAGGCGCACGGCTCCCCGCTGGCGTCGATCGCGCAGAAGGCGACCGCGCTCGTGCCGGACGCCGTCATGGAGAAGGTCATGCAGGTGTTCGGCGTCGACCGGCTGGCCGCGCTCAACACCGCGATCGAGACGGTCCGCCGCGGCGGCACGATCTCACTGTCCGGCGTCTACGGCGGGGCGACCGACCCGCTGCCGCTCATGCGGATGTTCGACAAGCAGATCCAGCTGCGCATGGGCCAGGCCAACGTGTGGCGGTGGGTGCCCGACATCCTGCCGATCCTCACCGAGGGCGACCCGCTGGGCGTCGACGACTTCGCCACCCACCACGTGCCGCTCGAGCAGGCCCCGGAGGCCTACGCGAACTTCCGGGAGAAGAAGGACGGCGCGGTGAAGGTCCTGCTCACCCCCTGAGGGGACTTCCGCGCGCGAAACGCTCCCCGCACCGGGAGCGTTTCGCGCGCGGAGTGCTCAGGAGGGGACGGCGGCGTAGCGGGTGACCAGGAGGTCGACGCCGGCGTCGAGGGTGGCGCGGGTGGCCGGGGTGTCGCGGTCGACCAGCCACGTCGTCGTCGCGCCGTCGACCAGCGTGACCAGCAGCCGGGCCGGCTCGGCGACCGGCGCCCGCCACGCCGTCCCGGTCACCGCGGCGGCCCGCTCCAGCAGGGTGGCCGCCGCGACGGCGTAGGCGCGGTACTGCTCCCGGGCGACCGGACGCAGCGCGGGGTCGCGCACCGCGTGCAGGGTGAGCTCCAGCATCAGCTGCTCGGCGCCCGGGTCGGCCTCCAGGTGGGCCAGGTAGCCGCCGGCCGCGCCGCGCAGGCAGCCGGCCAGCCCGGCGGCGGCGTCCAGGGCGGCGGTCGCGGCGGCGAGCTCTCGGCCGACGACCCGGCGGACCAGCTCGGCGAGCAGCTCGTCGCGGGAGGCGAACGCGTAGTGGAAGCTCGCCAGCGACATGCCCGCCTCGGCGACCACCGCCCGGGTGGTGCCGGCGGCGAGCCCCTCGCGACCCATCACCCGCAGCGCCGCCTCGACCAGCGCCTCGCGGCGGTCCGCCACGGCCAGCCGCGGCACGTCAGGCCCGCCCGAGCACGCGGTCGAGGTGGGCGCTGCCGAGGACGCCGGCGGGGTCGAGGCGGTCGCGCAGGGCGGTGAACTCGGCGAAGCGCGGGTAGCGACCGGCGAGCGCCGCGGCGTCGAGGGAGTGCAGCTTGCCCCAGTGCGGCCGCCCGCCCACGGCGCCGGCGATCGCCTCGACGGCGTCGAAGTAGGGCCCCGGCTCGCTGCGCGCCGGCACGTGGACGGCGACGTAGGCGGTGTCGCGCCCGTACGCCGTCGACAGCGGGACGTCGTCGGCGGCGGCCACCCGCACCTCGACCGGGAACGGCACCCGCCAGTCGCTCGCGTCGACCGCGCGGCGCAGCTCCGCGAGCACCTCCGGCGCCGCCTCCCGGGGCACGGCGTACTCCATCTCGCGGAACCGGACGCGGCGGCGGGAGACGAACACCCGGTGCGCGACGTCGGTGTACGTGCGGGCCCCCAGCGCGCCGGCCGAGAACCGGGCCAGCGGGGCGACCAGCGCGGGCACCCGGCGGCCGGTGGCGACGACCGCCGCGAGCCCGGCGTTGGCCAGCACCTCGTCGTCCCAGAAGGCGCGGAGGCGGGGCAGCGGCGCCACCTCGGTCAGCGGCACGCGGGTGTTGCGCTTGGTGAGGCACCGGTCGGTGTGCGGGAACCAGTAGAACTCGACGTGGTCGGTGGACGTCATGAACTCGGCGAACCCGTCCAGCAGCTCCGGCAGCGCGGCCGGGCCCTCCTCGGCGCGCAGCGCGAAGGCCGGCACGGCCTGCAGCGTCACCGTGTCGAGGACGCCGAGCGCCCCGAGGGAGACCCGGGCGGCGGAGAAGACGTCGGGGTGCTGGTCGGCCGAGCAGCGCAGGACCGCGCCGCCGGGGGTGACCAGCGTCAGCCCGCGCAGCTGGGTGGCCAGGCCGCCGTGGGCCGCGCCGGTGCCGTGCGTCCCGGTCGACAGGGCGCCGGCGACGGTCTGCCGGTCGACGTCGCCGAGGTTGGTCAGCGCCCACCCGCGGGCGGCCAGCTCGGCGTTCAGCCGGTGCAGCGGCATCCCGGCCTGGACGGTGACCAGACCGGTCGCGTCGACGTCGAGCAGCTCCGCGTGCCGGTCGAGCGCCAGGCCGACGTCGTCGGGCCGCCCGACGGCGGTGAACGAGTGGCCGCTGCCCAGCGGGCGGACCCGCCGTCCGTCGGCGGCCGCGGTGGTCAGGGCCGCGGCGAGGGCGTCGGTCCCGGACGGGTGCAGCACGGTCACGCCGTCCGCCCGCTGGTTGCCCGCCCAGTTCCGCCACCGGCTGCTCACGGCGGCAGCGTACTGGGACACTTGACCCAGTTCGTCGCGGCGCAGCATGCTGCCGCACCGTGGACCGCCCCGACACCAGCGCCGACACCGCCCGGGCCCGGCTGGACGCGGCGACGGCCGACCTCGACCCGCCGCTGGCCGTGCTCGACCTCGACGCCCTCGACGCCAACGCCGCCGACCTGGTGCGCCGCGCGGCGGGCCGGCCGGTCCGGGTGGCGAGCAAGTCGGTGCGCTGCCGGCCGGTGCTGCGGCGGGTGCTCGCCCGGCCGGGGTTCGCCGGGGTGCTCGCGTACACGCTGGCCGAGGCGCTGTGGCTGGCCGGCGGGGACGACCCGGTGTCGCACGACGTCGTCGTCGGCTACCCGACCGCCGACCGCTCGGCCCTGCGCCGGCTGACCGCCGACCCGGCGCTGGCCGCCCGCGTGACGCTGATGGTCGACTCGGCCGACCACCTGGACCTCGTCGACGCGGTGGCCGCCCCCGCCGGGCGCCCCGAGGTGCGGGTCTGCCTCGACCTCGACGCGTCGCTGCGCGCCGCGGGCGGGCGGGTGCACGTCGGCGTCCGCCGGTCCCCGGTGCACACCCCGGAGCAGGCGGCGGCGCTCGCCCGCGCCGTCACCACGCGGCCGGGGTTCCGGCTGGTCGGGCTCATGTCCTACGAGGCGCAGGTCGCCGGGGTGCAGGACGCGCCGCCCGGGCGACCCCTGCGCGGGCTGGCCGTCCGCGGGGTGCAGGCGGTGTCCGTGCGCGAGCTCCGCGAGCGGCGCGCCGCCGCGGTCGCCGCGGTGCGCGCCGTCGCGCCGCTCGGGTTCGTCAACGGCGGGGGCACCGGCAGCCTGGAGACGACGGCGGCCGACCCCGCGGTGACCGAGGTGGCCGCCGGGTCGGGGCTGTACTCCCCCACCCTCTTCGACGGCTACCGCGCCTTCCGCGGCCGGCCTGCCGCGCTGTTCGCACTTCCGGTGACCCGCCGCCCGGCGCCGGGGACGGTCACGGTCGCCGGGGGCGGCTGGATCGCCTCGGGCCCACCCGGGCCCGACCGGCTGCCGGTCCCGGTGTACCCGCCCGGTCTGCGCACGATGGGGACCGAGGGCTCCGGCGAGGTGCAGACGCCGCTGCGCGGGGCGGCCGCCGACCGGCTGTCCGTCGGCGACCGGGTCTGGTTCCGGCACGCCAAGGCCGGGGAGCTCGCCGAGCACGTGGACGTCCTGCACACCCTCGCCGGCGGCGAGCTGACCGGCGCGTTCGCCACCTACCGCGGGGAGGGCCGCTCGTTCGGCTGACCCTCCTCCGCGGCGGGTCGTGCCACGATGGAGGGCGTGACCCGCCCGACCCCGCAGCGTGACGCCATCCGGATGCTGTTCGAGGACCTCGAGGGTTTCCACAGCGCCCAGGACGTCTACGCGAAGCTGCGCGCGTCCGGCGGCAAGGTGGGCCTCTCGACGGTCTACCGCGCGGTGCAGTCGCTGGCCGACGACGGCGAGCTCGACTCCATCCGCACCGACAGCGGCGAGGCGCTGTACCGCCGCTGCAGCAGCCAGCACCACCACCACCTGGTCTGCCGCTCGTGCGGCCGGACCGTCGAGGTGGCCGGCCCGGCCGTCGAGCGCTGGGCCGACGAGGTGGCCGGCGAGCACGGGTTCGCCGACGTCAGCCACACGCTGGAGATCTTCGGCACCTGCGCCGACTGCCGGACCGCCGCCGCGAGCTGAGGCTCAGGCCGCCCCGCCCGCCGGCCGCAGCAGCGGCGGCGGGCCGATCCCGGCGACGGCCTCCCGCAGGTCGGCGGGCACGTCGCGGCAGGGATCGGTGGTCGGCGCCGCGCCGGCGACCCACCGGGACAGCGCCGCCGCCCGCTGCGGCGCCTCGACCCCCGAGAGCCACAGCGCCGGCGAGGTCGCGCCGTCCGGGTCCCGGTGGGCCACCCCGGCCAGCGCGCCGAGGGAGCACCGGCCCAGACACCCGGCCGTGACGAGGACGGCGCCGCGGCTGCCGGCCACCGCCGCGGAGACGCCCGCCGGACCGTCGCCGCCGGCCAGCCGGTGCAGCGCCGCGCAGCGGTGCCCCTGGCACAGGACCACCAGCGGGCCGCCCGGGTCGGTCACGGCTCAGCCCCCGCTGCCGGGCCGGGACCGCCGGCCGTAGCGCTGCTCGAAGCGCTCGACCCGGCCGGCGGTGTCCAGCACCCGGCGGCTGCCGGTCCACAACGGGTGCGATGCAGCGGAGATGTCGACGACGACCAGGGGCAGGACCTCGCCGTCGATCTCGATCGTCCGGTTCGTGGGGACGGTCGACCGGGTGCGGTAGGTGGCGCCGCTCGCCGCGTCGCGGAAGACGACGGTGCGGTACTCGGGGTGGATGCCGGATCGCATCAGTTCTCCTCTCGGGTGGTGGCGTGCGAGCTCTCCTCGGCCGCCGGGGTCGAGGCCTCGCAGGGGTCGGCGTGCCAGTCGCCGAAGGGATCGGCCCACGTCGACCAGACCTCCTGACCGGCGGCCAGCTCCTCGTCGGTCAGCAGGGCCGCCTCCAGCGCCGCGGTGACGGCCATCGGCGGCCGGCGGTGGCTGAGGACGACGACGTCGACGTCGCGGTCGCCGTACAGCGGGTGCCAGCGCAGCGCGGCCGCCACCCGGCGCTCAGGGCTGACCCCGGCCCACAGCTGGTGGTCGTCGGGGTCGGCGGCCAGCCAGGGTCCGGCGTCGCCGATCCGCAACCCGCCGCCGGCCGACTCCAGCCACAGCGCCCGGTCGGGACGGGTGGCCAGCCACAGCCGCCCGCGGCTGCACACGACCCCGTCGAGCAGCACGTCGAGCGCGTCGTGCAGCCGCTCCGGGTGGAACGGCCGGTGCGCGGTCAGGTGGACCAGGGCGATCCCGGCGTCCTCCTCCAGCGGCGGCTCGCCGGCCAGCAGCGGGTCGTGCGCGCTGGGGACGCGGCCGCGCCGGGCGTCCGGCCCGACCGCGGCGAGCACCGCCTCGGGCCCGCGGACCCACCGGTCGACGTCGGCCCGCGGCACCCCGGGCACCAGGCGGTCCAGGACCGCGTCCAGCCGCGCGGCCTGCCAGCCGTCCCGCGGGCGGCCGGCCAGCACCACGGCGTCGGCGAACGCGACCTGACCGACGGCGACCTGGGCCAGGGTGCGCTCGTCGTCGGGGGTGGCGGCCAGCCCGCGGTCGGCGAGGTCGTCCTCCCCGGTGGCGTCGTCCAGCCAGGTCGCCGCGTCGACGACGGCGACGACGGCCTCGACCCGCACCGAGTCCCCGGCGGTCTCGACCGCTCCCTCGTCGAGGACCACCTCGTCCAGCGCCCAGCACAGGTGCTCCGGCTCCAGCGCCGGGTCCAGGTGGACGACGACCCGCGTGACGTCCACCCGCCGGGCCAGCGTGCGCAGCAGGGGCAGGAGGTCCAGCCGCAGCGTGCAGCTGACGCAGCCGTGGGCGAGCTCGAGCGCCTCCTGCGCGACGCGCGGCCCGCCGGGTCCGTGCTCGGTCACGGTGCGCAGCACGACGCCCGCGCCGAGGTCCCGGACGTCGTGGTGGACGACGACCGTCCCGGGCCGGGCGGTGCCGAGCGGCGCGGCCGCGGCGCCGGTCAGCGCGCGGTCGAGGCCGGTCACGAGCAGGACGGGGGTGCGCTGGTCCGTCGGCATGCCCCCACCCTAACCGGAATGGGAATCGTTCTCGCTAGGGTGGGCGGCACCTGATCCGAGGAGGACCCATGTCGACCTACTGCGAGGTGACCGGACGCCGGCCCGGCTTCGGCCGGTCGGTGAGCCACTCGCACCGGCGGACGCCGCGGCGTTTCGACCCCAATCTGCAGCACCGCCGGTTCTGGCTGCCCAGCGAGAACCGCTACGTGCGCCTGACCGTCTCGGCCAAGGGCATCAAGACCGTCGACGCCCAGGGCATCGAGGCGGTCGTCGCCCGCCTGCGGCGGACCGATCCCGCGGTGCGCCGGCGGCTCGGCGCGGGGCGGGGCGCCTGATGGCCAAGACGGCGGAGATCGCCGCCGACGCCCGCCGCCGCGTCGTGGTGGCCCGGTACGCCGAGCGGCGCGCGGCGCTGCGCGAGACCGCCCGCACCGCCGCCACCGAGGGCGAGCGGGCGGCCGCGCGCTCGGCACTGCAGCGACTGCCCCGCGACGCCAGCCCGACCCGGCTGCGCAACCGCGACGTCGTCGACGGCCGCCCGCGGGGGCACCTGCGCGACTTCGGCCTGTCGCGGGTGCGCTTCCGCGAGATGGCGCACCGCGGCGAGCTGCCCGGCATCCGGAAGTCGAGCTGGTGAGCCCGGCCCGCCGCCCGGCGAGCCGACGCCGGCGGGAGCTCGCGGAGCCGTTCGTCTGGCACGACGTCGCGGTGCTGCGCACGTTCGTGTCCGACCGCGGCGGGATCCGCTCCCGGCGGGTCACCGGCCTGTCGGTCCAGGAGCAGAGCCGGGTCTCGCGGGCGGTGAAGAGGGCGCGGGAGATGGCGCTGCTCCCGTACCCCACCGCCCGCCGCTGACGGGACACGGCGCCGCGGAGGCTCCGGAGCGCCGTCTGCTGTGGCATGGTCGGCCGCCGGAACGGGAACCGTTCCCCGAACCGGAGAGGCGACATGTCCAGCGCACCACCGACGCAGGCCCCCTCCGTCCCGGACGCAGCGCCGCGCCGCCGAGGGCCGCGCTCCGGGGACGTGCTGCTCGTCGTCCTGGCGCTCATCGCGGTCCTGCACTTCCTGCGGCCGGCGGTGTTCGACGAACCGGCGGTGCAGGCCTGGTCCACGGTGTTCGTCGCCGTGTGCCTGCAGGCGCTGCCGTTCCTGGTGTTCGGCGTCCTGCTGTCGGCCGCCATCAGCACGTTCGTGCCGGCGTCGTTCTTCGCCCGGGCGCTCCCCCGCCGGCCGGCCGCGGCCGTGCCGGTCGCCGGGCTGGCCGGGGCGGTGCTGCCCGGCTGCGAGTGCGCCTCGGTGCCCGTGGCCGGGAGCCTGGTCCGCCGCGGGGTTCCCCCGGCGGCGGCACTCGCCTTCCTGCTCTCCGCGCCGGCGATCAACCCGGTGGTCCTGGTGGCGACCGCGGTCGCCTTCCCGGGCGAGCCGGAGATGGTGCTCGCCCGCTTCGTCGCCTCCGTGCTGGTCGCCCTGCTGATGGGCTGGCTGTGGACCTCCTTCGGGCGGACGGCGTGGCTGCGGGTGCGGGAGGGGCACGTCGCCGCGCCCGGGGAGAGCCGGGCCGAGACCTTCCGCGCCGGCGTCCAGCACGACCTGCTGCACGCCGGCGGGTTCCTCGTGGTCGGCGGCCTGACCGCCGCGACCCTCAACACCGTCGTCCCGCGGGCGTGGCTCGACGCGGTCGCCGACTCCCCCGTGCTGTCGGTGCTCGTGCTGGCCGCGCTCGCCGTCGTCCTGGCGGTGTGCTCGGAGGCCGACGCGTTCGTCGCGGCCAGCCTGGTCGGCTTCTCCCCCACCGCCAAGCTGGTCTTCCTCGTCGTCGGCCCGGCGGTCGACGTCAAGCTCGTCGCGCTGCAGGCCGGCACCTTCGGCCCGCGGTTCGCCGCCCGCTTCGCCCCCGTCACCCTCGCCGTCGCCGTGCTGGTCGCGGTCGGCGTCGGCGCCGTCCTGCTCTGAGGAGGCCGCGATGGACCGCATGACGTCCCACGCCGTCCTGCTCCTGCTCGGCGGCTACGTGCTGCAGGTGGCGCTCTCCGACGCCCACCTGGCCTACGTGCAGGGCGGTTTCCGCCCGTTCCTGCTGATCGCGGCCGCAGTGCTCGTCGCGGTGAGCCTGCTCGGCCTGCTGCGGGCGTGGCGGACCCGGCGGGCGCCGGCCGCCGACGACGACCCCGACGAGGAGGCAGACCACCACGGGCACGACCACGGCCACGGCCACGGCGCGCCCCGCGTCGCCTGGCTGCTGGTCCTGCCCGCCGTGGTCCTCGCCCTGGTCGCGCCCCCGGCCCTCGGCTCCTTCACCGTGGCCCGGCAGACCACGCCGGCCGAGGTGCCCGAGGGTGCCGTGGCCGACGCGCTGGGTCCCGACGACGAGGGGCAGGACTTCCGCACCCTGCCGCTGCCCCAGTACCGGTGGCGGGCGCTGCACGACGACGTGTCGCCGCTCGAGGGCCGGCAGATCCGGCTGACCGGCTTCGTCGTCCCGCGGGAGGGCGGCGGCTGGTACGTCGCCCGGATCCGGATCTCCTGCTGCGCGGCCGACGCGGTCGGGGTCACCGTCGTCGTCGACGGGCCGCAGGGCGACCTGCCCGCCGACCAGTGGGTCGAGGTGATCGGCACCTGGGCCCCGCCGGTGACCCACCCGTCGGCGGGCTTCCCCGAGGCGGTCATCGCGCCGGTGACGGTCCGGCCGATCGACCCGCCCGCCGACACCTACGCCGGCTGAGCCGCCCCGGTCAGGAGCGGGTGGCCGCGACGGCCGCCGCCAGCGCCTCGGCGGTCGGGGCCGCGAGCTGCTCGCCGTCGACGAGGACCCGCGGCGTGCCGGTGAGACCGTCGCGGCTGGCCCGGTCGGTGGCGTCGGCGACCCAGCCGCCGAAGCGGAGGTCGCGGATGCCCTCCTCGACGTCCGGCCCGGTCGCGCCGGCCTGGGCCGCCAGCTCCACCAGCTCGTCGTCGGAGAGGCCCGGTCCGCCCTCGGCCGGCTGCCGGTCGAAGAGCAGCCCGGCGTACTCGTGGAAGGCGTCCGCGCCGGCGGCGTCGGCGACCACGGCCGCGGCGTTGGCCGCGCGGGTGGAGTAGTCGTCGTCCGACAGCCGGTCGAGGATCGCCACCGGGCGGTACCGCACCAGCACCTCGCCCTCGGCGACGAACTGGTCGAGGGTCTCGGACGCGTCCTCCTCGAACGCCCGGCAGGCGGGGCAGAGGTAGTCCTCGTAGACGTCGACGACGACCGGGGCGTCGGCCGGCCCCCGGGCGAAGCCGGTCCCGTCGGTGCCCGCGGCCGTGTTCGCCGGCGCCGTCGCGTCGCCGGTGTCGGTCCGCGCGGACTGCACCAGGACGGCGACCAGGACGGCGACCACCACGGCCGCGGCGACACCGATCCCCGTGACGAGCCGGGTCCGCGCCCGGCGCCGGAGGCGCTCGGCCTCGGCTTCGGCGGCCCGCTTCGCTGCGATGCGCTCGCGGGCGGCCTGCCGGCTCCGGGTCGGGGTGCGGTCAGGCATCGGGGCCTCCTCGGGGGGCGGCGCGGTCGGTCAGCGCCAGCCGCGTGCGTGGACGGACGGCGAGGAGCACCGAGGCGCCCAGCAGCGCGACGTCCCGGACGATCTCGGACAGGTACGCGGTGCGGTCGGCGTCCACCTCGCCACCGCCGCCGAAGCAGCCGCAGTCGATGGTCAGCCCGCGGGCCCAGGCCGAGGCGACCGCGGCGGTGAACCCGGCCAGCAGGAGCGCGGAGGCGACCGCGGCCGGCCGAACGAAGGCGCCGGTCAGCAGCAGGAGACCGACGGCGATCTCGAGCACGGGCAGGCCGAACGCGAGCACGGGGACCAGCGCCTCGGGCGCCAGCTGGTAGGCGCGGACCGCGCGCTCGGCGGCCGCCGGGTCGGGGAGCTTGAGCGCACCGGTCACCACCCACACGCCACCGACGAGGAGGCGGAGGACGGTGCCGGCCCAGGGCGGCACGCGACTCCGGCCCCGAGCGGGGCGGGGCGGGGCGACGCTCCCTGCCATGGCGGCTCCTCACGGTCGGGCGGGTCCCTGGCGGCCTCGAGCCGTGGTCCTGCCGTTCCCGTAGTCGTCCGGGGCCCCGGGCGGGTTCCCGGCGCCCGGCCCATGTGACCGGCGTCACCGCGCGGTGTGCCGTCCGAGCCGGGTCGAGGACCTCCCCCACCGGAGTGAGGTGAGGCTAACCTCAGCCGACCTGCCGAGCCCACGGACGACCGGGGTGCCGCCATGCCCGCGAGCACGCCACCGCACGACCCGACCGTCGCCGGCGGTGCCCGGTGACCGGCGCGACGGCAGCCGGGCTGCCGGTCGTCGACGTCGACCTCCCGCCGCACGAGGCGGCCGAGCTCGCCGAGGGGCTCGACCACGTCGGTGACGAGCACGCCGACACGGTGCTGCTGGTCGCCCGGGCGCTCGGCGGGCAGCCGGACGCGCGGTCGGCCGAGATCCTGGGCGTGGGGCCCGACGGTCTCCGGCTGGCCGTCGCGGGGACCGACGGCGCCCACCGGCCGGTGCACGTCCCCTTCGCCTCGCCCGCCCGCACGTCGCTGGAGGTCTACGGCGCGCTCATGGGGCTGGTGGCCGCCGCGCGCGGCGTGGTCGGAGCCGGCGAGCCGCTCACCTCGATCGAGTCCGAGCACCTCGAGGACCAGCGGATGACCACCGTGGCCGCGACGGTCGCCGCCCGCCGCCTGGTCGCGCCCGACCTGCTCGAGATCACCCTGGCCGGGCTCGCCCCGGTGCCGGTGCGGGGCGGGGACGAGTACGCCGTCCTCATGCCCGAGCCGCCGGCCGAGGTGCTCCGGACCGGCTTCACCGCCGCCGACCTGGCGGGGATCCCGCCGGAGGACGCTCCCCGTGCCGCCTACACGATGCGCGCCCGGCGGGCCGCCGCCGGCGAGGGTGACGTGTGGCTGGTGCTGCACGGCGACGAGGGCGCGGTGAGCAGCCGCCTCGCCGCCGCCGAGCCGGGCGCGCCGGTCGCGGTGTGGGGCTCCCGGCGCAGCTACGACCCGCCGTCGGGCGTCTCGACCCACCTGCTGGTGTGCGACGAGACGGCGCTGGGGGCCGTCGGCGCCGTCCTCGACGGACTGGCCGACGGCGCCCCGGGGTGGTCGTGGCCGAGACCGCCGACGCCGACGTCCGCGTGGACCTCCCCGCCCGGCCCGGCGTCGAGCTGCGCTGGGTGCACCGCTCCGGGGCGGCGCCGGGCACGACGCCCGCCCTCCTCGACGGGGTGCGCGCGGCACTGGCCGAGAGCCCGCTGCTGGCCGACCGCGACGGGTTGTTCGTCTTCGGCGCCGGGGAGGCCGCCCGCATGCGGGAGCTGCGGACCGCCCTGCGTCGCGAGACGGGCCTCGCCCGCGACCGCGTCCGGCTGACCGGCTACTGGAACGCCGCCCGCTGACGACGGGAGGCCGTCCGCCCGGTCGCCGTCCGCCGGCACGACGACGGCGGGCTCCCCCCGCTGGAACCGGGGGGAGCCCGCCGCCGGGCGGGAGCGAGGTCAGCCGGTGACGACGGCGATCTCGTTCGGGGTCACGTCCAGGTCGCCGGTGGCGAGCACCGCACCGGTGGCCAGGTCCACCGCGTGGACGGCGTTCGCGGCCGGCTCGGTCACATAGGCGACGCCGTCGTGCACCTTCACCGCGGGGTGCGGGTCCTGCCACTCCTCCGGCCCCTCCCAGGGAGCGACGACCGGGTGGGAGGCCAGTACCGCGCCGGTCGCCATGTCGAGCACGTGCAAGCTGCCGTCGGTGCCGAGCACGATCCCCTCGTCCTGCGGGCCGCGGGCCAGGTCGCGGAAGGTGTACTGCACGCCGTCGGGCAGGGGGACGACCTGCAGCCGGTCCGCCGCGGTGTCGATCAGCGTGACCGCCGACAGCAGGTAGCCCTCGGCGTCGGGGTCGGCGTTGTAGTCGCCCAGCGCCACCGGCGAGGACTCCGTGGTGAAGACGTTGCCGGTGCGGCCGTAGGCGTCCGGGGCGGTCAGCTTGGTGAACTCTCCGTCGTAGACCAGGACGCCGTCCTCGCAGCCGAACACGGCCACCTCGCCGGCCACGGTCCCCTCGCCGTGCACGCCGGGGCACTCCTCGTTGCGGGCGATCTCCTCGCCCGAGGCGTCGAGCACCCGCACGCCGGTCCGCTCCTCCTCGGTGCCGAGGGTGGACAGCAGCGTGCCGTCCTCGAGCTCGATGGCCACGCCGTGGTGGGCCTGCTCGGAGGTCCACTCCTCGGTCTCGGGGAGCCCGTCGGCGGTGAGCAGGTCGTCGGTGGCGAACGAGGTGATGTCCCCGGTGCCGTCGGCGAACAGCACGGTGCGGTCGCCGTGCACGACGACGTGGCCGGCCTCCTCGGCCGCGAAGACGTGGTCGGTCAGCTCCGGGTCGGCGGCGTAGGACGTGCCGCCGTCGGTCCACACGCCGGTGTCGAGGACCTGGAAGCCCTCGGTGGTCGTGACCATCACGTGCCGGCCGTCGCCCGCGGGGTCGACCCGGAGGAACCCGTCCATCTCGGAGTCGCCCACGACCTCGAGCGTCCCGCCGTCGAGGACCAGCACGCCGCCGTCGTAGGTGAGCGTGACCCGCGGCTGCGGCGCGGGCAGCTCGGTCGCGGACGAGGCGGCGGAGGTGTCGGCCGAGGAGGGGGACGACGACGAGCCGGCCGGGTCGGTGTCGGGGTCCGACGAGCAGGCGGCCAGGAGGAGGCCCGCGGCGCCGAGCGCCGACAGGCGGATGAGGGAGGGGCGAGCACTGGTCATGCCGCGGAGCATAACGGGAATGATTCTCATTCCAGACAGGAGGGTCACCGTAGGCCTGCCACGATGTCCTCGGTGTTGGCCCGCATCATCTGCAGGTAGGTGCCGGCTCCCCCGCCGTCGGCGGACAGCGACTCCGTGAACAGCGGGACGACGGCCACGTCCAGGCCCGCCTGCTCGGCGAGCACCTGCACCAGCCGGTCGGGCTGTGACGAGTCGGCGAAGACTGTGCGCACCCCGGCCTCGCGGACGGCGGTGGCCAGCTCGTCGAGGTCGCTGGCGCTCGGCGAGGCCAGGGTCGTGCCGCTGGGGATGACGGCACCGACGACCGTGAACCCGAACCGCTCGGCGAGGTAGCCGAACACGTGGTGGTTGGTCACCAGGTCGCGCTGCCCGGGTGGGATCTGCGCGAACTGCCCGGCCATCCACTCGTCCAGCTCGGCGACCTCGGCGCGGTAGTCCGCCGCGTCGGCGGCCAGCCGGTCCCCGTCGAGCCCGCCGACCTCCTCGCGCAGCGCGTCCTCCAGGCCGTCGAGCACCGCCAGCACCTGCGCCGGGTCGGTCCAGAAGTGCGGGTCGACGCCCTCGTCGTCCTCGGAGGTCCACTCGACCGGGTCGACGAAGTCACCGGCCTCGACGACCGGGACGCCGTCCTCCCGGGCCGCCGCGACGTGGCGGGCCACCCCCTCCTCCAGCCCCATCCCGTTGGCCACCAGCAGGTCCGCCTCACGCATGCGCGCGGCCTCCTGCGCCGAGACGTCGAACGAGTGCGGGTCGGCGCCCGGCGGCATCAGGGTCACCACCTCGGCCTGGTCGCCGACGAGCTCACCGACGACGTCGCCCAGGATGTTGGTGGTCACCACGACCAGCGGCCGGTCGTCGTCGCCGGCGCCGCACCCGGCGAGGGCGCCCGCGGCCAGCAGCGCTCCGGCGAGGGCTCCCGCGACCCGCCTCATCGCCCGGTCTCCGCGAGGTGGACCGGCGCGACCTCGGCCGGGAACACCCGGGCCAGGCGGGCGCCGTCGGCGTAGTCGACCTCCAGCAGGCGGTTGCCCGCCGGGTCGTTGACGTAGGCGCGGTCGGCGTCGACCTGCAGGTCCACCTGGTCGAGCCGGTCGGGAGGCAGCAGCGGCTCGGTGGCCGCCGCCGGCCCGCCCGGGGTGAGGACGACGACCCGCCCGGCCGCGTCGATGCCGACGACCCGGTCGGCGTCGTCGTCGGCCGCGACCGCCCGCACCCACGGGATGTCGGTGGGCAGGAGCTCCCAGCTGCGGGCCCGGGTGTCGAGGAGCCACACGCCGCGCTCACCGGCGGGGGCGGCCACGGCGGGCCGGCCCGGCCGGTTGTCGAAGGCTGCGGCCCGCTCCTCCTCGGGCACGGGCGCCGGGTACGGGATGCGCTCGAGCTCGACGCCGTCGTCGGTCTCGGTGGCCAGGACCGCGCCGTCGGCGCAGGACACCACCACGCCGACGCGGGTCGGGTGCCCACCGCGCGGCTCCGCGCAGTCGGCCTCGCCACCGCCCAGGGGCTCGCCGCCGGCGTCCAGGGCGACCACCGAGTCGGGCGTGGTGGCGACCAGCCGGTCCCCCAGCGGCACGAGGGCGCCGTCGTGCGGCGCGGCCGTGATCCTGGCGAGCTCGGTGACCTCACCCTGCCCGAGGGCTGCCCGGTCGAGCACGAGACCGGTGCCGGTGTCGGGCGAGAAGAGGGCGGTCAGCGTCTCCGAGGAGGCCGCCCGCACGCCGCCGGACCAGTCGAGGGTGCCGGTGACCCGCGGGTCGGTCCGGTAGTAGTGCACGTGGTCGCCGTGGTCGACCGTCCACGTGCCGGTGTCGACGACGGTGAGCTCGCCGTCCGGGTCCGACGCCGCGAACAGGAACCGGCCGTCGGTGGCGACCGCGGAGACGTCCCCGACGTCGCCGAGCACCGCCGACTCCCCGGTGACCAGGTCCAGGGCGTGCACCGAGCCACTGCCGTCGAGATAGGCCAGTTGCAACTGCGGCTCGGCGAGTTCCTCGGCGCCGGCGACGTAGCCGTGCTCGGAGGTGGCAGCGGCCGCAGCGTCGCTGGGCTCGCCGTCATCGGAAGCGCAGCCGGCGAGCAGGAGGACGCCGGCGAGGACCCCGGCGGGCGGTGCGGACGGGCGCCGCCCGAGGAGGCGGCGGGGAGGGCGGGACACGGGACTCCTGACGTCGGAGGGGCGGGTCAGCGGGAGACCGTGGCGCGCGCGGTGACCGACAGGGCCACCAGGGCGACGGCGCAGGAGGCGATGGAGGCGCCGCCGGCCGTGCCGGCGTGCCAGGAGACGAGCAGGCCGGCGAGCACGGCCGCGGCGCCGAAGACCGCGCCGAGCGCCATGGTCGAGGGCAGCCGGCGGGTCCACTGGCGGGCCGCGGCGGCGGGCGCGAGCAGCAGCGCGACGACCAGCAGGGTGCCCAGCGCCTGGTAGGAGACGACGACCGCGGCGCTGACGACCAGCACCATCACCGCGTGCGCCAGGCGGGGCCGCAGCCCCAGCGTGGCCGCGGTGCGCTCGTCGAAGCTGACCGCCACGAAGGCCCGGTGGAACACCGCGCACACGGCGCCGAGGACGACGAGGCCGGCCGCGAGCAGCACCAGGTCGGAGCGGCGGACCGCCAGCACGTCGCCGAAGAGGATCGCCGTGACGTCGGTGGCGAAGGACCTCGAGCGGGAGACGATGACGACGCCGAGGGCGAGCATGCCGACGAAGAGCAGGCCGATCGCGGTGTCGGACGACAGCCGCGCCCGGCGGGCCACCGCGCCGACCCCGACGCTCATGAGGCCGGCGCTGACCGCCGCGCCGGCCACCGGAGGCCAGCCGGCCAGCGTGGCCACCGCGACGCCGGGGAGCATGCCGTGGGCCAGGGCCTCTCCCAGGAACGCCATGCCCCGCACGACCACCCACGTGCCGACGACGGCGCAGGTCACCGCCGCGAGGACGCCGCCGAGGAGGGCGCGCTGCATGAAGGGGACGGCGAACGGGTCGAGGAGCCAGGACACCCGGCGAGCGTAACGGGAACGATTATCACTCTTGGTAGGGTGGTCGGGTGCCCCCCACCGCCATCGAGTTCGACGACCTCAGCGTGCGCCGCGGGGAGGTGCTGGCCCTGGACGGCGTCTGCGCGTGCCTGCCGCCCGCCGCGGTGACGGCGGTCGTCGGCGCCAACGGGGCGGGCAAGTCGACGCTGCTCGACGTCCTCGCCGGCGTCCTGCACCCGACGTCGGGCTGCGTGGACGGGCTGTGCGGCCGGACGATCGCCTACGTCCCGCAGCGCAGCGCCGTGCCCGACCACCTGCCGCTGACCGTCGGGGACACCATCGCCATGGGCCGCTGGCGCGAACGCGGCCCCTGGCGCCGGCTGCGGGCCGGCGACCGGGCGCTCGTCGCCGCCGTCGCCGGGGAGCTGGGGCTCACCGGCCTGCTGGGGTCCCCGCTGGCCACGGTCTCGGGGGGCCAGCGGCAGCGGGCCCTCCTGGCGCAGGGGCTGGTGGCCCGGGCCGACGTCCTGCTGGTCGACGAGCCGACCGCCGGGGTCGACGCCGCCACCCAGCAGGCCGTGCTGCAGGCGCTGGCGGCGGAGGCCGAGCGCGGCGCCGTCGTCGTGCACGCCACGCACGAGCCGGCGGCGGTCGACCGCGCCGACGCGGTCCTCGCGCTCAGCGCGGGACGGGTGGTGACGCCGCACCCCGGCGCCACCACCCGCCTCCCGGCCTAGCGGTCAGCCCTGGGCAGCCAGGGCGTCGGACAGGGCACGCAGCTGGGCCAGCTGCCAGTCGACGAACGACCCCTCGTCGTCCGGGACCGACTCGGTGACCTCGACGACCGGCACGCCGGCGTCCTCGGCCGCCGAGCGCAGCTGCTCGGGCACGCCGCCCTCGGTCTGCGAGTTGTAGAGCAGCACGTCGACCCGACCCGCCTCGAGCGCGGCCTGGAAGTCGGCCACGTCACCGGGCGCCGGGTCGGTCTCGTTGCTCGCGGCCTCGCGGTACCCCTCGGGCGTGACGTCGGTCAGGCCGACCGCCTCCGCCATGTACTCGAACACCGACTCCGTCGCCGCGTACGAGCGCCCCTCGGCGGCGGCCCGCAGGCCGTCGATCTCGTCGAGGTAGGGCTGGAGGGCCTCCTCCCACGCCGAGGCCCGCTCGGCGAAGTGGTCGGCGGCGTCCGGGGACAGCTCCTCGAGCTCGGCGGTCACCGCCGCGGTGGCCTGCTGCACGTACTCGGGCGAGTACCAGATGTGCGGGTTGACCCCGCCGTGGCCGTGCCCCTCCTCCTCGGCGTGCTCCTCGCCCTCCTCCTCGGCGTGCTCCTCGGTCTCGAGGCCGGCGACCTCGGCGAGGTCGAGCACGACGGGGGCCGGGTCGACGTTGGCGGCGGCGTCGGCGGCCCAGTGGTCGTAGTCGGCGCCGTTGAGCACGACGAGGTCGGCCTCCTCGAAGGCGGCGATGTCCCCCGTGGTCGGCTCGAAGTCGTGCGGGTCGACCGCGGTCGAGCTGATCACCGTGGTCACCGAGGCGCAGTCCCCGCCGAGCGCCTGGACGACGTCCCCCCACTGCCCGACGGAGACGACGACGTCCACGACCTCCCCGGGGCAGGCGTCGGCGTCGCCCTCGCTGGTGGTCACCCCGCCGCCCTCGTCCTCCCCGCAGGCGGCGAGGACGAGGGCGGTGGCCGCGGCCAGGGCGAGGGCGGCGGGACGGGTACGGCGACGCATCGAGGAACTCCAAGCGGGAACGGTAATGGTTCTCGATACCACTATGCCGTACTGGCCGGCGCGCCGTGCACCCCACCCCGCGTCAGCGGGCCCGGACCACCCGCGTCTCGTCGAAGACCGGCTCCGGCGACTCGTAGACCCGGCCGTCGGCGCCGAACACCAGGAACCGGTCGAAGGAGCGGGCGAACCACCGGTCGTGGGTCACCGCGAGCACCGTCCCGTCGAAGGCCGCGAGCGCCTCCTCCAGCGACTCGGCGGAGAGGACGTCGAGGTTGTCGGTCGGCTCGTCGAGCAGCAGCAGCGTGGCGCCCGACAGCTCGAGCATCAGCACTTGGAACCGGGCCTGCTGCCCGCCCGACAGGGTGCGGAACAGCTGGTCGCCCTGGTCGGCCAGCCCGTACCGGCGCAGCGCCGCCATCGCCCGGCCGCGGTCGACACCCGGCCGGCCGGGCTCGCCGTGCCACAGCAGGTCGACCGGCGTGCGGTCCAGCCACTCGGGGTGGGCGTGCGTCTGCGCGAACAGCCCCGGGACGACACGCGCCCCCAGCCGCCACGACCCGGTGTGCGCCACCTCCTGCCCGGCCAGCAGCCGCAGGAAGTGCGACTTGCCCGCGCCGTTGGCACCCAGCACGCCGACCCGGTCGCCGTACCAGAGCTCCACGTCGAACGGCTGCATCAGCCCGGTCAGCTCCAGCTGCTCGGCGATCACCGCGCGCACGCCGGTCCGCCCGCCGCGCAGCCGCATGGCCACCTTCTGCTCCGGCGGCCGGTCCGGCGGCGGCCCGGCCGCCTCGAACTTCGCCAGCCGGGTCTGCGCCGCGGAGTACCGGCTGGCCATGTCCGGGGAGTTGGCCGCCTGCTGCTGGAGGGTGCGCACGAGGTCGACGAGCCGCTGGTGCTCCTCCTCCCAGCGCCGGCGGACCTCGGCCAGCCGCTCGTGCCGCGCCTCCCGGGCCTCCGGGTAGCTGGCGAACCCGCCGCCGTGCACCCACGCCGTCCCGCCCTCGACGGTGACCACCCGGTCGGCCACCCGGGCCAGCAGCTCCCGGTCGTGGCTGACGAACAGCACCGTCTTGCGGGTCTCCAGCAACCGCTCCTCCAGCCAGCGCTTGCCGGGCACGTCGAGGTAGTTGTCCGGCTCGTCGAGCAGCAGCACCTCGTCGGGGCCGCGCAGCAGCGCCTCCAGCGCCAGCCGCTTCTGCTCGCCGCCGCTCAGGGTCGACAGCTCCCGGTACTTGCACCGGTCGTAGGGGACGCCGAGCGCGGCGACGGTGACCGTGTCCCACGTGACCTCGGCCTCGTAGCCGCCCGCGTCCCCCCAGGCGGCGAGCGCGTCGGCGTAGGCGAGCTGCGCGGGCTCGTCGTCGGTCTCCATCAGGGTGAGCTCCGCGGCCTCGAGCGCGTCCCACGCGGCGCGGACGGCCGGCGGCGAGAGGTCCACGAGGAAGCGCTGCACCGTCGTGTCGTCGCGCACCGAGCCGATGAACTGGCGCATCACCCCGAGCCCGCCGGCGCGGGCCACGGCACCGTCCTCCGGGGTCAGGTCGCCGGCGACGATCCGCAGCAGCGTCGTCTTCCCGGCCCCGTTCTCCCCGACGAGCGCGGCCCGGGCGCCCTCGCCCACCCGGAACGACACGTCGTGCAGCAGCACCCGCCCGTCGGACAGGGTGTGCCGGATCCCGCTGACGTCGACGTAGCCCACCCGGACAGTCTCCGGCCCCGGACAACCGGGTTTCACCCGGTGCGCAGCACCACCTTGCCGACGGCGCGGCGCTGCTCGAGGTCGGCGTGCGCGCGGGCGGCCGCGGCCAGCGGGTACTCGGTGACCAGCGGCCGCCAGGCGCCGGCGGCCACCCGCTCCAGGGCGCGGCGGGCCAGGCCGGCGATGCCGCCGGGCAGCGCGGCCATCCGCGGGCCGAGCGACCACCCGGCGGTGATCCCGAGGCGGACGACGTCGCCGGTGTCGAACCGCGTCGGGCTGCCCGCCGAGTACCCGAACAGCACCAGCCGCCCGCCCGGGCGCAACAACTCCATCGCGCACCGGCCGACCGCGCCACCCACGCCGTCGTAGACGAGCGTGACCCCGCCGGTCGCCGCCCGGACCCGCTCGTCCCACCCCGCCAGGGCGTAGTCGACGACCAGGTCGGCGCCCAGCTCCGCGAGCTGCGCCACCTTGTCCGCCCCGCCGGCGGCGGCGACCACGGTGGCGCCGGCCGCGCGGGCCGCCTGCACCAGCAGCCAGCCCATCCCGCCGGCCGCCGAGGGCACCAGGACGACGTCGCCGGCGGACGGCGGCTCCAGCTCCAGCACGCCCAGCGCCGTGCGCCCGGTGCCGACGGCGGCCACCGCGTCGGCCCAGCCGACCTGCTCCGGCAGGGCGAGCAGCTGCCCGTCGACGGCGGTGACGGCCTGCTCGGCGTAGCCGCCGGGGACCGGCCCGAGGTGGGCGACCACCCGCCGGCCCAGCCAGACCGGGTCGGCGCCGTCCCCGAGGTCGTCGACCACACCGGCGACCTCGCGCCCGGGGACCGTCGGCAGGTCGGGCAGCGGCAGCGACACCGGACCGGGGTCGCCGCGGCGCAGCGTGGTGTCGACCAGGTGGACGCCGGCGGCCTCGACGGCGATGCGGACCTGCCCCGGCGCGGGCGTCAGGTCGGGGAGCTCGTCGAGGACGAGGCGGTCGGGACCGCCGAACTCGTGCAGTCGGATGGCTCGCATGCCCCGGAGGCAACCGCTTCCAGCGCACTCGAGGTCAAGCCGGGCGGCTCTCCGACTGCAGCCGGGCGCGGGCCAGCCGCTCGACGAGCTCGGGGAGGGCGGTGGCGGGGACGCCGCTGAGGTCGCGCCGGCAGCTGCGGACGACGGTGCCGATCACCTGCGGGCGCAGCTGCGCGCGGAACTCGGCGGTGAGCCGGAGGACCGCCTGGTCGACCGCGGCGTCCTCGTCGGACGGCCTGGCCAGCGCTCGCGTCATCCGTCGTCCTCCCCCTGCCTGCTCGTCGCCGACCTCCAGTCCCCCGACCGGCGCCCGCATACGGTGCCTCGCCGTCCCGGAACGGGCCAGGGACCAAGGGCCCGACCGCAGGTCAGCCGGCGAAGTAGGCGTTGGAGCCCTCGCGTGTCGCCGCCACCGCGTCGCGCACCAGGGCCGAGAGCTCACCGGCGTCCACCCGGTCCAGCGAGGTGAAGCGGATGCAGCTCTTGCCGCAGGAGGCCTTGCCGAGCCGCTCGGCGCGGGCCTCGGCGATGTACTCGCCGTCGACCACGGCGCACACGTAGAGCGACAGGTGCCGCTTCTGGGCGGCGAGTGCGACCAGCGGCCAGGTCGTCGCCACCTTCGCCGAGCGGGGCTTGTAGGGCATCAGCCCGTAGCCCAGCACCGTGCCGCTGCCGGCGGGCACCAGCTGCCGGTCGATGCCCGGCGCTGCGGCGGTGACCAGCGCGTCGACGCGGCGCAGCTCGGCCTCGCGGTCGCCGGCGGCGGCGAACCAGTCCTCGATCTCCTGCGGTGCGCCCACCGCGCCTCCCCTCAGCCCAGGACGAGCGAGAGCGCCGTCGCGACGGCCGCCAGCAGCATCACCAGGACCACGACCGCGGCGACGATCCGCCGGCGCCGCTCGGCCTCCGGCCCGCCGGCGCCACCCATCCCCATCACGGGACCGACGCTACTTCTCCGGGCGGCGCCCCGACAGCAGCGTGTCCAGCGCGGCGCCGGCCGGGGTCTCCCGGGTCACCTGCTCCAGCCGGTCACGTCGAGCAGCGCGGCCACCGGGGCGAACCGGGGCACGCTGTGCAGGATCGCCGGCTCCTGCGGGCCGCCGACGCCCCGCTCGACGTTGTCGACGTCGTGGCCGAGCACGAGCAGCCGCCCGCCGGGCCGCAGCCAGCCCACAGCGCGCGCGAGCAGGTCCTCCAGGTCCGGCGGCGGCAGGTGGAGGTAGGCGACGAGCACGAGGTCCACCGGCCGCGCCGGGCCGGGCCAGGCGAGGACGTCGGCGGTCACCCACTCCACCCGCTCGGCGCCGGGGCGCTCCCGCCCGCGGGCCAGCCCCGTGGCGGAGAAGTCGACGGCGGTCACCCGCCAGCCCAGGCCGGCCAGCCACAGCGCGTGCCGGCCCTCCCCCGCGGCGAGGTCGACGGCGGTGCCCGGCGCGACGTCGGCGAGCAGCTCCGTAACCAGCGCGTTCGGCTCCCCCGACCACTGCTGCCGTTCGGCGTACCGGGCGTCCCAGGCGTGCGCGTCCACGGCGCCGATCCTGGCAGGGCGCTCCCGCCCTGCGCGGCCGCGCTCCCGGCGGCAGGGTGGCGGGGTGGCCGCCCGTCCGCCCGCCGTCCGGCTGGTGCCCCTCGAGCCGGAGCTGCTGCTCGCCGTCCTGCCGTGGTTCGACCACCCGGAGGTGCAGCTGCGCCTCGGGGACCGGTCCTGGCCCGAGCGCGAGATGGCCCTGCGCACCGGGACCCCGCCGTTCGAGGAGTTCCGCGGCCGGCGGGTGCTGCGCACGCACACCTTCGTGGCCGTCGACGGCGACGGCCGGCCGGTCGCGCAGATCGGCGGCGACGTCTACGACCGGTGGACGACGTGGGACCCCGTGGCCGAGCAGGTGACGGCGACCGACCCCCGCCGCAGCATGGGCGCCGCCTACGTGGTGGACCCGCAGCGGTGGGGCCGCGGCTACGGGCGGGCCACGCTGCGTGCGCTGGTCGACGCCCCCGAGACCGCGGACGTGGAGCTCTTCGTGCTCGGCATCGACCCGGACAACACCGCCAGCCTGCGGGTGGCCGCGGGCGCCGGCTTCACGCCGCTGACCACCGAGCCCGACGCCGAGGACATGGTGTACGTGCAGCTGGACCGGTCGTAGCCGCCGGCCGAGCCTGCTGGGCGTCGTCCCCGGGTGGCACCCTGCGGCCATGACGACGACGACCGCGCGCGAGCTGGCCCTGCTCCGCCTGGTCGCGCAGCGGCTGGCCGGCCCGCCGGCGGCCGACGCGGCCGCGGCCGTGCGGGAGCTGCTGTGCGTCCAGGGCCAGGACCTGCCGGGAGCGCTGACCTCGGTGGCGCTGCGGACCCGGGACCGGTCGCTCGACGGGGTGCGCGCCGCGCTCGACACGGGTGCGGTCGTCCGCTCGTGGCCGATGCGCAGCACCCTCCACCTGGTGCCGGCCGAGGACCTGCACTGGCTGCTCGAGCTGTGCGGCCCCCGCGTGCTGGCCGGCGCCGCCAAGCGGCGGGCCACCCTCGGACTCACCGAGTCCGACGCCGAGCGGGCCCGCGAGCAGGCGGCCGCGGCGCTCTCCGGCGGCCGGCGGCTGGGCCGCGCCGCGCTGCTGGAGGCGATCGGCGAGGCCGTCGACGTGAGCGGCCAGCGGGGCTACCACCTGCTCTGGTACGCGGCGCAGACCGGCACGACCTGCATGGGCCCGACCGACGGCGGCGAGCAGGCCTTCGTGCTCCTCGACGAGTGGGTGCCGGCGCCCCGCCGGCTGACCGGCGAGGAGGCCCTGGCCGAGCTGGCCCGCCGCTACCTGACCGGCCACGGGCCGGCGTCCGACGCCGACCTGGCGCGCTGGGCCGGGCTGACGCTGCGCGACGTCCGCACCGGCATCGCCGCCGTCCGGTCCGGGCTGGCCGCGGTCGAGGTCGAGGGCCGGGAGCTGCTCATGGCGCCGGACCTGCCCGACCGGCTGGCCGCCTGCCGCGCCGAGGTCGAGGACGCCGTCCTTCTGCTGCCCGGCTTCGACGAGATGGTGCTGGGCTACGCCGACCGCACCTGCGTGGTGCCGGCGGAGTTCGCCGACCGGATCGTCCCGGGCGCGAACGGCGTGTTCCGGCCGACGGTGCTGCACGGCGGCCGGGCGCTGGGCACCTGGCGGTGGACGGGCCGCGGCGCGAAGCGGGTCCTGACGCCCGAGCCGTTCACCGAGTTCCCGGAGGCCGTGGCCGCCGCCATCCCCGAGGCCGCCGCCGCCCTGCCCTGACGTGCAGCCGGCCGCACGCCGGAGTTGGGTGGACGCCATGGAGTACACCCGACTGGGCAGCACCGGCCTGCAGGTCTCGCGGATCTGCCTGGGCATGATGAGCTTCGGCGACCCGCAGCGCGGCACGCACCCGTGGAGCCTGCCGGAGGAGGACAGCCGCCGGCTGATCGAGAAGGCGCTGGCCTCGGGCGTCACCTTCCTCGACACCGCGAACGTCTACTCGGCCGGCTCCAGCGAGGAGATCACCGGCCGCGCGATCCGCGACTTCGCCGACCGGGAGGACGTCGTCCTCGCGACCAAGGTGCACGGCCGGATGCGGCCGGGCCCCAACGGCGCGGGGCTCTCCCGCAAGGCGGTCCTGGCCGAGCTCGAGGCGTCGCTGCGGCGGCTGGGCACCGACTACGTCGACCTGTACCAGATCCACCGCTGGGACCCGCACACGCCGATCGAGGAGACGCTGGAGGCGCTGGACTCCGCCGTCCGCTCGGGCAAGGTGCGCTACTTGGGCGCCTCCTCGATGTGGGCCTGGCAGTTCTCCAAGGCCCTCCACACCGCCGGGGAGCACGGCTGGCACCGCTTCGTGTCCATGCAGGACCACTACAACCTGCTCAACCGCGAGGAGGAGCGGGAGATGCACCCGCTCTGCGCCGACCAGGGCGTCGGCGTCATCCCGTGGAGCCCGCTGGCCCGCGGCCGGCTCACCCGTGACTGGGACGAGGCCACCGCCCGGTCGGAGACCGACGAGTTCGGCAAGCGGCTCTACGACGAGGCCTCCGACCGCGCGATCGTCGAGCGGGTCGCCGAGGTGGCCGCCGCCCGCGGCGTCTCCCGGGCGCAGGTGGCACTCGCGTGGGTGCTCAGCAAGCCGGTGGTCTCGGCGCCGATCGTCGGTGTGACGAAGGACGTCCACCTGGACGACGCGGTGGCCGCGGTCGACCTGCGGCTCACCGACGAGGAGATCGCGCGCCTGGAGGAGCCGTACCGCCCGCACGAGGTCGTCGGCTTCTGAGCACCGGCCCCGCCCGCGACCCCCTCCGCCGTGATCATGGCGTCGTTGCCGCCCCCGTCGGCGTGTCCGCGCGTGTCGGCGGCAACGCCCCCATGATCACGGCCGGGCAGGCGGCGCCGTGCGGGGTCAGCGGGAGAAGAGGCGGGCGAAGAAGCCCTTCTTCTCCGGCTCCCAGCCGGCCGAGGCGAGCAGGTCGAACAGCGGCTGCTTGATCCGCGAGGTCTCGAACGAGTAGCTCCAGGTGGAGCCCTCCTGGCCGTGCGAGTTCGCCCGCAGCGCGATGCCGCCGCCCCACTGCTTGCCGACGCTCTTGCCCTTGAAGAGGTCCTTCTGGCCGGAGAAGCCGATGGAGCCGTCGGAGCGCAGGCCGCCCGAGGTCTCGCTCTCGGCCTTGCGCTCGACGAAGTCGTAGGTGCCCGACGCCTCGTCGAGGGTCACGGTGATCGCGTAGTCCTTGTCGATCGTGCCGCCGGCCACCAGGTTGGAGTAGCTGACGTCGGCGATGTCCCAGGTGCCGACGACCCGGTTCCCCTCGCAGGTGTAGCGGAACGGCTGCCCGGGCGGGTTGAGCTCGGCGGCGATGCGGGCGCAGGTCTCGGCGATGCTGGGCACGGGGACACCTCGGGTGGATCGGGGGTGGGACGGCGCCGGAGTGTGGCCGACCCCGGCCCGCGGCACCAGTGCCCCCGGCGCCCCGGCTCGGCGAGATCTGCACACTCGCCGGCACCAGCGGCCGGTGGTGACGAGTGTGCAGATCTCGCGGGGGGGGGGTCACAGCCGGCCCGCGAGCTCCTCGAGGTCGTCGAGGACGAGGCCGGCGCCCAGCGGGCCCAGGCCCAGGAACCAGCGGTCGTCGTCGACGGCGTAGGCGCGGCCGGCCTGCACGGCCTGCAGCGACTGCCACAGCGGACCGGCCGACACCTGCCCGGCCGCGCCCGCCCCGTCGTCGCCGTAGCCGGACCAGAAGAGCAGGTCGCCGTCGGCCTGGTCGACCTGCTCGTGCCCGACCTCGGCGAACGTCTCGTCGACCTGCTGCACAGCGGGGCGGGCGAAGCCGACGTCGGCCAGCACCGTGCCGACGAAGGAGTTCGGGCTGTAGAGCCGCACCGTGGTGGCGTCGACGAACCGCGCGACGCTCACCTCGAGCGCCGCCGGGTCGCCGAACGCCTCCCCCACCGCGGCGGCCCGCTCCTCGTACCCGTCCAGCAGCCGCTGGGCCTCGTCCGGGCGGCCGAGCGCCTCGCCGGCCAGGAGCAGGTTCTCCTTCCACGTGGTGCCGATGTACTCGGCCATGACCGTGGGGGCGATCCCGCTCAGCTGCTCGTACAGCGCCTCGTGGCGGACGACGTTGGACAGGATGAGGTCCGGCTCGAGCGCCGCGATCGCCTCCAGGTCGGGCTCGGCGATGGTGCCGGCGTCACCGATGTCGGCCGCGTCGACGCCGGCCGCCTCGACGAAGCCCGGCAGCTCCGCGCTGACGTCGGTCCGCACCGCGCCGACGGGGGTTACCCCGAGGGCGAGGACGGCGTCCAGCTCACCGGTGTCCAGGACGACGACCCGCTCGGGCGTCCCCTCGATCTCCGCGGTGCCCATCGCGTGCTCGACCTCGCGGACGTCGGCCGGCGCGCCGCCGCCCTCCTCCGCCCCGGCGTCCCCGCCGCAGCCGGCCAGTGCCAGCGCCGTGCCCACCACCACGCCGAGCGCCGCCGCCCGCCGTCCTCGCGTCCTGCCCTGCACGTCGTCCTCCTCCCGGCGCCGCGCCGTCGCGGTACCGGGAAGCGAACTTAGGACAGCCTTTCCTCAGCTGATCACGCGGGGTTGGCCGGCTCCGCGCGCTCGACGACGAACACCGGGATGACCCGGTCGGTCTTCTGCTGGTACTCGGCGTAGGGCGGGTAGGCGGCGACCGCCCGCTCCCACCACTGGGCCTTCTCCTCGCCGAAGACCTCGCGGGCGACGCCGTCCCACGGCTCGGGCCCGTCCTGCACCGTCACCTGGTCGGGGTGCGCGCGCAGGTTGGCCACCCACGCCGGGTCCTCCGGCGCGCCGCCCTTGGAGCCGACCATCGCGTAGGCGCCCTCGTGCTCGACGCGCATCAGCGCCTGCTTGCGGACCTTCCCGCTCGTGGCCCCGCGCGTGCTGAAGATGCAGACCGGCAGGCCCGTGTCCAGCAGCGTGTTGGCCTCCCGGCCCCCGGTCGCCTCGTAGCGCTCGACCTGCTCGCGCACCCAGGCCTCGGGGCTCGGCTCGTACTCACCCTCCAACGGCATGGCCCGAACCTAGGCCGGTCAGGCGCCCTCGGCTCGGTGGGGCGGCCAGGCGGCGTGGTGGTCGATGGCGTGCGGCACGAAGAAGCTCAGGTTGTCGGTCACGAGCCCGTCGCTCTCCCGGATCCCGAGGCCGGCCGGCTCGCCGTCGACCACCCACGCGCCGAGCACCGGGTGGTGCGGGCCGTCCACGCCCGCGAAGTCCGGCAGTGCGGCGAACTCCTGCACCACGAACCCCTCCGTGCCGTAGCGCCCGGGCAGTTCCATGGCGACCTGCCCGTCGCGCACGATCGCGACGTTGGCGCCCTCGCGGCCCCACAGCGGCTTGCGCACGTAGGTCCGCCAGGACGCCGGCATCTCGTCGGCGAAGTAGGCCGGCAGCAGCAGCTGGGACAGCACCGGGTCGCTGCCGAACATCTGCCACAGCACCGGCAGCAGCGCCTTGGTGCTCCACAGCATCTTGTAGGCCGGCTCGACCCAGGTGGTGCCGCCCGGGCGGGCGGCGTCGGCGAGCACGGCGGGCCCGAACTCGTCCTCGACCAGCCACTCCCAGGGGTAGAGCTTGAAGACGACGTCCAGGTGGCGGCCCTGCTGGTCGTAGAACCGGCCGTCGCCGTCGTCGAGCACGATGTCCTCGACCACCAGCTCGATCGCCTCGTAGCCGGCCTGGACGACGGTGTCCATCAGGTAGGCGACGGTCATCCGGTCCTCGCCGGAGGTCTCCTCGCTGGTCCAGGCCAGGTGGACCCGCGGCCGCACGCCGGTGCGGCGCTCCCACCGCAGCAGGTTGCGCTGCCACGCGGCCACCAGCTTGTCGTGCAGCGCGTTCCACTGGTCGCTGCCCTGGCCGGTGAACAGGTGCCAGTTCCACTGGGTGACCGCGGACTCGACCAGGCCGGTCGGGGTGTCGGCGTTGAACTCGAGCAGCTTCGGCGGGCCGGTGCCGTCGTAGCGCAGGTCGAAGCGGCCGTACACGCTGGGCGGCTCGGCCTCCCAGGTGCGGCGGATCTCCGGCCGGGCGATCGGGGGGATGCCCATCCGGCCGAACAGGTCGCGCTCGACGACGTGGTCGCCGGCGGCCACGCACATCTCGAACAGCTGCGCGACCCAGCCCTCCAGCCGCTCGACCTCCGCCATGGTGAAGTCGTAGAACGGGCCCTCGCGCCAGTAGCTGCGCGCCTCGCCGCCGGGCAGGTGGGTGCGGTTGTAGACCAGCCCCTGCGCCTCGATCTCGGCCTCCCAGCCGGGCCGGACCACGCCGGCCTCGATGCGCCTCACGGAGGGCTCACCCGCCGGAGCTCCCGCCACCGCTGCCGGACCCGATCCCGCCGCTGACGCGGGTGCCGCCGGTGACCTTGCCCGACGCGGGCAGGCCGGCGTTGCGCCGGGCGGTGGTGTCGCGCGGGTCGATGCGCTGGCCGCCGCTGGGCAGCACCGTGCCGACCGGGAGGCCGCGGCCGAAGGCGCCGACGTAGAGGAAGAACAGCCCGCCGCCACCGCCCACGCGGTCGTCGTCGCAGAGGTCGTCGTCGACGATCTCGCCGTCCTCGTTCGTGCAGTAGGCGACCTGCTCGTCGCCCTCGTCGTCGTCGGTCGCGCAGCCGGCGAGGAAGCCGGTGGCCGCGGTCGCGAGCACCGTCGTCGTCAGGGCGCTCTTGACGCGGTTGGAGACCGCCACGGGACCTCCCGGCTCGTCGGACTGGGCCCCGACAGTAGCCGCGCGAGCCTGCGAGGGGACCGGGCATGCCGTTACCGTCGCCCGGTGACCGAGCCGACCGACCCGGCCCAGGACGCCGCCGGGCGCATCGCCGCCGGCTACGCGACCGGCGGACCGGCGGTGGAGCTGGGCGCCGTCGTGCTGGAGGGGCGCCCGCACCCCGGCGCGGGCGTGCGGCTGCCGCTGGCGATGCTGAACCGGCACGGGCTGATCGCCGGCGCGACCGGCACGGGCAAGACGAAGACCTTGCAGCTGGTGGCCGAGCAGCTGTCGGCGGCCGGCGTCCCCGTCGTGGTGGCCGACCTCAAGGGGGACCTCGCCGGGCTGGCCCGGCCCGGCGCCGACGGCGACCGGGTGCGCGAGCGCGCCGCCGCGACCGGGGACACCTGGACCCCGACCGGCTTCCCCGTCGAGTACCTGGCGCTGGGCGGCCTGGGCACCGGGGTGCCGGTGCGCGCGACGGTGACCGACTTCGGCCCGGTGCTGCTCAGCAAGGTGCTCGACCTCAACGCGACCCAGGAGAGCTCCCTGGGGCTGGTCTTCCACCACGCCGACGCGGTCGGCCTGCCGCTGCTCGACCTCGCCGACCTGCGCGCCGTCCTGACCTGGCTGACCAGCAAGGCGGGCAAGGCGGACCTGGAGGGGCTCGGCGGGCTCTCGAAGGCCACCGCGGGGGTCATCCTGCGCCAGCTGGTCGCCCTCGAGGACCTCGGCGGCGACGTCTTCTTCGGCGAGCCGGCCTTCGAGCCCGCCGACCTCCTCCGCACCGCCGCCGACGGCCGCGGCGTGATCAGCGCGGTCGAGCTGCCGGCGATCCAGGACCGGCCGGCGCTCTTCTCGACCTTTCTCATGTGGCTGCTCGCCGAGCTGTTCGAGGAGCTCCCGGAGGTCGGCGACCTCGACCGGCCCCGCCTGGTGTTCTTCCTCGACGAGGCGCACCTGCTGTTCACCGGCGCGAGCAAGGCCTTCCTCGAGGCGGTCACCCAGACCGTGCGGCTCATCCGCTCCAAGGGCGTCGGTGTCTTCTTCGTGACCCAGAACCCCACCGACGTCCCGCGGGCGGTGCTCGCCCAGCTGGGCAACCGGGTCCAGCACGCGCTGCGCACGTTCACCCCCGAGGACGCCGACGCGCTGGCCAAGACGGTGCGGACGTTCCCGCGCAGCGAGGACTACGACGTCGCCACCCTGCTCACCTCGCTGGGCACCGGCGAGGCCGCCGTCACCGTGCTGTCCGAGCGCGGGGCGCCCACCCCGCTGGCCTGGACGGTGCTGCGGGCGCCGCGCTCGCACATGGGGACGGTGGACCCGGCCGGGCTCGCCGCCGCGGTGGCGGCCTCCCCGCTGCTCCCCCGCTACGGCGCACCCGTCGACCGCGAGTCGGCGCGGGAGCTGCTGGCCGCCCGCCTGGCACCACCTCCCCCGCCGGCCCCTGCTCCTGTCCCTGTCCCTGCCCCTGCCCCTGAGCCGCTGCCCCCGCTGCCCAGCCCGTGGCCGGAGATGGAGCAGCCGCCGGCGCCGTCCCGGCGTCGCCGGGACTCCGGCGACGACCTGGTCGGCGAGGCGCTCGGGTCGTTCGCCCGATCGGTCGGGTCGGCCCTCGGCCGGGAGATCACCCGCGGCCTGTTCGGCACCCGGCGCCGCCGTCGTTGAGCGCGCGGCCGACGGCGTCCGGCGATAGCGTCCGCTGTCGTCCCGCATCTGGCGCTCCGGAGGCCCCGATGACCGACAAGCAGCCGTCCGAGATCGCCGAGGCCGCGGCGGAGACCGGGGCGAAGAAGGTCCACCGGACCTGGGACCGCGTCCTCGTCAGCGCCTTCCTGGCCGGCGCCTACATCTCCTTCGGCGCCATGGTGGCCATCACCGTCTCCTCCGGGCTGGACCCCGACACCTGGGGGACGCTGCCGACCCTGTGGACCGGCGCGGCGTTCACCCTCGGCCTGGTCCTCGTGCTCGTCGCCGGCTCGGACCTCGCGACCGGCAACATGATGCTGGTGCCGCTGGGCGCCATGCAGGGCCGGATCACGCTCGGGGACGTCGGGCGCAACCTGAGCCTGGTGCTGCTGGGCAACCTGCTCGGCGCGCTGTTCGTCGCCTACTTCCTCGCCGTCTCCACCGGCGTCATCGGCGACGCCGACAGCTCCGGCTCGGCCGGTCTGACCTTCGAGCGGCTCGCCCAGATCGCGGAGGGCAAGACCTCCGGCCACACGGCCTGGGAGATCTTCCTGCGCGGCGTGGGCTGCAACTGGCTGGTCTGCCTGGCGGTGTGGATGTCGCTGGCGACGCCGAGCATCGCGGGCAAGATCCTGGCGATCTTCTTCCCGATCATGGCGTTCGTCGCGATGGGGTTCGACCACGTCGTGGCCAACATGTTCTTCCTGCCGGCCGCGGTCTTCGCCGGCGTCGAGGGCGTCGGCTGGGACGACACGCTGGTGAACTGGCTGCTGGCCGGCGCCGGGAACCTCGTCGGCGCGGTCGTCTTCGTGGCGACGTCCTACTGGTACCTGTTCCTGCGCGACCAGCCCGTCCGCGCTCCCGCGCACGGCGGGGAGGCGCCCGAGCGCGCATGACCTCTGCCCGCCCGGGGCAGTGCCGGGGCCGGGCGGCACCGGGTGCGGTGCCCGGGACCGGGGAGGACGGCCACCGATGAGGTACCGCGAGAGCGGCCGCCTGGACACGTCCGGCGTGCAGGACCGCCGGGGGGCGGGCGGCGGGCGCGGCCTGGCCGTGGGCGGCGGCGGGCTGGGCCTGGTCGGCGTCCTGGTCCTGGTCCTGTTCCAGGTCCTGGGCGGTGGTGGTGGGGACGGCGGCGGTGGCGCCGCGGCCGCCCTCGGTCAGCTCGGCTCCCTCGGCGAGGGGCAGACCGCCGACAACAGCCAGCTCGAGCAGCAGTGCCAGAGCGGCGCCGACGCCAACGAGTCGGTCGACTGCGCCGTCGTCGCCGACATCGAGTCGATCCAGGACTACTGGTCCGGGGTCCTCGGCGACCGGTACGAGTCGACCGACACCGTGTTCTTCTCCGGCCAGGTCCAGACCAGCTGCGGCGGGGCGACGAGCGGCTCCGGCCCGTTCTACTGCCCGGCCGACCGCCTCGTGTACATCGACCTGTCGTTCTTCCAGACGCTGCAGGAGCAGTTCGGCGCCCAGGGCGGGCTGTTCGTCAACGCCTACGTCATCGCCCACGAGTACGGCCACCACGTGCAGAACCTGCTGGGCATCAACCAGCAGGTGACGCCGGGCGAGACCGGGCCGGAGAGCGGCACGGTGCGGCTGGAGCTGCAGGCCGACTGCTTCGCCGGGACCTGGGCCAACCACGCCGAGACCGTGCCCGACGAGTCCGGCGAGCCGCTGATCGCCGAGATCACGCAGGACGACATCGACGCCGCGCTGGACGCCGCCGGCCGGATCGGCGACGACTTCATCCAGCGCGAGCTCGGCGGCGGCAACGTCGACCAGGACGCCTTCACCCACGGCTCCTCGGAGCAGCGGCAGCGCTGGTTCACGACCGGCTACGAGACCGGCGACCCCGGCCAGTGCGACACCTTCGCCACCGACGACCTCGGCTGAGGGAGGACCCCTCGCCCCCCGCGCCTCGCGCGCTCGTCGCGGGCCCCTGCGAGGGGGCCGACGGGGCGGCGTGAGGATGGCCGCATGGCGGAGCACCTCACCCTCACCCCCGACGGCCTCGGCCCCGGCGTCGCGGTCCTCACCATCGACCGCCCGGCCAAGCGCAACGCCCTCACCGCGGGCATGTGGCGGGACCTGCCAGAGGTGCTCGCCGGGCCCGCCGCCGACCCCGCCGTCCGGGTCCTGGTCGTCACCGGCGCGGGCAGCAGCTTCTGCGCCGGCGCCGACATCTCCGACCTGCTCGGCGGGCCGGACACCGACGACCCGATGGCCGCACTGCGCCGGGACAACCTCGCCGCGCAGGCCGCGCTGCGGGAATTCCCCAAGCCCACGGTCGCCCTGGTGCGCGGGCACTGCATCGGCGGCGGGGTGGAGCTGGCCACCTGCTGCGACCTGCGCTTCGCCGACGAGACGGCCACCTTCGGGGTGACCCCCGCCAAGGTCGGCATCGTCTACACGCCGGAGTCGACCAGGACGCTGCTGGACCTCGTCGGCCCCGGGCTGACCCGCTACCTGCTGTTCAGCGGGGAGCTCGTCGACGCGCCGACCGCCCTGCGCGCCGGCCTGGTCGACCGGCTGCTGCCGGCCGACGAGCTGGAGCCGGAGGTGCGCCGCTTCACCGGCGTGCTGGCGGCCCGCTCCGCGCTGACCCAGCGGTCGACCAAGGAGGTGGTGGCCGCGCTGCTCGCCGGCGGCGACGGCCGCCCCGAGGCCGCCCGCTGGTACCGCGAGACCATCGCGGCCGGCGAGCTGGCCGAGGGCGTGGCCGCCTTCGGCGAGCGCCGCGCGCCCGCGTTCCCCTGGCGCGGCTGAGGCCCGGCCCCGTCCAGGGGCCCGCCCTGAGCTAGCGGAGGGCGGGGAGGACGGGCTCCTCCTCCTGCTCCTCGGCCTCCACCGCGGCGTTCCACTCCGGCTTCTCGGCCTGCCAGCGGTCCTCGGTGCGCCCGATCCGCCAGTAGCCCGAGACCGACAGCAGCTCGCGCGGGACGGCGAGCGTGCCGCGCAGCCACCGGCGCAGCTCGCGGACCGCGCCGGCCTCGCCGTGCACGAACGCCTGCGGGGTGCCGTCGGGCAGCGGCGCGCTCAGCACCGCCGCGACCAGCGCGGTGCCGGCGACGCCGTCCCCGCGGTGCACCCAGGTCAGCTCCGCCCCCGCGGGCAGCTCGAGCTCCTGCTCCTCGGTGGCGTCGGCGACCTCGACGAAGGCGAACGCGCGGGCACCGGCGGGCAGCCGCTCGAGCGAGGCGGCGATGGCCGGCAGCGTGGTCTCGTCGCCGACCAGCAGGTGCCAGTCCGCGTCGGCGTCGGGGGTGTAGGCCCCGCCCGGCCCGAACAGCACGACGGCGTCGCCGGGGACGGCGGCCGAGGCCCAGGGCCCGGCCAGCCCCTCGTCCCCGTGCGTGACGACGTCGAGGGTGAGCTCGCCGGCGACCTCGTCCCAGCGGCGCACGGTGTAGGTGCGGGTGGCCGGCCAGAACTCGCGCGGCTGCTCGGCCTGGACGGCGTCCGGGTCGAACGGCGCCGCGTACGGCGCCCCGCGCGGGGGCAGCACGAGCTTCACGTAGGAGTCGGTGTGGACGGGCGCGAACCCGGCCAGCCCCTCCCCGCCGAGGACGACCCGCACCAGGTGCGGGGTGACCCGCTCGGTGCGGACCACGGTGGCCTGGCGGGCGACGCGCCGGCGGCGCGGGGTGGGGTCGGCCATGACGGCGCTCCAGTCGACGTAGGTGAGGCTGACCTTACTCCGCCCGGTGTCAGCACCGAGATCACGACTGCGGTCCCCGCCGTTTCGGCTGTAGAGCGGCGGGTATCGGCTGATCCGCAGGCCGGTGGCCCCACTCAGACACGGTGGGAGTAACCGGGTCGGCGCCCACCGCGGGGTCGCCGACCGGCCTCCCACCGCCGCTCCCAGGTCGCGTTGGACGCGACCGGCTGGAGCCTGACCCGGGTCCGCACGGACGCGGCCGGCCGCGTGCTCCGACCGAGGGTCGCCGAGCGGTCGAGCAGCGCTGAACCACTGACCACCATCGCCGAGGAGGACCGATGACCCACTCCATCGACACCCCGTTCCCGCCCCCGCCGCCCACGACGGGGACGGGCGCCACCAGCCCCACCGCCGGCACCTCGACCACCGGCTCCCCGTCCACGACGGACGTCGCCAAGGACGAGGCCCGCAACGTCGGCCAGACCGCCGCGCAGGGCGCCAGCCAGGTCGCCTCGACCGCCGCCGACCAGGCCAAGGAGGTCGTGCAGGAGACCAAGGCGCAGGCCCAGGACGTGCTCGCGCAGGGCCGTGACCAGCTGCGCCAGCAGGTCGTCTCCCAGCAGCAGAAGGCCGGACAGGGCCTGGCCGGCCTCGCCGACGCGCTGCGCGGGATGGCCGAGGGCAACGCCCCGGCCCCCGGACCGGCCGCCGACCTGGTCAAGCAGGGCGCGAGCAGCCTCCAGCAGTTCGCCGACGCCCTGCAGAACCGCGAGCCGGCCGACCTGCTCGACGAGGTCCGTCGCTTCGCCCGCCGCAAGCCGGGCACCTTCCTGCTCGGCGCGGCCCTCGCCGGGGTCGTCGCCGGCCGGCTGACCAGCGGTGTCAAGGCCGCGCACACCGACTCCGGCTCGTCCGGCGGCAGCGGCACCTACCGCACCCCGTCGAACTACGTCGACCCGGCGCCGGCCTACTCCGGCTACGAGACGACCGGCACCTACTCCGAGGCCACCACGGGCTACGGCACGCAGACCTACGGGACCGAGACCTACGGCACGACCGGCGGCGCACCCGTCCCGCCGCCGCCGTACGGCACGGTGCCGCCGGCCGGCAGCGCCGTCCCGCCGAGCACCCCGGCGGGCTGGGACGACCCGGCCCGTCGTCCGGGCGGGGTGGTCTGAGCCATGAGCACCCCCTACTCGGGCGCCACCCCGGTCGGCAACCCGCCCGGCTACGGCCAGCCGCAGGCCAACTACGCCGTCGGCCCGGACCAGTACGGCGCGCACTCCGGCGCACCCGTCGCCGGCGACATGGGGACCCCGACCACCGCGGAGGGCCGCCCCGACGTCGAGGGCACCTCGGTCGGCCAGCTGATGGGCGAGGTCGCCAAGGACCTCTCCACCCTGATGCGCCAGGAGCTGGAGCTCGCCAAGGTCGAGGTCAAGGCCGAGGCCACCAAGGCGGGCAAGGGCGCCGGGCTCATGGGCGCCGCCGGCTTCGCCGGCTACATGGTGCTGCTCTTCCTGTCGATCGCCCTGTGGTGGGCGCTCTACCACCTGGTCGGCCACAGCTGGTCGGCGCTGATCGTCGCCGTCCTCTGGGGCATCGTCGGCGCCGTCGCCTTCGCGATGGGGAAGAAGCAGCTCCAGCGGGTCAACCCCAAGCCCGAGCGCACCGTGGACACCCTCTCGCAGGTGCCCGGCGCCCTGAAGCCCAACTGACCAGCGGCCCCCGGCCCCCACACACCTGGAGAGACCAGAGATGACCACGAGCAACGACCCGGACGTCATCCGCCGGCAGATCGAGGAGACGCGGCGCGAGCTCAGCTACGACGTCGACGCCCTCAACGAGAAGGTCAACCCCGCACGGGTCATGGACCGGCGGGTCACCGCGGCCAAGGGCCGCCTCACCCGAGCCAAGGAGAAGGTGATGGGCAGCGCGCACGACACCACCTCGACGGCCCAGTACCACGCCCAGAACGCGATGGGCTCGGTGCAGGGCGCGGCGTCCAACGCCGCGGGCTCCGTGCAGGGCGCGGCGTCCAGCGCCGCGGAGTCCGTGCAGGGCGCCGCGCAGCAGGCGGCGCACGCCGTCCAGCAGGCGCCGGACACGATCGTCCGCCAGACCCAGGGCAACCCCCTGGCCGCCGGGCTGATCGCCTTCGGCGTCGGCTGGCTCGTCTCCAGCCTGCTGCCCGCCACGCAGAAGGAGCAGCAGCTGGCCCAGCAGGCCGAGACCGCGCTGCGCGAGAACAAGGACGCGCTGCTGGCGCCGGCCAAGCAGGCGGCGCAGGAGATCGGCGAGGAGCTCAAGCCGGTCGCCCAGCACGCCGTCGAGGAGGTCAAGTCGACCGCCACCGACGCCGCGCAGACGGTCAAGCAGGAGGGCCAGTCGGCCGCGCAGGACGTCCAGGGCCAGGCCCAGGAGTCCCGCCAGACCGTGCAGAGCCAGGCCTCCGGCTCGTAACCACCCCCTCGACAGCGCGCCCCGCCGGGTCCCCGGCGGGGCGCGCTGTCGTCTGCGGACGTCACCTGGACGGGTGAGGACGGCGGCCCGGCGCTGCAGCCCCGCGGCCGGGACGCCGACGTCGACGGTGGAGCACCACCGACCGACGGGAGCACCACCGTGGAGCAGACGGCACCCCGCGTGCTCGTCGCCGACGACGAGGACGACATCCGGGGCCTGGTCCGGCTCGCGGTCCGGCGGGCCGGGTGCACCGTGGTCGCCGAGGTGGCCGACGGCGCCGCGGCCCTCGCCGCCGCCCGCGACGAGGTGCCCGACCTGGCGGTGCTCGACGTCTCCATGCCCGGGGCCACGGGCCTCGAGGTGTGCGCCGCGCTGCGCGCCGAGCCCGCCACCGCCGGCGTCCGCGTGCTGCTGCTGTCGGCCGGCGCCTCCGCCGAGGACGTCGCCCGCGGTCTGGACGCCGGGGCCGACAGCTACCTCGCCAAGCCGTTCGCCGTCGCCGGCCTCGTGGAGCGCGTCCGCGAGCTGACCGCCGGGGGAACGGCGTGACGGCCGTCGAGGACGCCGTCGACGAGGTCGCCCTGCTGCGGGCCGAGGTCGCCCGGCTGACCGACGAGCGGGACCGGCTGCGCGCCCGGATGCAGCACCGCGACGTCGAGCTCGAGGTCGCCACCCGGATGCTCGCCGCCCGCGCCCAGACCATGACCAGCGTCATCGACGCGGTCACCGAGCAGTCGATCATCGGCACCGACGTCGACGGGGTCGTCCGCGTCTGGAACCCCGGCGCGGAGAAGCTGCTCGGGGTGCCGCGGGCCGACGTCGTCCGCCGCCGCCGGATCACCGACTTCCACCTGCCCGAGGAGCTGGCCGAGGCCGGCGGCGGGCTGACCGCCCTGGTGCGGGTGGCGCAGGCCGAGGGCCGCGACGTCCGCGACTGGACCTACGTGACCGCCACGGGCGAGGAGCGCACGGTCTCCGTGGCGGTGACCCCGCGCACCGACGACTCCGGCGGGCACGCCGGCTGGAACTTCGTCGGCACCGACATGACGGAGGCCCGCGCGAGCGAGCGGCTCAAGGACCAGTTCGTCAGCCTGATCAGCCACGAGCTGCGCACGCCGCTCAGCTCCATCCTCGGCTACCTCGAGCTGGTGCTCGACGACCCCGACCAGCCCCTCACCGACGAGCAGCGCTCCTACCTGGGCACCGTCGAGCGCAACGCCCAGCGCCTGCTGCGGCTCGTCGGCGACCTGCTGTTCACCGCGCAGGTCGAGGCCGGCCGGTTCACCCTCCAGCCCGAGGACGTCGACCTGGCCGGCGTGCTGTCGGCCGCCGAGGAGACCGCCCGCGTCGCCGCGGCCGCCGGGGACGTGCGCCTGGTGCTCGACCTGCCCGGGGACCCGGTCGTCGTCCGCGGGGACGCCGTCCGGCTGGGCCAGGCGTGCGACAACCTCGTCTCCAACGCCGTGAAGTTCACCCCGGCCGGCGGCCGGGTGACCCTGGCGCTGCGCGCCGGCTGGCGGACGGCGGACGGCGCGTTCAGCGAGGACGAGCGCCCGGGGGCGGCGCCCGTCGCACGGGTCGCGGTGTCCGACACCGGCTACGGCATCCCCGCCGCCGAGCTCGACCAGCTGGCCACCCGGTTCTTCCGCGCCTCCACCGCACGGCGGCACGCGGTCAAGGGCGTCGGGCTCGGCCTGTCCATCACCCGGGCCATCACGACCGCGCACGACGGCACGCTCGACGTCGCCAGCACCGAGGGCCGCGGCACCACCTTCACGCTGACCCTCCCCCGCTGAGGGAGGCCCCGGTCCAGGCCTCGTCCCGAGGCCCGTGCCGAGCCTGCGAGGCACGAGGACGAGGTCCTCGCTCGCTCGCACGCTCGCGGCGAGCCGCCGGACGGGGCCGACCGTGGTGACCTCCGCGGGAGCGTTGCGCTGATCTTGCGGAACGCGGGCGGGTCGGCTGCGGTTCGCCGCCCAGAGTTCTCCCTGCCAGCCGGGACACCCCGCCCCGGCCCACCCCGCAGGAGAGACCACCATGAGCAAGGCCACCTCGAAGTCCCGCACCGCCCGCAAGGTCGTCGGCTCGCTCGGCGTCCTCGGCGCCGCGGCCGCCGTCGCCGGCCTGGGCACCTTCGGCACGTTCACCGACTCGACGACGCCGATCTCGACCGAGGTCGCCTCGGGCACCGTGGACATCAACCTGGCCAACCCCGGTCACGCCATCCCGGTCACCACGAGCGGCTTCCTGCCCGGCGACTCGATGACCCGCGCGGTCACCCTGGCCAACAGCGGCACCTCCGCGCTCTCCTCGGTCACGCTCGGCACGACGGCCACCGTCTCCAGCATCCTGGACACCAACACCACCAACGGCCTGCAGCTGAACGTCAAGTCCTGCAGCCAGGCCTGGACCCAGGGCGGCACCGCCACCGCGCCGACCTTCGCCTGCGGCGGCACGGTCACCGACCTCGGCACCACCCCGGTCGTCTCCAACCGCACCCTGGCCGGCCTGAACAGCCTCAACCCCGGCGGCGTCGACCACCTGACCTTCACGATCAGCCTGCCGACCGCCGCGGACAACGCCTTCGCCGGCAAGTCGTCGACCCTCAGCCTGGTCTTCACGGGCACCCAGCGCGCCGCCACGGCCCGCTGACCCGCCCTCCACCCGCCGACCTTCGACGAATTCGACGACGAGACCGCCGGAGACCAGCCATGACCGCCGTCCTCCCCGCCCTCCGGGCGGACCAGGCACCACCCGCGGGTCCGGTGTCCCCGGCCCGCCGCCGGCGCCGTCCGGTCCGCGCCCTGCTCCGCTTCACCGGGCGCTGGTCGCTGCGGATGCTGGTGAGCACCGCCGTCCTGGCCTTCCTCGGCCTGGCCGTCGGCCCGCACGTCCTCGACTACCGCACGATGACGATGCTCACCGGCAGCATGGCGCCGAGCATCGAGCCCGGGGACGTCGTGGTCAGCACCCCGCTCGACGTCGAGGACGTCACCGAGGGGATGGTGATCACCTACCACATCCCGGTCGACGACCACCGCGTCGTCACCCACCGCGTCATCGACGTCCAGCACTCGGCCGACGGCACCGTGTCGGTCCGCACGCAGGGCGACGCCAACGACGCACCCGACCCCTGGACCGCCGTGCTCTCCGGCGACACCGCCTACCAGGTCCAGGCCGTCGTCCCCGAGATCGGCCACCTGGTCACCGCCCTGCGCAACCCGACGCTCAGCACGCTGTTCGTGCAGCTGGTGCCGGTGGCGCTGGGGGTCTGGATGCTCCTGGGCATCTGGCGGCCCACCCGCGGCGACGACTCCGACGACACGACCCCGGAGGTGCTGCGGTGAAGGCCCACCTCGAGGCCAGGACCGCCCGCGCCCTGACGCTGCCCGGCCTGCTCGTCGCGCTGGTGCTCACCAGCACCCTGCCGGCCTGGGCCGGCGCGGCCTCCGACCGGCCGACCGGCTCGTCGACCGTCTGCGCGGTCGACGCGGCCGCCGGCGAGCCCTCGGGAGGCCCCCGGTGCTGACCGCCCTGGTGGTCGGCGCCGACGCCGCCGGCCGCGACCGCCTGGCCGCCCTCCTCGGCTCCGCCGGCTGGCTCGTGCGGGAGACCGGCGACGTCCGCGAGGCCCTCCGGCTGGCCCGCACCACCGAGCTCGACCTGGTCGTGGCCGACCTCGACCTGCCCGGCGGCGACGGCCCGGCGCTGCTGCGCCGGCTGCGGCTGACCGGGTGCCGCGCCCACCTCGTGGGCACCACGCACGACGCCACCGCCGGGGTGCGCGAGGCCGGGAGCGCCGCGGGGGCGCTCGCCGTCCTGCCCGCTCCGGTGGACCCGGGACTGCTGCTGCGGTTCGTGCTCGGCCGGCTCGCCGACGCGCCATCCGCGGAGGGCGGGACGACCCGGGACGGCGACGCCGTGGATGCCGAGCTGGACGCCCGGCTGCAGGACCTCTACGCCGGCGCGCTGCCGGAGCGGCTGTCGGCGATCGACGCCGGTGCCCGGGCCGGGGACGCGCCCGCGCTCGCCTCGGCGTCGACCACGCTCGCCGGGACCAGCGCCCAGCTGGGCCACCCGGAGGTCGCCGAGCTGTGCCGCGCGATCGCCGCGGACGCGCGCCGCGGGGTCCTGGCGCACGACCTCGTCGACCGCCTGCTCCACCTCGCCACCGGGTAGCGGGTCTTGCGGTGATCTTGCGGAACGCGGGCGGGTGACCTGCGGTTCCGGGCCCAGAGTCGTCCCTGTCAGCCGGGACACCCCGCCCCGGCCCACCCCGCAGGAGAGACCACCATGAGCAAGGCCCCCCGCAAGGCCCGCACCGTCCGCAAGGTCGTCGGCTCGCTCGGCGTGCTCGGCGCCACCGCCGCCGTCGCCGGCCTCGGCACCTTCGGCACCTTCACCGACTCCACGACGCCGGTCACGACGCAGGTCGCCTCGGGCACCGTGGACATCAACCTGTCGACCACCGGCTACGCCATCCCGGCCACCACGTCCGGCTTCGTCCCGGGCGACTCGATGACCCGCGCGGTGACCCTGACCAACACCGCCGCCTCGAGCCCGCTCTCCTCGGTCACGCTCACCACCACCGCGACCGTCTCCAGCATCCTGGACACCAACACCACCAACGGCCTGCAGCTGAACGTGCGGTCCTGCTCGGTCCCGTGGACCCAGGGCGGCACCTCCACCGCGCCGACCTACGCCTGCGGCGGCACGCTCACCGACCTCGGCACCACCCCGGTCGTCTCCAACCGCACCCTCGCCGGCCTCAACAGCCTGCAGCCCGGTGGCACCGACCACCTGACCTTCACGATCTCGCTGCCCACCGGCGCCAACGACGCGTTCCAGGGCAAGTCGTCGACCCTCAGCCTCGTCTTCACCGGCACCCAGCGCGCCGCCGCCGCCCGCTGATCCGACGCGACGTCCCGCCGAGACCCCGGAGACCCCGCCATGACCGCCGTCCTCCCCGCCCGCGCCCCCGAGGCAGCCGCCGAGCTGCCCCCGGTCGCGGTGGCCCCCACCGCCGTCCGTCCCGGCCTGCTCCGCACCGCCGCCCGGTTCGCCGGCCGCTGGTCCCTGCGGGGCCTGGTGGCCACCGCGGTCGTCGCGCTGCTCGGCCTGGCGATCGGCCCGCACGTCCTCGACTACCGGACGATGACGATGCTGACCGGGAGCATGGCGCCGGGCATCGAGCCGGGGGACGTCGTGGTTTCCACCCCGATCGACGTCGCCGACGTCGAGGTCGGGATGGTCATCAGCTACCACATCCCGATCGACGACCACCGCGTCGTCACCCACCGCGTCATCGACGTCCAGCGCTCGGCCGACGGCACCGTCACGGTGCAGACCCAGGGCGACGCCAACGACTCGCCCGACCCGTGGACGGCCGTCCTCAGCGGCGACACCGCCTACGAGATGGTGGCCGTGGTCCCCGAGGTGGGGAACGCCATCGCCGCCCTGCGCGACCCGCTCGTCAACAAGGTCCTCGTCTACGGCGCCCCGGCCCTGCTGGCCGGCTGGATGCTCCTGGCCATCTGGCGGCCGGTCCGCGACGAGGACACCGCCGACGCCGACGCTGACGCCGGATCCGGCGGCGACGAGCCGTCCCGCGCCTGAGCCCACTTCTTGCGGATCCCTTGCGGCAGACGCGAGGGGATCCCGCGGTCCGGCCAGCAGAGTCGTCCCTGTCGCCGGCACCCCCCGCCGACCACCTGAGCACCAGAGAGGAGACCGAGCCATGACCCGCACCCGCCGTTGCGTGCTCCTGCTCGTCCTCACCGTCGCCGTCGTCCTCGGCGCCTCGCTGCCGGCCAACGCCCTGTTCAGCGACACCGCCGCGCCGACGGTCAGGCCCGCGATCAGCACCCTCACGGTGCAGGGCCCCACGCAGGTCCGGGTCGACACCTCCTGCATCACGACCACGACGGTCATCAGGCGCGTCTACGACAGCGCGACGCACGCCCAGCTGAGCTACCAGGAGACCCGCACCACGTCCACCGCGTCCAGCAACGTCGAGGGCGACACCACGACGCGCACGGACAACAGCCCGGTGGCCGGCCAGTACACGGTCACGCGGGAGATCAAGGACACCCGCCTCCACGCGACGGCCCGCTGGAAGGCGAGCAGCACCCCCCGGGTGACCGGCTACACGATGACGGCGTTCCTCAACAACGGCTACGCGGTCCCGATCGGCACCGCGGCCGCGACGGCCACGCAGTACTCGGAGAGCTACGACGCCGAGGTCATCGACCTGGGAGCGCGCCTGTCGATGGTCACGCTGACGAGCTACGGCTGGACGGCGCCGGGGAACATGAGCAACGTGGTCACCTGCTGAGGCGTACACGCACGGAGGGCCCGGACCTGGTCAGGTCCGGGCCCTCCGTGCGTGCGGGGTCTCAGGCGACGAGGCGGTAGCCCACACCGCGCACGGTCTTGATCTCGGGCGTGCTCAGCCCGGCGGCCTGGAGCTTGCGGCGCAGGTTGGACATGTGCGCCTCGACCAGGCGGACGCTGCCCTCCCAGTCGGTCTGCCAGACCTCGCGCAGCAGCGTCTCCCGCTGCAGCACCCGCCCCGGCCGCGAGGCCAGCGCCGCGAGCAGGTCGAACTCGGTGCGGGTCAGGTCGACGACGGCGCCGTCGACCCGGACCTCGCGGCTGTCCTCGTCCACCTCGAGCTCGGCCAGCCGGCGGACGGTGTCCTCGACCGGCGCAGCCGCCGGGGCGGCCGGCGCGACCCGGGGACGCCGCAGCATCACCTGCACGCGGGCGACCAGCTCCCGCGGGGAGAACGGCTTGGACATGTACCCGTCGGCGCCGACGGCGAGGCCGATCAGGAGGTCGACCTCCTCGGCGCGCGCGGTCAGCATGAGCACGTAGCACTCGGACTCGGCGCGGATCTGCCGGCACACCTCGGTGCCGTCGGCGTCGGGGAGGCCGAGGTCGAGGACGACGACGTCGGGGGCCGACCGGCGGACCTCGGCGAGCGCCTCGGCACCGGTACCGACCGCGCGCACGTCCATCCCGGCCCGGCTCAGCACGGTGACGACGAGCTCGCGGATCTCCTCGGTGTCCTCGACGACCAGCACGGACTGCTCGGCCACGACCTGTTCCTCCCGTCGGACGTGAGCGGTGGCGCGGGCTGCGTCACCTGACCGGGTGATCGGTGCGGTCGGGTCGCGGCTTGACCCGCCGACCGCCGGCCTCCCCCCGGCGGGTGAGCGGCACCGGCGGGGCCCGCGTCACCCGGCCGAGCGGGACGTGCCCCCGCTCGGCTCAAGGAGAGGGACCGGCGCGTCGATCCCATCCCTGCCCACGGAAGGGCGCCGCCGGGGTGCGAGGCCCCGCCCACCAGGAGGACCGCCATGATCGGTCTCACGCGTCGCACGGGTGAGCCGTGCCGGATCGACCCCACGGCGATCCAGCGGGTCGAGACGACCCCGGACACCGTGGTGTTCCTCGTCGACGGCACCCACGTCTCGGTGGCCGAGACCGTCGAGCAGGTCCTGCTGCGCGTCCGCGAGGCCCGGGCCGGGGACATCGTCGCCTGCTACGGGCTCGACCGCGGCGAGACCGGCGACCCGCACGCCGTCCAGGACATGCTGGCCGAGATCGCGGAGACCCGCGGCTGTCCGGTGGCCGGCCACTCCTTCTGAGCGCCGCGGGCACTCCGTTTGACACGTGACATCGACCGGTGTCACATGGAGGCATGGAGGGGACCACGGACGCCGTCCTCGCGATGGACGGGCTCAGCCTCGTCGCGACCGCCGGCTTCTTCGTGCCCGCGGCCGTCCTGGTCGCCGTCGTCGTCGGCGCCGTGGTGCGCGACCGCCGGCTGACCGCCCGCGAGAACGCCCGGCTCGACGGCTCGCACGAGCGCATCGACCCCGACCGCGGCTAGCCCCCGTCCCGCCCCTCGATCCCCTCGATCCCCTCGAGGACCTCGGTGAGCGCGCCCTGGACCCGCGCGGCCATCTCGGTGCGGAAGCTGGCCAGCAGCGCCTGGGCGGCGGCCGGCTGCAGCCGGTCGACCATCGCCCGGACACGGTCGAGCTCCTCCCCCGGCTGCACCCCGTCCAGCAGCGCGCGCCAGCCGGTCTCCAGGAACATCGACACGTAGATGTCGGCGACGGCCCGGACGTGCTCGACCACCCGCGACTGCGCGGCGATCAGGACCGACGGCGGGACACCGAGCTCGACCACCTGCAGGCCCGCGGTGAGCAGCGACGGGTCGAGGACCCGCAGCATCCCGTCGTCCTGCCGCTCCACCAGGCCCAGCTCGACCAGCTCGTCGACCACCACGGCGTCCGGGGCCACCCCGGCCCGCGCGGCCAGCGCCTCGGGCGAGACCACCTCGGACTCCGGCGGCAGCCACGGCGACAGCAGCGCCCGGTGCAGCGCGAGGGTGGCCGAGCTCGCCGCCTCGGGCGCGTGCGCGAGGGTCCGCTCGATCATCGTCAGCGGGTAACCCTCGGCCAGCATCTCGCGCACCAGCAGGAGCCGGGCCACGTGCTGGCGGCCGTAGTAGCCGGTCCGCCCGACCAGCCGCGGCGGGGGCAGCAACCCCCGGGCCGCGTAGGCGCGGACGTTGCGGACCGTCATCCCGACGCGCGCGGCGAGCTCGTCGACCGTGAACTCCCGGTCGACCTCCTCCTCGGGCACGCCCGGCGCACCGACGGACAGCTCCCCCACCTCCTCGCGTCGGGTCCACGGTAACGCCGGACCCACATGTATCACTTGCCGATGTCACATGGGCGGTGTTCCATACCAACGTGTCGACGACGACGTCCACCGTTCTCGCCGCCGCCGAGACCCGCCCCGCCGGGGGCGCCGCCCTCGGGGAGGTGGCCCTGGCCACCGGGATCGGCGCGCTGCTCACCGTCGTGCTGCTCGGGCTGGTGTACCTGCACCGAACCCGGCGCACGACCGTCCTCAGCCGCGTCGGCGGCCGCCTCGGGCGGGCGACCGGCGTGCCGGACTGGGTGGCGCTGCCCACGGTCCTGACGACGCTGTCCCTGCTCGTCGCCCTGCTGGGCATGCTGTGGGACATCGCGCTGCACATCGGGGTCGGCCGCGACGAGGGCCCGCTGGCCAACCCGGCGCACTACCTCATCCTCTTCGGCCTCTTCGGCGTCTTCGCCGGCGGCGTGCTGGCCTGCGCCATGCCGCTGGACGAGAGACCCGGTCCGGCCGCCGTGCGCTTCGTCCGCGGCTGGGACGTGCCCGTCGGCGGCGTCCTGCTCGGCGCGGCCGGCTTCTACGCCCTGCTGGGCTTCCCGCTCGACGACGTCTGGCACCGCCTGTTCGGCCAGGACGTCACGCTCTGGGGCCCCACCCACCTGATGCTCATCGGCGGCGCCGGCCTGTCGATCGTCGGGCTGCTCGTGCTGGAGATGGAGGGCCACGGCGGCGCCTCCACCGACGACGGCGAGCGCAAGGTCGGCCGGGTCGGCCGGTTCCTGCGGCAGGGCTCGGCGATGGGCGGCCTCCTGCTGGGCCTGTCGGTGTTCCAGGGCGAGTACGACTTCGACGTCCCGCAGTTCCGCCTCGTGCTCGAGCCGTTCATGATCGCCGGCGCCGCCGGGCTCGCGCTGGTCGCGGCCCGCATGTGGATGGGCAGGGGCGGCGCGCTGATGGCCGCGGCGTTCTTCCTCCTGATCCGCGGGGCCATCGCCGTCGTCGTCGGGCCGGTGTTCGGCGAGATCACGCCGACCTACCCGCTCTACCTCGGCTCGGCCGTCATCGTCGAGCTGCTGGCGCTGGCCTGGCCGCTGGCCCGGCGGCCGCTGCTGTTCGGCGGCGTGGCCGGCGCGCTGATCGGCACGGCCGGCACCGCGACGGAGTGGGGCTGGACCCGGTTCACCCAGACCCTGTCGTGGAACGGCGACGTGCTGGTCGAGGGCACGCTGATGGCCGTGCTCGCCGGCGTGGCCGGCGGCCTGCTCGGCACGCTGCTCGCCCTCGGCCTGCGCCGCCGCCTGCCCCGGCCGGCGGTCGCCCGCACCGTCGTCGTCGCGTCGGTCCTCGCACTGGCCGCCGGCGTGGCCAACGGCCTGGTCGCGACGGTGCCCGAGGACGTCGAGGCCACCTTCACCGTCACCGACGTCACCACCGAGCCGCGGACGGCGGACATCGAGGTGCAGCTGAGCCCGGCCGGCGTTGTCGACGACCCGGCGTGGGTGCAGATCACCTCCTGGCAGGGCGACGGCCTGGTCGTCGAGGACCTCGAGCGCACCGGCGAGGGCACCTACCGGACCACCGAGCCGGTGCCGCTGCACGGCACGTGGAAGACGCTGCTGCGCGTCCACGACGGCCGGCATCTCTACGCGGTGCCGATCTACCTGCCCGAGGACCCGGCCATCCCGGCCGAGGGGATCGCGGCCGAGGACGGCGTGACCCGCGGCGCGATCCCCGAGATCGACGTCCTGCAGCGGGAGCTGAAGGAGTCCGGGGGCGGGCTGTGGCTGGTGGCCAACCTGGTCGTGCTCGCCTGCACCCTGGCGCTGATCGCCGGCATCTCGTGGGGCGTGGGCCGCTACTCCCGGCGCGGCAGCGCCGGCGACCCGTTCCCGGACACGCCGGTCGAGGGCCCGGTGCCCAGCGGCGCCGGTCGCCGGTGAACGCCCGGGTCCCGGCGGGCGTCGCCGCCACCGCCGTCGCCGCGCTGCTGCTCACCGGGTGCGCGGGCACCTCGCCGGAGGAGGCCGCCGGCTCGTCCGCGCCGAGCAGCGCCGCGTCGTCGGCCGCCGACGGGCCGACCGGCCAGTCCCCCGCGGCGGCGCCGTCGGTCGCCGGCACGCAGCTGGCCGTCGAGGTCACCGGCGGGCAGGCCTCCGGCGACACCGGCCGGGTGCCCGTCGGCCTCGGCGAGCAGGTGTCCCTGACGGTCACCGGCGACGCCGCCGACGAGCTGCACCTGCACGGCTACGACCTGACCGCGCAGCTGGTGCCCGGTGAGCCCGCGGTGCTGACCTTCGTGGCCGACATCGCCGGGGTGTTCGAGGTGGAACTGCACGACGCCGGGACGGTGCTGCTGAGCCTCCAGGTGGGCTGACGCCACCCGTGGGGAGCTCCACCGGGCAGGTGCTGGCGCACGGCGTCGGGTCGCGCACCGACCTGCCGCTGCCGCTCGGCCTGGCCCTGTACGGCGCCGGGGCGGCCGTCCTCGTCAGCTTCGTCGTCCTGCTGCTGCTCTGGCGCAGCCCGCGGCTGGGCGACGAGCGGTCGGGCCGGCCGCTGCCGTCGTGGGCCCAGCGGGCCGCCGACTCCCCCGCCGTCCGGCGTGCCCTGCAGGCGGTCGCGCTCGCCGTCGCCGTCCTGGTCCTGGCGGCGGCCCTGCTGGGCCCCGAGGAGACACGGCGCAACCTCGCCCCCTGGGCGCTGTACGTGACCTTCTGGGTGGGGCTCGTGCCGGCGAGCCTGCTGCTCGGGCCGGTGTGGCGGGTGGTGAACCCGCTGCGGCTGCTCTCCCGGCTGCTGCGCCCGCTGGTCGGCGCGCCGCGCGGAGCCGGCCGGCTGCCGGCGCTGGGCCTGTGGCCGGGCGCGGTGTCGCTGCTGGCGTTCGTGTGGCTGGAGCTGGTGCCGGCCGGGCGCTCCGACCCCGACGTCGTCGCGGCGTGGCTGGTCGCCTACGCGGCCGTGCACGTCGGGGCGTCGCTGTGGTTCGGGGAGGAGTGGTTCGCCGCCGGGGACGGCTTCGAGGTCTACTCGACCCTGCTCGGCCGGCTGTCGGGGCTCGCCCGCCGGGACGACGGCCGGGTGGTGCTGCGGTCGCCGCTGACCAACGCCATGACGACGCCGCCGCGACCGGGGCTGGCCGCGGTGGTCCTGGTGCTGCTCGGCTCGACCGCCTTCGACGGTCTCACCCGCACGGTCTGGTGGCAGGACGGGCCGGGCGCCGGGAACGACGTCGGCTCCGGGACCCTCGGCCTGCTCGCCGCGATCGCCCTGGTCTCGGCGCTCTACGTGGCCGGCACCCGGCTGTCGGGGCGGCTGAGCCGGCTCGCCCTGGGCCCGCAGCCGCGGCTGTTCGCCGCCACGGTGGTGCCGATCGCGCTCGGCTACACCGTGGCGCACTACTTCAGCCTGTTCGTCCTCGACGGGCAGACGACCTGGATCGTGGCGAGCAACCCGTTCGGCGCGGCCGGCGTGGACCTGTTCGGCACCTACGCCAACGTCGTCGACCTGCGTGCGGTCTCCGCCGACCTGATCGCCTGCGTGCAGGTCGGCGCGGTGCTGGTCGGCCACGTGGTGGGCGTGCTGCTCGCCCACGAGCAGGCGCTGCGGCTGGCGCCGCGCGCACCGGCGTCGGACCAGCTCCCGCTGGTCGTCGTCATGGTGCTGTTCACCGTCGGCGGGCTGGGCCTGCTGTTCGGCTTCTGAGCCGGCCGGACGGCGGCCGGCCGGACGGCGGCGGGATGGAGTCGGTCATCGACGGCGGCTCGACGACGTGGTCGTCGACGCTCACGAGCACCAGGTCGTCGAGGCGCATGGCAGCTCTCCTGTCGGCGGGGGCACGGCCTGGCGCGGGTGTGGCAGGGGTCACACTGTGCGGACGACGACCGGGTGCCCGCCGGCGACGGGCCTCAGATGCCGACGCCGAGCTCGGCCTCGAGGGTGCGGCGGCGCCGGAGGTCGGCGGCCCGCGCGCGAGCCAGCTCCAGCAGGTCCGCCGAGAGCCGGGCGGTCTCCTCCTCGGCCTCGGCGCGCAGCGCGGCCAGGTGCGCCTCGACCGCGTCGACCGCGCGGGCGGCCCAGCCGCGGACGGTCGCGGCGTCGACGTCGGGAGCGAAGTTCTCCGGCAGCCGGAGGACCGGACCGGCGCCGGCCCGGTGGCTCCAGTCCCCCACCGGCGGGTCGACCTGCGGGGGCCGACTCGCCCGGGTGGCGAAGAACCGGCCGTCGCCGTCGAAGGGGACGTTGACGGTCACGGTGAGCCGGGCCGCCGTCCCGGCGGTGAAGGCCGCCTCCGCTCGGCGCAGCCGCGGGAGGTCCGGCGCGGAGCCGCGCAGGGCGCCGTCGACGCAGCGGACCGGGTCGTCCAGCTCGGCTCCTAGGGACCACTGCAGCACCTGGGCCGTCAGGGCCGTGCGGCGCCGGGAGGTCTCGTCGGCGAACCGGCCGACCGTGAACAGCTGCGGCATCCCGCCATCCTGGCCGAGCGGCGGCGCGGCGGGCGGCGGCTACTCCCGGACGACCCAGACCTCGGCCGGCCCCTCGGGGGTCTCCCGGACCTGGACGGGCTCGAAGCGCTGGTAGACGCCGTACCAGTGCGGGCCGTCGTAGACGAGCACCGACGACTTGAGCTGCTCGGCCGCCACGTCGTCGACCTCGCCGTGGCGGGGACCACCCCAGTGGAAGACCAACGGCATGCGACGACCGTAGACCCGCCGTCCAGACGGTCGGCGACCACCTCGGCAACGACACAGGGCGCCCTCCGGAGGAGAACGCCCTGTGTCGAACGGGTGGACCTGGAGGGTCAGCTTTCGAACCCTGGCTACGCCTTCACGCGCCTACTGGACGCATGGCGGACCCTCCCCCGTCAGGCCGCTCCGACCGCTCCCGCGAGACCACCCCGTCAGCGACAGCAGGCCGAGGACCGGCTAGGGGCGAACGGCGTCGCCCAGCTGTGCGCCGACTACCAAGCCGGGAGGTCGACGAAGTGGCTGCAACGGACTTACAAGTTGAGCCAAGGCGCCGTGCTGCGACTGCTCGACGTCAATGGCGTCCAGCGCCGGAAGCGCGGTCTGACCGACGACCAAGTCGAGGAGGCCATCCAGCTGTACGCCGACGGCTGGTCGCTGACCCGGATCGGCGATCACTTCGGCAAGGACCACACGGTTGTTCGAAGCGCCCTGCTCCGACGTGCCATCCCACTGCGAGGCATCACCAAGCCGCATGGCTGAACCCGGGGCGCCTAGTGCGATGCTACAAAGCTCTCGGCCAGAGTCCGGAGTCGAAGGGCGCCTGCATGATCACCGACCGCTTACCGCATTATCAGGAACAGATCGCTGGTGGCGGCGTCCTGAAGGTGGCGGCTAACACGTGGGGAATCCACTACTATTGGCCCGGGCCGGATCTCCGCTACAACGGCACGCTGCTCTGGATCTCCGGCCACGAGATCCATGACTACATCCACGCCTGGTATGAGAACTTCGCCTGCTACGAATCACTCGTTCAAAGCATCCCCAGCGGTGGAGATTTCACCCAGCCAGGACTGGCGGGGATGACTATCCGGATCGGCAGGCTTGCATCGGGCGTCTGCTTGCGGAGCTACCACCATCCGGTAAGCAACCGTACCCACCTCGAGGAGGTGGTATCGGCTTATCGCACCAGCATTGACCGCGCGGAGCAACTGCAGAAGGTGCTCGCCAACTTAAGCTAGGCGCGCCCCTCCGAAGCGGGCGCCCCAGTCGGCCGCCGATGCACACCGCGCTTGCTCAGTATATTGCGCACTGCCCGAATGCGACCGATCGGTCAGTTCGGCGATCTGACGGAGTGAGCGGCCTGCCTCATACTCGGTCAGCACAAAGGCCTCTACCCGTGCCTGCACCGCAGGGTTAGGTCGAGACAGGTTCGTGCCCGCGAACTCCGGTAGCGGAACCAGCTGCGGCCGGGGCGGGTATGGCACGAAACCTCCGGTGAACTAAGCGGCGTGATTAAGCTCCGTCGCAGCAGAGACTAGAGCGGCTTACCCGATGCCGACAGCATCCCAAGCCTTGTCGGCCAAGAGATGAACCTGCCCCCGTGTCCAGGAGCGGCCGCCGCGGAAAAGATAGTGCAGTCCGTGTACCTCCACCCAGTCATTCCAGTCGCCGCCCTCCTGCGTCTCGCCCCATAGGAATGACAGAACCTTTCGGAAGTCTTCGAGGTAGCTGTCGCTGCCGAAGAGCATATTCGGCACGTTGTAGACCAGACACTCGACGAGATAGGACGGTAGCTCTTCGGACAACTCACCTGTCTCGACTAAGTAGGTCTGCATCTTCTTGAGACATCTGACCATCCGCTTGTAGCGCCGACCCGTGCTGTTGTTCTTAGCTATGCCCTCAACGACCTGAATCTTCGGGAAGTTGTTCACCCATCCGCCATCACTTGGATAGACGCGGGAGCCGACATGCATGATCGGCCTGCCTGATGCGTCGAAGCCGTCGTAGCGGCGGTACTCCCAGCTGGGCACAACATCGGCCGGTAAGGTCGTCTTGTTCTCGCGTATCCGCAGCGCAATACGTCCAGGTTCAACCGCTGATGCGCCATACGCCCTGACCAGCGCGGCCTTGATGTCTCGTTTGAAGTCCTCGCGGGTGTACGGATCGTCGCTGTCGACCACGCCGACCTCTGATTGGTCATGGCCCTTGAGAGCGAAGGACAGATCCGAATAGAAGTAGCCGGTGTACTCGACAGCAATGTCGACATCAAAGTTGAGGCGGACGTTCGTATTGTTCGCGTAGGAGCCCTTGGCGTAAACAACGTACTTGCCAGCGAGTGGCGCATAGGCATCTAGCGCATCTTTGATCTGCTGTTCCGTGCGATCCCGCTTGCCATCTTCGGTGTCACTCGGCGGCTGGGCCGCACGGCGCAGCCAAGCTTCCCAATCCATCAGATATCCCCCGTCGCCCTATGGCTCGTATGTTCATGGCACTGCGCAAAGCTGCCGTAGTCGGCACTGCGGTCAACCAGCTCTAGGAGCATATCGCCAGCCGTGAAACGATCCGTGAAGTACACACCACGGAGCTGCTTCGGTGCATCTCCAGCCGTCTCCAGCTCGCACGCGCCGACATGTCGCGGACTGCGGCCGATGTGCTCCCGACTCGGAACATTGTCATAAGTGAAGCTTAGGATGCTGCGGCGACTTTCTTGGCGCGGAATGAACACCGCTGCCCGCGAGTGCGAAACGCTTTCCTTCGTGAACTGAGCAATTGAGATCGTCCAGAACGTCTGCTCGACAACCACGTAGGCCTGAATTGGCCCCCAGTTGCCGTCCTTGGGGATGTGACTGCGCTTGTCAGGCTTCAGCGCAACCGACCACAATCCATCGAGTCGCGGTCGCGTATGGAGTCGGATAATGCCCGGCCAGCGCCAAACCCACTTGTCGAAGGCCACCACACCTAGGACTGCAAGTGTCGGCAGGTAGGACAGAGCAGATTTGACGGACCCGTCGAGTTCCACGCCGACGAGATAAAGCGTGATTGCATAGGCGACACTGACGCCGATTGCCGCGAAACGGACCGCCTTTTGCGGAGCAGTCACTCCCAAGCCTCAAACACTAAGTTCATAACGCCATTATGGCGGAAGGGTCATTGAACGGCAATTCGTCTTGAATATGGCCGGGCTTAGAAACCGACATCCGACAGCATCCAGACTCTGCGTAGCGGCAACTTCTCCTTGATGTCGTCGGGCAGACGGTCGTAGTTGCGCAAGACTGCGGCCACGACGTCGGTCGCCTCCCAGACCCGCACCTTGAGGTGCTGGTTTTTGAGGGCGTCGCGCGCCGGCTTCTTGAGGCCTCCCCAGGCGACCAATAGGCCCTGGTCGGCGCCATAGGTAGTCATAACGCCGTGCAACTGGGTCACCACCGGCGCACCGACCGAGTCGTCACCGGACTTGACCTGGGCCAAGATGCGCGGCGGATCAAGGCCGAGCGGGCCGCGGCCCGCGGTGATGTCGATGCCACCGTCAGGGCCGGGTGGCGACTGCGAACAGAGCAGGCCTTCGGCGGTCAGTACGGCCGTGACAAGCGTTGCCAAGCCATGGCCGGCGAACTCCTCGGCGATGCGCGAGGTGATCTGGTCGCGCGCCACCTCTTCAATGTCAGCCGTCAGCTCCGGCTCATCGACGACCGAGACGGCACCGGCATCAGCCGACACCTGACTGGACGCGTTGGGAGTGGCGGCGAGACCAAGACTGCCGGGGTCACTGCCGGTCGCCAGCAGGTTTTCAAGACGGGCGATGGCATTGTTCTTGCTGGGCGCGAAGATGCTCATGGCACTGCCCAGGGTGAATAGCAGATCCTGCTTGACCGCGGTGCGCGGCAGGTCGATTCGCTTCCAGTCGACCTTGACGACGTGGCGCCGGTCGGGGTCCGGTTCGTCCGCCAGGTAGGTATAGCCGGCCGTCACCCGTCCCAGGGCAATCTTGTTCGTGGTCTTCAGCGGCATGACCAGCAGATCACCCGGCTCGATCCGGCTGCGCAGTGCAAAGACCTGCCCGGTGTAGTTGGTCAGGCGGCCTGCCGACGCCCCCGGGAAAGCCGCTGCCACGGCGGCGGCCACCTCTTCCTTGGAGGCGTAGGGCGTGAGATCGCCAAACTCCTTCCACCCTCCGCCGGAGACACCGGTCTCGAGCGCCCACTGATCACGCTCGCCGTACTTGCCGGAGCGGATGACCCACGCCTTAGCCATTAGGCCGCGCCTCCAGCGGCGCGCAGGTCGGGCTCAGGGTCCGATGAGGCGAAGACCTCTGCTTGCTGCAGCACCAGTTCAATTGCCCGTTCCTCCTGGTCCGGTGGGTAGTCATACTTGGCCAGGAGACGCCGCACCTTGGACCGCATTGCAGCTCGTACCGACTCCTTCAGTGACCAGTCGATCGTGGCACTCGCCCTCACTGCCCAGACGAGATCGACCGCGATTTTCTTCAGAACCTCGTCGCCCATCTGTAGGACCGTGGCGTCGTTCTGAGCAATGGCGTCGTAAAAGGCCGCCTCGGCGACGGACAACCCGAGCTGTTCGTGATGGCGGTTCTGGTCGCGCATCTCCTTGGCGAGCTTGACCAACTCGGCAATGATCTCCGCCGTCGTCAGCGCCCGGTTGGTGTAGCGGTTGATGGCCTCGTCGAGCTGCTCCGAGAACCGCCGGGCCTGCACGACGTTGCTGCGCTGCACCGTCCGGATTTGATCGTTGATGAGGCGCCGGAGCAGCCCCATCTGCAGGTTGGGCTTGTCTTTGCTGGCCAGGCTGTCCAAGAACTCATTGGACAAGATGGACAACTCGGGTGCGTCGACGCCGGCCAACTTGTAGATGTCGACCACCTCGTCAGCGGCTACTGCCTCGTTGACTAGCTGGCCGATCGCCGTGTCTAGCTCCACGCCGCCCGTGCCAGCGCTGCCGGAATCAGGGCTCTGCAGTTTGACAATGGCGGCTCGAACGTCGGCGAAAAGGCGGACGTCATTGCGGACGGTGGCCGCTTCGTCGCGCGCGCCACAGAGCGCGAACGCCTTGGTCAACGCCAGGACCTGATCGAGGAAGCGCTTGGTGCGGTCCGGGTCGGCCATGACGAAGTCAAGGACCAGGGCGTGCTGCGCCAGTCGCTGCGCGGCGGGCAACTGCGGCGACGAATCGAAGGTGCATCCGTGTACGAGCGCCCGCACGATGTCGTGCTTCTCCAGCATGACGGCGACCATCTCCTCGATGGGCACGCCGGCCTGGTCGCGGTCCGTTGGTGAGTACTCGGCGAGGGCTGAGCGCAGGTTGGTGGCGACGCCGATGTAGTCGACGATTAGGCCACCGGGCTTGTCGCGGAATGTGCGGTTGACACGGGCGATGGCCTGCATCAGCCCGGCGCCCTGCATCGGCTTGTCGACGTACATCGTGTGCAGTGAGGGGGCGTCGAAGCCGGTCAGCCACATATCGCGGACGATGACCAGTTCCAGCGGATCGTTCGGGTCCTTGGCCCGGCTCTTCAGTTGCTTGCGGACGTCCTTCGGATAAATGTGAGACTGGAAAGCCGCTGGGTCAGCCGCCGAACCGGTCATGACGACCTTGATCTTGCCCGCCGCCGGATCGTCGCTGTGCCAGTCCGGCCGCAGGGCGACGATCTTGTCGTACAGGTCGACGGCGATGCGCCGCGACATGGTGACGATCATGGCCTTGCCGAACAGCTCGGCTCGGCGCCGCTCCCAGTGCTGGACAATGTCGGCGGCAATCAGGTCGAGCCGTTCGCTGGCGCCGACGACGGCCTCCAGCCGGGCCCACCTCGACTTTGCCTTGGAGGCCTCCTGCTCCTCGGCGCCTTCGGTGATCTCGTCGGCCAGCTCGTCGAGCGTCCCCAGGTCAGCCGCGTTGAGCGACACCTTGGCCAGCCGTGATTCGTAGAAGATTCGTACCGTGGCGCCGTCTTCGACGGCCCGCGTCAGGTCGTAGACGTCGATGTAGTCGCCGAAGACCGCTCGCGTCGACTTGTCGCCGGACTCGATCGGCGTGCCGGTAAAGCCGAGATAGGTGGCGTTCGGCAGGGCGTCGCGTAGGTGCTTGGCCAGGCCGGCCTTCAGCGTGCCGTCGGGGGCCAGCGACTCGCCGAAGCCATACTGCGAGCGGTGCGCCTCGTCGGCCACCACGACAACGTTGCGGCGGTCGGTCAGCACCGGGTTCTGGTCGCCACCGACCTCCGGCGCGAACTTTTGGAGCGTCGTAAAGATGATGCCGCCGGAGGCGCGCCGCAGCAGGCGGCGCAGGTCGCTCCGGGTCTCAGCCTGGACGGGATGCTCCGGCAAGACGCGGGCTGGCGCGAAGACTTCGCCGAACAGCTGGTCGTCGAGATCGTTGCGGTCGGTGATGAAGACCAGAGTCGGATTGCCCATGGCGGCCGATCGCATCATCTTGGCGGCGTACAGCAGCATCTCGATCGACTTGCCCGAGCCCTGGGTGTGCCAGACGACGCCGCCGCGCCGGTCGCCAGCGGGCCCCGCCGCTTCGATCGTCGAAGCGACGGCCGCATTGACCGCCCAGAACTGGTGGTACTTGGCGACCCGCTTGATCAGGCCGTCCGGCTCGTCGGAGAAGACGATGAAGGAGCGGACGATGTCGAGGAAGCGGCGCGGCTCAAAGACCCCTTTGACCAGGACCTCGAGCGCCGGCTTGTCCGTCACCAGCTCGCGGCCGTCGATAGTCTTCCACGGCGCGTAGTGCTCCCAGCCGGCCGTAAATGAGCCCATCGAAGCGGACATCCCGTCGGAGATGACCGTCACCGCGTTGGCCGCGAAGATTGCCGGAATGTCCGTCCGGTAGGTCTGAATCTGGTTCCAGGCGCCGCGCAGGGTCGCGTTCTCAGCCCCGGCGTTCTTCAACTCCAGCAAACCCAGCGGCAAGCCGTTGACGAAGACGACGACGTCCGGCCGCCGGTTCTTATTGTTCTCAATAACGGTGAACTGGTTGACCACCAGCCAGTCGTTGGCGGTCGGCCGGTCCCAGTCAATCAGCCAGATCAGCGAGGTGCGGACGCCACCGTCGGCTGTGCGGTGTTCGACGGGTACCCCTTGGGTGAGCAGCCGGTGGACGCGCTCGTTTTCGGCGAGTGGATTCTGCGACTCGGCTCGTCGCAGCACCCGGACGGCATCCCGGACGACCGCCGCGGGCAGGTCGGGGTTGATGCGACCGGCGGCGTCCAGCAGGCGGTCGACGAGGATCACGTCGTCGTACCCGGTCCGCTCCGGAAGGTCGCCGTCAGGGGCCAGCACTGGACCGCGGACGGTTTGGTAGCCGAGCTCGCGGAAGTAATCGAGCGCAGCCAGCTCAACGACATCCTCGGTGATGCCGCCGATGTTCATAAGACGGCTTCCTCGAGCGGACCGTCGGTCGGCAGCTCGGCTTCGTCCTCAGCGACGGGGGCCCGCAACGGCGGCTCGCCGGCCAGCTCGGCGGGCGTCATGTCGTCGCAGAGCTGGATCCAGACCGCACCGTTCGGCGAGCGGATCATCTGGAAGTCCGGCGACATCCAGCCGAAGGTTTCAAGCCGTTCCTCGTGCAGGATCCCGAGCTTCAGGCCCTCGTGCTGCAGCTCATCGAGTGAGTAGCAGTGCCGCTGGCCAAGCCGGGTGTTGCAGTTGGCGTGTCCCCAGGCCACGGAGTCAGCGACATGCTGCAGGCTGCCGTAGACCAGCGGCGTCAGGTGGAAGAGGTTGACGTCGGTCGACCGGGTGGCGCCCTCGACCTGGATGGCGGCGTTGACCAGCCCGGAGCCCTCCTCGAAGTTGACGAGCTCGTGCAGCTGCTCGTACCGGATGATGCGCAGGCAGAGTGGGCAGGCGGTCAGGCCGTGGCGCAGCACGCCGCGCAGCTCGTAACCGCTCATATCGAGCAGGCCCGCCTGCTTCAGGATGGCCTCGAGGTGACGCGCCTGGGTGGCCACGTACGGACTGCCGTAGGTGTGGACGGTCAGCCAGGCCAGGACGCACTGGCAGAGATAGTTCGTCTCGGCGGGCGCGTACTCCGGCGCGAAGATGCCCTGAGGCGGACCTTCGGAGCGCGCCGGACGTCCCGGCCCGAGGGCGGCCATGCGGAGCACGTAGTGACCCGTGTCCTCCACGCCCACGCCGCGCCTGGTTACCGGCGCGCCGTTCTTGGTCAGCCCGCGCACCTGCCAGTTCGGGAGCGGCGGCAGGCTCTCGAACGAGCTGTGGGTCCGGTACAGGACGAATGCGTCCTCGCCGACAACCGGTGCGCCGAAGACTTGGAACTCGGGCCGGACAACGCCCGGCGCCGCGAAGTACTGCTCGGGGAACAGGCGGATGACGTATCCCCCGGCGGCGTAGTCGGACAGGTTGGATGACTCGAGCCGCTCGTAGGGAATGATCACCCGGCTGCTCCTGAGCACGTGGTTCTGGTAGGCACCCTTGGCGCCACCACGCGGCGTGGCGTAGCCAGCCTTGTCCAGCTTGTTCTTGTCCTTATCGGCCAGGAAGTCCCAGGCCTCGCCTGGGAGCTGCTCGTGGCCACCGCTATGACCGCGCAGGCGGCGGCAGTTGTCGATCAGGCACAGCTCGACCGGACTCATCCAACGAGCTCCCGGTCCAGGCGCACTGCCTGCGGGGCCAGCTGCCCGGACACGATGAACGGCAGCATCTCGTCGCGCAGCGCGCGCAGCTTCCGGCCCTTCTGCTGGACCGCGGACAGCTCTTCCGGCGACGTCACGAGCTGCTCCAGCGACGACTCCATGGCGAGGACGACCTGGAAGGCGTCGAGCACCGCCACGATGCGGTCCTGAACCTCAAGAGGCGGCACGGCCAGCTCGAACTCGAACAGGTCGGCAACGTACAGCTCGGGATAGGTCGAGCCGTTGGCGACGGCGTCGAGGTACGGCTTGTTGGCCCGGAACCAGGCCGCCAAGTAGGCCGGCCGTAGTCCCTTGCCGCAGGTGAAGTTCAGGAAGCCCTGGTTGGTTGCCATCGGCACGGCGTTGACCACCACGGCGCCGACGGGCGCGCGCTTGGTCAGCATGACGGTGCCGGCGGGCATGAGCTTGGCGGCCGACGTCTTCAGCCCAGTCTGCGAGATGCAGCGCTCCGTTCGTGACACGTAGATGGAGCCGTCGAGGTCAGTGACCTCCTTGGGTGTCAGCCACGGCACGTCGCCGTCCCAGTTGTCGGCGTTACGGGTTGACGGCGTCGCGCCAGTCTCCGCCCGAAGCACGAACTCACCCGACCGGTCGGGGACCAGTGTGGTTCGCGTCCATTCCTTCGGACAGTCCAAGTAAGGCTCAGCCACCGATAACCTCCCGCAGCGTGTCGACCGCCTGGCGCGACAGCTTTTCCACCTGAGCAATCTGCTGTTCGACATCCGCCAAATCGGCCAGCAATCGCTCAGTATCCCGCTCGGTTGCCTGGGGACGGTGAGCAAAGCCGACGTAGCGACCAGGCACCAGGGAGTAGCGATGGTCTCGAATATCGTCAAGGCTGGCGTTCCGACAGAACCCCGCTTGATCCTGGTATGAGCCATCCTGGGCGCGCCAGGCGCGATAAGCACCAGCAATCTGCTCAATGTCTTCCGCGCTGAAATCGCGGTGCGTCCGGTCAATCATATGACCCAAGCGGCGGGCATCGATAAATAGCGTCCGGCCGCGACGGTCGCCATAGCGGTTGCCATTATGACCCGACGTCCGTGCGCCCTTGTTGCGAGTTAGGAACCAGAGCGAGACCGCAATCTGTGTGGAGTAAAACAGCTGGGCTGGCAGGTAGACGACGCAGTCGACAAGGTCGTCTTCGATGATCGCTCGGCGGATGTCGCCTTCACCGGACTGATTTGAGGACAATGCGCCGTTAGCGAGTACAAAGCCAGCGCTACCGTTCGGCGACAAGTGGTGCAGGAAGTGTTGCACCCAAGCGAAGTTGGCGTTGCCCTTGGACGGCAGCCCGTACTTCCACCGACGGTCCTCGGCGAGTTGTGGCTGACCCCAATCGCTCATATTGAATGGCGGGTTGGCGATGATGAAGTCAGCCCGCAGGTCAGGATGCTTGTCACGGAAGAAGCTGTCCCCAGCCTCATCGCCGAGGTTGGCGTCGATGCCGCGGATAGCGAGGTTCATCTTGGCCAGTCGCCAGGTGGCTGCGACGTACTCCTGGCCGAAGATTGAAATGTCATCACGCCGACCGCCATGGGCTGCGATGAACTCGGTGGACTGCACGAACATCCCGCCCGAGCCGCAGCAGGGGTCGTAGACCCGGCCCCCATAGGGCTCGAGCATCTCGACGAGGAGTCGGACCACCGACCGCGGCGTGTAAAACTCGCCGGCGCCGCGTCCTTCGCTGGCGGCGAAGCCGCCCAAGAAGTACTCGTACACCCTGCCGAGGACGTCGTCGGCGCCGTGGTCGACCGCGGTGAAGCCAATCGTCCCGACGAGGTCCACGAGCTCGCCGAGTAAGCGCTTGTCCAGGTCGGCGCGGCCATACGTCTTCGGAAGGACGCCCTTCAGCGACGGGTTCTCCTTCTCGATGAGGTCCATCGCTGAGTCCACGAGCTGCCCGATCGCAGCGCTCTTGGCGTTGTCCTGGAGGTAGCCCCAGCGCGCCTCGTCCGGCACCCAGAAAACGTTGTTGCTGGTGTACTCGTCCCGGGAATCCAGGATTTTCGCCCTTCGCTCCTCGGAAGGGATGTAGTCATCCGAGGCGCGGTCCGTCAATGCTGCCTCAAGTTGCCGCCGGCGAGCATCGAAGGCGTCAGAAACGTACTTCAAGAAGACCAGGCCAAGCACCACGTGCTTGTACTCCGCCGCTTCCAGGTTTCCCCGAAGCTTGTCTGCGGCGTCCCAGAGCGTCGCTTCCAGCGACTTCGCCGACTTTGCGCCCTGCATACGGATCGGCGCCGCCATTAGGCCGATCCCTTTCGAATGGTGGTTATGTCAGTAATGTGCCGCATGTTTGTGCTCCCATTATACAACCATTGCCGTCGTCCGCTGCAGCCTAAGCTGGCACTCCGACAGAACGGCGCGTGACGCTCCTGGGCGCTGCATGCGCGTCGGGGCCCAGCGTTGCAGGCTGGCCACCTCCGTCCCAGCAGTCACATTTGACCAGACGGCGCCGACGTCTCTAGCAGTCCGGCAGTGCCGCCAGCGCGTCCGCCTCGATGTCTCCGTAGGTCAGACTGGCGAAGTGCGTCACACCGGCCTGCTCGATGATCTGGATCCAGACGTCGGACTGCCGCGGGTGCTGGTGACCACCGACGTCGACTTGCCGGTGTCCGGCTGCACCGCCTGGCACAACGGCCGCTGGCTGATCGTCCTCAACGGCGCCGAGCCGCTGGTCCGCCAGCGCTTCTCACTGGCCCATGAGTTCAAGCACGCCATCGACCACCGCTTCCGCGCCGAGCTGTACGTCGACCGCCCGGGGCTCAGTGCCGCCGCCCAGGCTGAGCAGGCCGCCGACTACTTCGCCGCCTGCCTGCTGATGCCCAAGCGCTGGCTGTACGCCGCCTGGGCTGACGGCTACCAGCGGGTCAGCGAGCTGTGCCGGCTGTTCGGCGTCTCGCCGCAGGCCATGAGTCGGCGGCTGGCGCACCTTGGCCTGGGGATAGCGCCGAGCGACGACCGGAACGGAGGCCGACAATCACCGACCTACGCCCGCCTGAAGCGGCCTTGGATGAGGAGTCCGGCGTGAGCCTGCAGCCCGTGCCCAGCGTCGCCCAGGAGACCGCGCCGGCCACCGCGGTGGTCTACCTGCGCGTCAGTACCAAAGACCAGGCCGAGCGCGGCGGTGAGGCCGAAGGCTTCTCCATCCCGGCCCAGCGCCAAGCCTGCTACCGCAAGGCCGAGGCTCTCGGCGCCGAGGTGGTGGCCGAGTTCGTCGATGCCGGCGAGTCCGCCCGCTCAGCCGATCGGCCGGAGCTGCAGCGACTGCTGGCCCACCTGCAGACCGCCCCGGTCAGCTAGGTCATCGTTCACAAGGTCGACCGGCTGGCCCGGTCGCGGGCCGACGACGTCACGATCAACCTGGCCATCCAGCAGGCTGGCGCCCGGCTTGTCTCCGTCACCGAGAACATCGACGAGACGCCGAGCGGCATGCTGCTGCACGGCATCATGAGCTCGATCGCCGAGTTCTACTCGCGCAACCTAGGCGCCGAGGTCGCTAAGGGCCTGAGCCAGAAGGCAGCCAGCGGCGGTACCACCGGCCGGGCGCCGGTCGGCTACCGCAATGTCATCTCCTTCGGCAACGGCCGCGAGCTGCGCAGCGTCGAACTCGACCCCGAGCGGGCGCCGCTGATGCGCTGGGCCTTCGAGGCTTACGCCAGCGGCGACTGGACGCTGCGCTCCCTGCTGGCCGAACTGACGGCCCGCGGCTTGACCACCCGTCCGATGAAGACCCGGCCCGGTCAAGCCCTGGTCCTCAGCCACTTCACCCGCCTGCTGCGCCACCCCTACTACAAGGGCGTGGTCCGCTACCGCGGCGTCGAGTACCCCGGCCGGCACGAGCCGCTGGTGGCGGCTGAGGTCTGGCAGGCCGTCCAAGACCGGCTGGACGCCCAAGGCTACGCCGGCGAGAAACAGCGCCTGCATCACCACTACCTCAAGGGCAGCGTCTTCTGCGGCCGCTGTGGTGAGGGGCTGCTGGTCGACCACAAGACCAACCGCCACGGCACCAAGTACGAGTACTTCATCTGCGCCGGCCGGCACGAGCGGCGCACCGCCTGCACCCAGCGGGCCCTGCCGATTGACGTCGTCGAGGACCTCGTCGAGCAGGAGTACCGCGCCATCCGCCTCAGCCCGGCGCTGGCGGCCGAGCTGCAGCGACAACTACAGGAGGCCTTCACCGCCGTCAACGAGAACCTGGTGGCCGAACGGGACCGGCAGCAGCAGCGCCACCGCAAGCTGGAGGACGAACGCGGCAAGCTGCTGCAAGCCTTCTACGCCGGAGCCCTGCCGCTCGATCTCCTGAAGCGGGAGCAGGACCGCATCAGCCGCGAACTGGCCAGCGCCGCCGCCTACTTCCAGGACGCCGACGATCGGCTGCAGCGGGTGCTCGGCACACTGGATGACGCCCTGGCGCTAGCCCAGGACTGTTACCGGGCCTACTGCCTGGCCGGCCCCAAGCTGCGGCGCCAGTTCAACCAGGTGTTCTTCCGTCAGCTGCTGGTGACGGACGACGAGACGCTGACCGGTGAGCTGGCCGCGCCCTTCCAGCTGCTGCTAGCGCCCGAGCTACGGCAAGCCACCACGGACCGGGCGAGCACCTTGACTGACCTGCAGGCACTGTCCACGGGCTGGTCGACGACGTCTGCACGTCCTCGATCGGCCCCTAAACGGAACGAACCCCTGACCGCTTTCGCGGTCAGGGGTTCGAGTACTACCTATCTGGTGGAGCTGAGGGGACTCGAACCCCTGACCCCCACACTGCCAGTGTGGTGCGCTACCAGCTGCGCCACAGCCCCGTTCCGGCCCCGGTCACGTGCCCCTGAGCCGTCCGCAACTGTACATCCCCCGTCAGGAGGCACCGCGGAGGGGGTGTGGCACGCCGCCGGTCAGGACTGCTTCAGCTGGGCGATCCGCAGGTGGTTGCCGAAGGGGTCGCGCAGGCCGAAGTCGATGCCGTAGGGCTGGTCGACCGGGTCCTCGGTGATCTCCACGCCCCTGGCCTTGAGCTCGGCGTGGGTCGCGTAGGCGTCGTCGCAGGCGAGGAACAGGTGACCGCCGGCCACGCCCTTGCTGACCGCCTGCCGTACCTCGGCCGCCGTCTCCTCGCTCATCGACGGCGGACCGGGCTTCTCCAGCAGGACCTGGCGGTCCGGCTGGCCCGGCGGGACGACGGTCAGCCACCGCATCGGGCCGAACTGCATGTCGCTGTGGACGCGGAAGCCGAGCTTGCCGACGTAGAAGTCGAGGGCGGCGTCCTGGTCGGGGACGTAGATCTGGCTGATGGTGATCCCGGTCAACATGCCGACGACGCTAGGGCGGCTCAGCCCCGGGGTGCTTCTCCGAAACTGCTCGGTCGCAGCCACGCCATCGCGAAGCAGGAGGGTGCCGGCGGGAGCGGCCCGCGGCTGCGGTGGGCGCTCGGCGACTCCCCCACCACCTCCCGGAACACCCGGCTGAACGTCCCGAGGCTGCTGAAGCCGACCGCCATGCAGATGTCGGTCACGCTCCGGTCGGTCGTCCGCAGCAGGAACATGGCCCGCTCCACCCGCCGCCGCTGCAGGTAGCGGTGCGGGGTCTCCCCGAAGGTCGCCCGGAAGGTGCGGATGAAGTGGGCCTCGGAGACGTGCGCGATCGCGGCCAGGGTCGGGACGTCGAGCGGCTCGGCGTACGCGCGGTCCATCGCGTCCCGGGCGCGCAGCATCCGCCGGTTGGTGTCCTCGACCGCGCTGGCCACGGCCGCCATAACAGCAGAGGCGGGTCAGCCGACCTCGACGCCCCGCTCGGCCAGCCAGTCGACGGGGTCGACCCGCTCGCCGTTCATCCCGCCCTGGTGCACCTCGAAGTGCAGGTGCGGCCCGGTGGACTGCCCCCGGTTGCCCAGCAGCGCGATCGTGGTGCCGGCGTCCACGTAGTCGCCGACCTCGACGAGGATCTCGTCCATGTGGCCGTAGACGGTGACGTCGCCGTTCTCGTGGAGGATGTAGACGGCCAGCCCGAACCCGCTCGCGGCGCCGGCGCGCAGCACCACGCCGTCGGCGGCGGCGTACTCCGGCGTGTGCATCGGGGCGGCCAGGTCGATGCCGTAGTGGAAGGTGCCCCAGCGCGAGCCGAACCCACTGGTGAAGCGCGCCCCGGAGACCGGCAGCACCGTCTTGGGCCGGGCGGCCTCCGCCGCGGCCGCCGCGGCGGCCGCCTCGGCCTCGGCCCGCGCGGCGCGCGCGGCGGTGACCTCCTGCAGCCGCTCCTGGGCCTCGGCCTCGGTGATGGAGGCCATGGGCATGACCTCGGTCTCGTCGACGATGCCCAGCTCCTGCTGGGCGGACAGCACGCTCGTGGCCTCCGCGGCCGCCTCCGGCGGGCTCTGCAGGCCGAGGACCGCGGCGCCGACCCCGCCGGCCACCAGCGCCCCGAGCAGGGCCGACGGCCGCCGCGCCGGCACCCCGCGCCGCCGGCGGGCGGCGGGTGCGCGGTGCGATCCGGTGGCCGGACCGCTCGCGGGGGCGCTCGCGCGGGAGGTGCTGCGCATGTACCTGCCTGCTCCGTGGGGGAAGAGCCCGGGTGGGCCGGATCGCTGGCTCCGGCATCCAAACACTCCGTGACCGGCTCGTGACCCCCTACTCGGCGTGTTCATCACGACACGCCGCGTGTGACATCCCACACGCCCCAGGCGTTGCGGTCCGGTCACGGCGCGCGCGGAACGGAACCGCTCCGACCGCTCGGGAGTTTGACTCTCCGCGGGGATGGGCATGGACGCCTTCCCGGCGTGGAGCCAACGCGCCGGTCCGACCGCGGGGTCGGGCCGACGCCCCTCGGGCGGTCGAGGAACAAGTCCTCGCCCCCCGGGTGGACAGCGGCTCCGCCGTGAACCGATGATCAGCACTCCCGCTGATCCCGTCGTGCGCTCCCCGCGCCCGACACCCGCCTGCGGGACCCACCGGCCCGGTGGACCCACCTGGAGGTCATCGCACCGACGAGAGTGAAGGAACGGATGCCGCATGACGACGCCGGAGCGCTCCCCCGGCCCGCCGGCCCTCGCCGGCGCTGCCACCTGCCCCACCGCCCCGGCAGTCGCCCCGGTCCGCCCTCTCTCGGACGCGACCCTGGTGCTCCACGGTGAGCACCTGACCGTCCCCACCTACGACCGCGCCAAGCTGACGCCGTCCGTCGTCCACCTCAGCGTCGGCGGCTTCCACCGGGCCCACCAGCTCACCTACTTCGACGAGCTGGCCCAGCTCGGCATCTCCACGGGCTGGGGCGTCGTGGGCGTGGGCCTGCGGCACCGCCACATGCAGGAGGCGCTGGCGCCGCAGGACCACCTGTACACGGTGGTCGAGCGCAGCCCCGACGGGGAGCGGGCCCGCGTGGTCGGGGTGATGGTCGACTACCTCTTCGCCCCCGACGCCCCCGACGCGGTGCTCGACCGGCTGACCGACCCCCGCACGCGGATGGTCACCATGACCATCACCACGGCCGGCTACCCGCTCGACCCGCACACCGGCGAGTTCGACGACTCCGCCGCAGACCTGCAGCGCGACCTGGCCGACCCCACCCGGCCGTGCACCACGTTCGGCTACCTCGTGGAGGCGCTCGACCGCCGCCGCCGGGCCGGCACGGCGCCGTTCACGGTCGTCTCCTGCGACAACATGCACCGCAACGGCGACGCGACCCGCGCCGCCGTGGTCGGCCTGGCCCGCCGGCGCGACGAGGTGCTGGCCCGCTGGATCGCCGACCGGGTGGGCTTCCCCAGCAGCATGGTCGACCGGATCACCCCGCAGACGACCCCCGAGGAGCGCGCGGCGGTGGCCAGCCGCTACGGCGTCGACGACCGCTGGCCGGTCATCACCGAGCCGTTCTCCCAGTGGTTCATCGAGGACGACTTCCGCAACGGCCGCCCGCCGCTGGACCGGGTCGGGGTCCGTTTCGTCCCCGACGTGGCGCCCTACGAGCTGATGAAGACCCGGCTGCTGAACGCCAGCCACTCGGCGCTGGGCTACCTGGGCACGCTGGCCGGGTACGCGCAGATCGACGACCTCATGGGCGACGACGTCTTCGCCGCCTACGCGGCGCGGCTCATGGACGTCGAGGTGACCCCGCTGCTGCCCCGGCCCGAGGGCGTCGACCTCGACGAGTACAAGGCCGTGCTGCTCCAGCGCTTCGCCAACCCGGCCATCGGCGACCGGCTGCACCGCCTGTGCCGGCGCGGCTCGACGAAGATGGCCCACCACCTGCTGCCCTCGGTGCGCGAGTCGCTGGCCCGCGGGGTCCGGCCGCCGCTGCTGACCCTGGCGGTGGCCGGCTGGATCCGCTGGCTGCAGCTGCACGACGCGGTGGAGGACGAGCGCGGCGCCGAGCTCGTCGCGCTGGCGCGGGCCGGCGGAACCGATCCCCGGCCGCTGCTCGCCGTGCGGCCGGTCTTCGGGGAGCTCGCCGACGAGCCCGCCTTCGTGGCCGACCTGGCCGCCGCGCTGGCCGACCTGGTCTCCGACGGCGTCCGGCCGGCCGTGGCCGCGGCCGTCCGCCGGTCCCGAGCGGTGCCCCGGTGAGCGCCCCCTCCGCCACGCCGGCCCTGCCCGCCGACGTGGTCTCCGGTCTGCGCGCGCTGCTGTGCGACGCCGACGGCAACCTGTTCCCCAGCGAGGAACCGGCCTTCGTCGCCTCCGCCGAGGTGACCAACCGCTTCCTCGCCGAGGTCGGCTCCCCCCAGCGGTTCACCGCCGAGGAGCTCCGGCTGGCCACCACCGGCATGAACTTCCGGACGACCTCGCGGCGGCTGGCCGCCGAGGCGGGCCGGCCCGACACCGACATCGAGCCGTGGGTCGCCGAGGAGAAGCGGGCCGTCACCGCGTACCTCGGGGAGGTGCTGCGGCCGCACGAGGAGACGACCGCGGCCGTCGCCGAGCTGGCCCGCCACCTGACGCCGGCCGTGGTCAGCTCGAGCGCGCTCACCCGGCTCGACGCCTGCTTCCGCGCGACCGGGCTGGCGGGGCTGCTGCCGCCCGAGGTGCGCTTCAGCGCCGAGGACTCGCTGCCGGTCCCCACCAGCAAGCCCGACCCGGCCGTCTACCTGCACGCCTGCGAGCAGCTGGGCGTCGACCCCGCCACCGCCCTGGCCGTCGAGGACTCGCAGGCCGGCGCGCTGTCGGCCGTCCGCGCCGGCTGCCCCACGGTGGGCAACCTGCTGTTCGTGCCGCCCGCCGAGCGGGCGGAGCGGGACGCCGTCCTGCGCGAGGCGGGCGTGCTGGCCGTGGTCGCCTCCTGGCGGGAGCTCGCCGACCTGCTGCTGCCGGTGCTCACCCGCCGCGACGGCACCGAACCGACGGGAGGAACCCGGTGAACATCGTCTACGTCGCCTTCCGCGGCCACTTCTCCGACAGCCCGCGCGCGCTCTACGAGGAGCTCGTGCGCCGCGGGGTCGACGCCACCCACACGTGGCTGTCCGCCCCGCACACCGAGGCCACCTTCCCGGCCGACGTGGCCACGGTCCCCTTCGGCAGCCCGGAGTGCATCGCGGCGCTCGAGGGGGCCGACGTCGTGATCTCCAACGACCACATCCCGCTGGACTGGGAGAAGCGGCCCGGCACCACCTACCTGCAGACCTGGCACGGGACCCCGCTCAAGCGGATCCACAACGACGTCCTGTGGGCGCCGGAGGGGCGGCTGGCCTACCTGGAGCAGGACATCGCGCGCTGGGACCTGCTGCTGTCGCCCAACCCGGCCAGCACGCCGCGGTTCCGCCGCGCGTTCGGCTTCGAGGGGCCGGTGCACGAGACCGGCTACCCGCGCAACGACCTGCTCAACAGCCCCGACCGGGACGCGGTGCGCGCGCAGGTGCGCGCCGACCTCGGGATCACCGACGAGCAGACCGTCGTCCTCTACACCCCCACGTGGCGCGACGACCTGGTGTTCAAGAAGACCGGCCCGCAGGACTTCGAGTTCGCCATCGACCTCGACGACTTCTCCGCGCGGCTGGGCTCGGACCACGTGCTGCTGCTGCGGCTGCACAACATGGTGATGGACCGGCTGGAGGTGGTGGAGGGCTCCGCCGTCCGCGACGTCTGCAGCCACCCCGACATCCGCGACCTCTACCTGGCCGCCGACGTGATGGTCACCGACTACTCGTCGACGATGTTCGACTTCGCCATCACCGGCAAGCCGCTGCTGTACCTCACCTACGACCTGGAGTACTTCCAGAACGAGCTGCGCGGCTTCTACTTCGACCTCGCCGAGGTGGCCCCGACGCCGCTGCTGCGCACCAGCGAGGAGCTGGTCGCGGCGCTGGCCGACCTCGACACCGTCGTCGCCGACAGCGCAGAGCGCTACGCACGCTTCCGCGAGACCTTCTGCTCCCTGGAGGACGGCCACGCCACCGAGCGCGTCCTCGACCTGCTCTTCCCGGCGGGCACCGTGCCCGCCGGTTCCGCGAACACCCGAGGAGGGGACGACAGTGCGCATCGCTGACCGCGCTCTCGACGCCGGACCGGCCGCCGGTCTGCTGGAACTCGCCCGCTCCGCCAGCACACGCCGGCCGGCGACCGTCCCGGTCCAGGTCGTGATCCTGGCCGCCGGCATGGGCACCCGCCTGGGGCGCCCGCACCCCAAGCCGCTGACGCCGCTGCACGACGGCCGCAGCATCCTGCAGCGCCAGCTCGACACGCTCCGCGCGGTCTTCGGGCCGGCGGTCGACGTGACGGTCGTCGTGGGCTTCAAGGCCAAGCGGGTCATGCGCGCCGCGCCCGACGTCCGCTTCGTCTACAACCCCGACTACGCCAAGACCAACACCTCGCAGAGCCTGCTGCGCGCCCTGCGCGCCACGCGGGACGGCGGCGTGCTGTGGCTCAACGGCGACGTCGTGTTCGACCCGGCCGTGCTCGAAGCGGCGCTGCCGTCGGTGCTGGCCGACGAGAGCTTCGTCTGCGTCGACACCTCCACCGTCGCCGACGAGGAGGTCAAGTACACCCTCGACGGCGAGGGCTGCATCGCCGAGCTGTCCAAGACGGTGGTCGGCGGCCTGGGCGAGGCCGTGGGCATCAACTACGTCTCCGGCGCCGACAAGCCGGTGCTGGTCGAGCACCTGGCCGCCTGCGCGGCGCAGGACTACTTCGAGCGCGGCATCGAGACCGCGATCGGGGCCGACGGCCTGCGGGTCCGGCCGGTCGACATCAGCCGGTTCTCCGCCGTCGAGGTCGACTTCGAGACCGACCTGCAGCGCGCCAACGAGCTGTTCTCCAACCGGGCGCTGCTGCACCCGGTACCCGAGACCGCGTAGTCCCGCGGGCGGCGGGCCTCAGCCCGCGGGCTGGGGCTCCGCCGCGCGGGCGGCGGACTCCCGGAACCGGCGCACCGCGGCGACGCCACCGGGCACGAGCCCGGCACCCAGGCCGAGCAGCAGCGCGACCACGACCCGGGCGAACGCGTCCGGGCCGGCCGAGAGCACGTTCGCGCTCCACATGACGTCGACGTCGGGCAGGCCCTGCACCAGCAGCAGCCAGCCGAGGACGGCGGCGCACAACCCCGCCATCCGCCCGCGGCCGCGCCACGCGGCCCGGGCGCCGAGGACGGCGACGAGCAGCGCGGCGAGCGCCGGCAGCAGCGCCGAGGCGATCGCCCCCGCGTGCGAGCTGATGCTGGCCGGCGGTTCCGGGGTGGCCAGCGCGTGCGCCAGCGCCCCGGCCCCGCCCACCAGCATCGCCACGCCCAGCGGGCGGGCGTCGCGGGCCAGCAGCCCGGCCGCCAGCGCGGCGGCGGCGACGGCCAGGTGCGCCGGCCACACCACCCACGGCGAGGGCGGGGGCTCCCAGGTGAGCTCCCCCGCCACCTCGATGTCGGTCCCGCCGTGGGTCATGGGCACGACCCACCGGGAGACGACGTGCGCGCGGTCAGGGTCGGCAGCGACCGTCGGGGGCAGCTGCCCCTCGCTCATCCAGTGCGTGCGGTGGTCGTGCCAGACGTACTCGGACCCGGTCGAGACCTGCACCCACTCGGGCTCGGCGCCGACGTCGGCGGTCTCGGGGACGTCGGCGCGGCCGAACCGGTCGAGGTTGAGGTAGGTCGCCGGGCTGCGGCTGTTGCGCCAGACGCCGTCCGGGCCGATCCGCAGGTAGGGCTCGCCGCTGTAGCCGGGGACCTCGACGTCGGTGCCGGTGGTGTTGACGACCTCGAACTCGTCGCCGAACTGCAGCACCCGGACGGTCACGCCGGGCACCTGGGGGCTGACCGAGGTGATGCGCCCGTCGAAGTCGCTGCCGGCGACGTCGCCGCCGACGTGGGCGACCGCCGGGCCGGCCAGCGCCAGCACGGCGACGATGCCCGCCAGGATCACCAGGAGGCGGGCCGGCGTCCTGCGCACCGCTATCCCTCCACGACCTTCTCGAGGTCCGAGGCGATGTCCGCGGCGGTGTTGCCGCCGTCGAAGGCCACGTGCGCCTGGTCGTCGGAGCCGTACAGCAGCAGGATCGTCGAGTGCTGGCGGCCCTGGTCCTCGGCCAGCGGCACGCCCGCCGCCAGCTGGGCGCGGTCGATGGCGCCCTGCTCCCCGGTCAGGCCGGTGAAGTCGACCGGCAGGTCGGCGTCGAAGCGGCCGAGGTACTCCCCCAGCACCGGGCCGACGTCGGTGGCCGGGTCGGTGGTGACGAAGACCACCTGCACCTGCTCGGCCACCGCCGGGTCCAGCCGGCGCAGCGCGAGCGCGACGTCGGCCATGGTCGTCGGGCAGATGTCGGGGCAGTTCGTGTAGCCGAAGAACAGCAGCGTCGGGCGCCCCGCCGTCCGCTCGGCGAAGTCGTAGGCCGCGCCGGAGGTGTCGGTGAGGGTGAACGACGGCCGCTGGTAGGGGTCGGGCAGGTCGAGGCCGGCGTACTCGTCGTCGGGGCCCTCGACGGTGACCCCGCCGGAGTGGTCGTGGCCCGAGGAGGGAGCGGCCGCCTCGTCGTCCGTGTCCGCGGCCGAGCAGCCGCCCAGCAGCAGGCCGGCGGCCAGCGCGAGGGCGGGCAGCCGGCGGAGCGATGCGGTCACGAGGACACGGTACGTCGGCCGGCGCGGTACCCGAGGACGACACCGGCGAGGCCGGTGAACAGCGCCAGGAGGGCCAGGAAGAGGGCCAGGCCGGTGGCGTCGTCGCCCTCGGCGGCCGCGGTGTCGTGCCCGTGGGCGCCGTCCCCGGACGACGCGGGCGTGGCCCCGGCCGCGGTGAGCGCCAGGACGGGCGCCGGGCGCTCGGGCTCCTCCTGGCCCTCGACGGTGGGCTCGATCCAGGCGCTCTCCGTCCCGTCGCTGTAGGTCTGCACCGCCGGCAGCACGAGGGAGCCGGTGTCGGGCAGCGGGCCGGCGGAGACGGCGAACTCCTGGAACTGGCCCGGTGCGATGCCGGCGCCGGCGTCGGCCCGCCACTCGAGCTGGGAGACGTAGGAGGTGACGGGGGTGCCCTCGACATCGACCGGGTCGGGCAGCTGCGAGCGGGTGGCGGTCACGGTCCAGCCGGGCACCGGCCGGGTGCTCACCGAGACCAGCGGCGTCTCCGTCGGCAGCTGCACGCGCAGGGAGACCGTGCTGGCGGTGGCGCTCTCGTTCGGCACCCGGAAGGTGAGCGTGCCGAACCCGCCGGGTGCGGCGTCGTCGGACGACACGGTGACGTGCGCCGACGCGCCGCCCGCGACGGCGACCGAGGCCGCCAGGGCGGTCAGGACGGCCAGCACGACGACGCAGGCGCGCGCGAGCGGGCGGGGCGGGGACATGCTGCTCCTCGGAGGCCGGGCGGGCCCGCTCAGCGGACCGGGAACTCGGTGCTGGCGGTGGTGGCGGTGAACTCGTCGAGCCGCACCGAGACGGCGAGGGTCCACGTGCCGGCCGAGGGGACGACGGTGCCGTCGCCGACGTAGTGGCCCGGGCCGGCCGGCTCCAGCTCGACGGTCAGCGGGCCGATCTCCTGGGCGGGCTCGGTGAGCGTGACCCGGATGTCCTCGGGCTGGGTGAGCTGCCCGGACTCGTCGAACAGGTACACGTGCAGGGTGTTGGCGCCGGGCGCGGCGGGGTCCAGGGAGATCTGCACCGACCCGGACTCGCCGGCCGACGACTGCAGCGGCACGGTCACGTCGACCGGCTCGGACGCCGTGGCCCGGGCCGGCGGCGTGCCGACCAGCACCGCCGAGAGCGCCAGCACCACGGCGGCCAGGCCCAGCTCGACCAGCACCGAGCGCCGCAGCGCGCCCCGCTCGGCGGCCGCGCCGACGGCGAGCCCCTCCTCGCGGGCGGCGGCCGCCCGGACGACCTCCGGCGCGGGCGCCTCGCCGGCGGCGAACGCGTGGGCGGTCACCCGCCCGCGGCGCGGCGCGCGGCGGGGGCGCACGCCCAGGCGCTGCTGCACCCAGACGCGGGAGACCCCGGCCGCCGCGAGCACCAGGAGCACCAGGGCCAGCTTGGCCAGCAGCAGCCGCCCGTAGCCGGTGGAGAACAGGGCGTCGGGCGAGCCGACCTCCCGCACCGACTGCACGACGCCCGAGACGACGAGGACGGCGACCGAGGCCGCGGCGACCCGGGAGAACCGGGGCAGCGCCTCGGCCATCTGGGCGGCGGGGACGCCTTCCCGCAGCAGGGCGGCGAGCAGCGCGACCAGGCCGCCGAGCCACAGCGCCATCGCGGCCACGTGGGCCGTGGCGGCGAGCACGGCGATCGCCGGGTACGGGCCGGCCACCGGGTGGCCGACCGCGGCGGTGGTGAGGACGAGGCCGGTCGCCAGGACGCCGCCGAGCACCAGCGCCCGGGGCACCGGCACCTCCCCGCGCCGCAGCCACGGCAGCAGCAGGAGCGCGAGCCCCGCGGTGAGGGCGAGCCGGACGAGGAGCGCCACGCCGAGCTCGGACTGCGCCGTGGCCGACAGCAGCGAGGGGTCGGCGACCGAGCCGAGGCCGCTCGCCGCCGCGTACGGGCCCTGCACCAGGAAGGTCAGCACCGCGCCGACGGCGACGGCGGCCAGGCCCACGGCGGTGAGGCGGCGCAGCAGCGCCGAGCCCCAGCCGCCCGGCCAGCACAGCGCGGCCATCGCCGGCACGCCGACCGCCAGGGCCAGCCCGGCGAAGCCGGTCCAGCGGCCGGTGGGCAGGGCGACGGCGACCGCGGGGTCGGTGTCGTCGCCCGAGCCGGCCACGGAGGCGTCGACCAGCGCGCCGTCGCCGACCACGAAGGAGAACGAGCCGGAGATCGGGTGCGAGTCGGCGGAGATCACCCGGTAGGTGACCAGGTAGCCGTCGTCGCCCAGCCCGTCGCGCAGCCCCACGCGGACGGTGCTGCCGTCGACCCGGGCGTCCCCGGTGTCCACGCGCTCGCCGCCGGAGTCCAGGACGCGCAGGTAGCCCGCGCCGAGGGAGACCCCCTCGGTGAACTCCAGCGAGACCTGCTCGGGGACGGCGGACAGCCGCGCACCCTCACCCGGGTCGGTCGACACCAGGCTGGCGTGCGCCGACGCCGGGGGCGCGGTCCCGACCCCCGCGGTCAGGAGGGCGGCGAGCAGCAGGAGCAGGAGCGCCGCCGACCGGCCCGGGGACCACCGGGCTGCACGGCTCACGCCACCACTCTCTCACGCGCGAGCGCGTGAGAGCGCCGTCGGCCGCGCCACGCGACGACGCTCACGAGGACGACACCGGCGACCAGCAGGACGTGCGCCGCCGCGCGCTCCGCGTGCACGTGCCCCGCGCCCAGGTCGCCGACGGTCAGCACCGTGAGCAGGACGACGAAGGTGCCCAGGAACGGCAGCGCGCCGGCGGCCAGCCGCGGGCCGGCGGCGACGGCGACGAAGGCGGCGCCAGCGGCCAGGTTCCAGGCACCGGTCTCGTGGGCCATGTGCACCGGTGCGCTCATCGCGGCCGTCCCGGTCACCAGCGCGGGCCAGGCCAGCAGCGCCTGCGCGGCGCCGACCGCCAGCAGCGCCAGCCGCAGCCCCGCCGTCACCAGCCCGGCCCGGGCGGCCGCCGCGGCGCCGGGCAGCTGCCGCGGCAGGGCGGAGAGCACCGCCGCCGTGAGGTCGGGCACCGGCGGGGCGGGCGCGAGCCGCGCGCGGCGGGTCACGACGGCGGCCGAGTCGGCCCACGCCGCGCAGGCCGGGCACCCGGCCAGGTGCGCGTCGAGCTCCTCGACCGGCATCCCCGGCGACTCGCCGTCGAGCCGCGCGGAGGCCGCCTCACGGAATCCGGGACACTGCATGGGGAGATAGTCGTCGGCCGGGCCCCCGGGGTTCCCCCCTAGGACGGGGATGTCCCCCGGGCCGGCGCCCCGGGAGGATCGGGCACGTGGAGGACCTGGAGCGCTACGCGGAGGCGGCCGCCGGGGGCGACGCCCTCGCCGCGGCGGCCCTCGTGCGGGCGACCCAGTCCGACGTGTGGCGGCTGTGCGCCGCGCTGGTCGACCGGGGCAGCGCCGACGACCTCACCCAGGAGACCTACCTGCGGGCCTTCGGTGCGCTGCACCGCTTCGAGGGCCGCTCCACGCTGCGGACGTGGCTGCTGTCGATCGCCCGCCGGGCGTGCGCCGACGCCCTGCGCTCCCGGCGCCGCCGGCGGCTGACGCTGGTGTCCGACGACGCGGTGCTCGAGGCGCTGGAGGGCCCGGCGGCCGGGACCGCCGACCGCGTGGGCGAGGGCGCCGTCGTCGGCGACCTGCTGGCCCGGCTGGCCCCCGAGCGCCGGGAGGCGTTCGTGCTCACCCAGCTCCTGGGGCTGCCCTACGCCGAGGCCGCGGAGGTGGCGGGCTGCCCCGTGGGCACGATCCGGTCCCGGGTCGCCCGGGCGCGTGAGGACCTCGTCACAGCACTCACCGACGCGGGGGACGACGCGGCCTCGATGTGACCGCGGGGTGAACGGCGGGTGAACCGGGCACCTATGCTGCCCGACGGCCGTGCGCCCGCTCCCGGACCGGGGTCGGACGTCCGGGACCCCACTGCCGACCGGAGCGACACGTGCCCTTCAGCCTCACGCCCAAGGACTCGACCTTCTTCCCGTTGTTCACCGCCTCGGCGGAGAACCTGGTGGCCGCGACCGACGTCCTGAGCGAGTTCATCCACGACCACGCCCGCCGCGACGAGCTCGCCGCCCGGCTGCGGGAGCTGGAGCACGTGGGTGACCAGTCCACGCACGCGATCTTCCGGCAGCTCAACTCGAGCTTCGTGACGCCGTTCGACCGCGAGGACATCTACAACCTGGCCAGCGACCTCGACGACGTCATGGACTTCGTCGAGGCCGCCGCGGACCTGGTCGTCCTCACCGGCCTGGGCACCCTGCCGGCCGAGATGCACCAGCAGACCGCCCTGCTGCAGCGCGCCGCCCAGACCACCGCCGAGGCCATGCCGCGGCTGCGGACGATGAAGGACCTCTCCGAGTACTGGATCGAGGTCAACCGGATCGAGAACGAGGCCGACAAGCTCTACCGCCGGCTGCTCTCCCGGCTCTACAGCGGCGAGTTCGACGCGCTGGAGATCCTCAAGCTCAAGGAGGTGGCCGACCAGCTGGAGGAGGCCGCCGACGCCTTCGAGCACGTGGCGAACGTGGTCGAGACCATCACGGTCAAGGAGTCCTAGGCCGCGATGGACCTCTGCTGATGGACGCCGCCTTCATCGCCCTGGTCGTCATCGTCCTGGTCGCCCTGGCCTTCGACTACACCAACGGGTTCCACGACGCGGCGAACGCGATCGCCGTCGCGGTCTCCACCAAGGCGCTCACCCCGAGGGTGGCGCTGGCGCTGGCCGCGGTGATGAACCTGGTCGGCGCGCTGCTGTCGACCGAGGTGGCCAAGACCGTCGGCGACGGGATCATCGACCCGCCCGTCGGCAACGAGGGGCTGCAGGTCGTCTTCGCCGCCCTCATCGGCGCGATCGTCTGGAACATGATCACGTGGTGGTTCGGGCTGCCGTCCTCCTCCTCGCACGCGCTGATCGGCGGCCTGGTCGGCGCGGCCCTGGCGGCCGCGCACAGCGTCCAGTGGATGGGCGTGTTCGAGAAGGTCGTCATCCCGATGGTCGTCTCGCCGCTGGTCGGCTTCGGCCTGGGCTACCTGTTCATGCTCGCGATCCTGTGGGCCTTCCGGAACGCCAACGTGACCCGCGCCAACCGCGGCTTCCGGTACGCGCAGATCGCCAGCTCGGCGACGATGGCGCTGGGCCACGGCCTCCAGGACGCGCAGAAGACGATGGGCGTCATCACCCTGGCGCTGTTCACCGCCGGTGAGATCGACGACTTCACCGTGCCGCTGTGGGTCGTGCTCGCCGCCGCCCTCGCGATCAGCGCGGGCACCTACGCCGGCGGCTTCCGGATCATGCGGACCATGGGGCGGCGGATCATCCAGCTCACCCCGGCCGGCGGCTTCTCGGCCCAGACGGTCGCCTCGGGCGTGATGGTGACGACGGCGACGGTGTTCGCCGTCCCCGTCTCCACCACCCACATCACGACGACCTCGATCATGGGCGTGGGGTCGACCCGGCGGCTGTCGGCGGTGCGCTGGGGCGTGGCCGGCAACATCGTCGCCGCGTGGGTGGTCACGCTCCCCGCGGCCGGGGCCGTCGCGGCGCTCGCGTACTTCGCCACCAACGCCGTCGTGGGCTGAGCCCGGCCGTGCCCGGCGGGGAGGCCGTGTCCGCGCCCGTCGCGCTCGGCACCGCCCGGGGCCGCTGGCTGCTCGCGGCCACGGTGCTGGCGTCGGGCATGGCCCTCCTGGACGCCTCGGCGGTGAACGTGGCCCTCCCGGCGATCGGCGCGGAGCTGGACGCCTCCCTGTCGGGCCTGCAGTGGACGGTCACCGGCTACACGCTGGCGCTGGCCGCCCTGGTGCTGCTCGGCGGCTCGCTCGGCGACCGGTACGGCCGGCGCCGGGTGTTCCTGGTCGGGGTGGCGTGGTTCGCGGTCGCGTCGCTGCTGTGCGGGCTGGCGCAGAGCACCGGGCAGCTCGTGGCGGCGCGGGTGGTGCAGGGCGTCGGCGCGGCGCTGCTGACCCCCGGCAGCCTGGCCCTGGTCCAGGCCTCGGTGCGGCCGGGCGACCGGGCCCGCGCCATCGGGCTGTGGTCGGGCCTCGGCGGCGTCGCCGGGCTGGTCGGGCCCTTCCTGGGCGGGGCGCTGGTCGACGCGGTCAGCTGGCGGCTGGTGTTCCTGCTCAACGTGCCCGTGGCCGTCGTCGTCCTGGCCGTCGCGGGCCGCCACGTGCCCGAGAGCCGGGCCGCGGGGCCGGCCGGTCGCTTCGACGTCCCGGGCGCGCTGCTCGGCGCCGCCGCGCTCGGCGGCGTCACGTACGCGCTGATCGCCGCCGGGGAGCGCCCCGGGGACGCCGACGTGTGGGCCGCCGCGGCCGCGGGCCTGCTCGCCGGGGCCGGGTTCGTCGTGCGGGAGCGCCGCACCGCCGATCCGCTGCTGCCGCCGCGGCTGTTCGCCGACCGGCAGTTCACCGGCGCCAACCTCGCCACGCTCGCCGTCTACGCGGCGCTCGGCGGGGTGCTGCTGTTCCTCGTCCTCCAGCTGCAGACCGCCCTGGGGTACGGCGCGACCGCGGCGGGCGCCGCGATGCTCCCCTCGATCGCCGTCATCACGCTGCTCTCCGCCCGCGCCGGGGCGCTGGCGGCCCGGATCGGTCCCCGCCGCCCGATGACGGCCGGGCCGCTGGTGGCCGCCGCCGGGACGGCGTGGCTGGCCACGGTCGACGGCGAGCAGCCCTACGTCGTCGACGTGCTGCCCGGCTCGCTCCTGCTCGGGCTCGGCATGGCCGCGACGGTGGCGCCGCTGACGGCCACCGTGCTGGCGGCGGCGCCCGACGCGCTGACCGGCGCGGCGTCCGGGGTGAACAACGCCGTGGCGCGCGCGGCGCAGCTGCTGGCCGTCGCCGCGTTGCCGGTGGCGGTCGGGCTGTCCGGCGCGGACTACGCCGACCCGGTGACCCTCGCCACTCCGTACCGGACGGCGGTGCTGGTCTGCGCCGCGCTGTACGCGGTGGGGGGCCTGCTCGCCTGGGCCACCGTGCGCGACGACGTCCTGCGGCCGTGAGGCGGACCGGTCCCACTGGGTGGACGCACCCACGACCTTTGTCGACCGACCTGGTAGACATAGGCCTCGTGGCGGCGACGGCGGTGCTCCTCGTGGGGCGGATCCACGTCGACCTGCTGCGCGTCTGCGCCGCACGCTGTCCGGGCAGCTGACTCCCGCGCCCCGAGCGCCTCCCCCGTTCCTCCCCGCACCACCGCGCGCCTGCCGCGCGCCCGCGGGCCACCCCCTCGGAGTCCTGCCCCCGTGAAGACCCTGGTCCTGCTCGCGCTCGCGGGCCTCGGCGCACAGCTCGTCGACGGCAGTCTCGGCATGGCCTACGGCGTCACCTCCTCGACGCTGCTGCTGGCCATCGGCACCAACCCCGCCGCCGCCTCGGCCACGGTGCACCTGGCCGAGATCGGCACCACGCTGA